>CAZYXS010000084.1:4242-13146 GCA_964650955.1 uncultured Desulfuromonadales bacterium | reverse complement strand
TTATCGGTGTGGCATCTGTCCCCTTTGAGGAACAGCTTCATGTTTTCCCTTCTGCACAGACGGCAGACGGGACCAGTATATCTAGCCAAGGTTCGTCCTCCTTTTGGATTAAACTCTTCTGCGCTTGGGGGGGCGGCAGCCGTTGTGGGGAATCGGGGTCACATCCTTGATCATGGTCACGGTCAGGCCGGCGGCCTGGATCGCCCGCAGCGCCGACTCACGCCCGGAGCCGGGCCCCTTGACGTGCACCTCCACCGTCCGCAGCCCATGCTCCTGGGCCTTCTTCACCGCGTCCTCGGCGGCCATCTGCGCGGCAAACGGGGTGCTCTTGCGGGAGCCCTTGAACCCTTTTGCGCCACAGGTAGACCAGGAAATGACATTGCCGACTGCATCGGTGATGGTCACGATGGTGTTATTGAAAGTCGCCTGGATGTGGGCGACGCCAGTGGAAATATTTTTTCTTTCCTTGGCCTTTCTTACGACCTTTTTACCTGCCTTAGCCATCGTTCCTCCAATTATTTCTTCTTACCGGCAACAGTCTTGCGCGGCCCCTTGCGGGTTCGGGCGTTGGTCTTGGTCTTCTGCCCCCGCACCGGAAGGCCCCGGCGATGGCGCAGGCCACGATAGCAGCCCAGATCCATCAGGCGCTTGATATTCATGGTGACTTCCCGCCGCAGATCACCTTCCACCTTGAACTCGCGGTCGATGTTTTCACGAATCGCCGAAATCTCGGCCTCGGTCAGGTTGTCGGTGCGAGTGTTCTGATCAACCCCGGCCTTGGCGAGAATCCTCTGCGAGGAGGACCGGCCGATGCCGTAGATGTAGGTGAGAGCCACCTCGATCCGCTTGTTTCTCGGTAAGTCGATACCAGCAATGCGTGCCAATGTTTCCTCCTAATCCCTTTTAACCCTGTTTCTGCTTATGTTTGGGATTGTCGCAGATGATGCGGACGATACCCTTACGTTTGATAACCTTGCATTTGTCGCACATGGTTTTGACCGAAGCTCGGACTTTCATCACTCAATCCTTTACCGTTGCGGTTTGCACCTGAATATTTAGGTTGTTCTGCGAGTCGGCACCTGGCGGACCCGCCTGTCAATTAAACCATTGTCAAAATTTCGGGACCGTCATCGGTGATGGCCACGGTGTGCTCAAAGTGCGCCGAGAGGCGCCCGTCCGCAGTGACCGCCGTCCATCCATCGGCAAGAATCCGGATATCCGGTACCCCGGCATTGATCATCGGCTCGATCGCCAGCGTCATGCCAGCCTTCAGACGGGGCCCCTGCCCTTTCACGCCGAAATTCGGCACCTGGGGCGATTCGTGCAGTTGCCTGCCGATGCCGTGCCCGACAAATTCCCGCACTACGCTGAATCCCTCGGGCTCGACGCGGGCCTGCACGGCGTGGGATATATCCGAAAGCCTTCCGCCGACGACAGCGACGGCGATGGCCTGTTGCAGGCTCTCTTCAGTGACCCGCAAAAGCCGCTCGGCTTCGGCGCTGACCGGTCCCACCGGCACAGTAATGGCGGCATCCCCGTAGAATCCGCCGTAGAGCACCCCAAAGTCGATACTCAGAATATCCCCTTCGACCAGCGGGGTTCGGTCAGCGAATCCGTGCACAACTTTTTCGTTGGGCGAGGCGCAAATAGTAAAAGGAAAACCGCCATAGCCCTTGAATGCAGGCCGGGCTTTCCTCTTTATGCATTCATTTTCCGCAACGGCGTCCAATTCTGCGGTGGTCACCCCGGGGACAATCCGTTCGCGCAACAGTTCCAGGATTTCGGCGACCATACGACCGGCCACCCGCATCTTCTGCAGTTCGGAAGCCGACTTGAGCGAGACCACCTCAAACTGCCTGTAGCACCGAAAGCAGTGCCTCCTGCACGTCGACCATGGGAGCCATGCCGTCAACCGAGGCCAACAACCCCTCATTGCGGTAAAAGGTGATCAACGGCGCGGTCTGTTCAGCATACACGGTCAGTCGATGACGGATTGTTTCCTCCCGGTCATCATCCCGCTGGACCAAAGCCCCACCACAGGCGTCGCAGACCCCTTCTTGCTTAGACGGATCGAACCTGACATGGAAGCCGCGCCCGCACTCTTTGCAGGTACGGCGCCCGGTCAGGCGTACCACCAGGGCCTCAACGTCGACCTCCAGCGAAACGACCCGATCAAGATCCATCTTCAACCCGGCCAGCGTAGATTTCAGCGCCTCGGCCTGACCGGTGGTGCGGGGAAAACCATCAAGAATGAACCCCTGCTGGCAGTCGGCCTGCTGCAGACGCTCCTGCACAATTCCAACCACCACCTCGTCGGGAACCAGACCACCGGCATCCATAAAGGCCTTGGCCTTGACGCCCATGGGAGTTCCGGCCTTGACCGCAGCACGGAGAATATCCCCCGTGGAGATTTGCGGAATGCCAAAGCGTTCGGTCAGCAGCTTAGCCTGGGTCCCTTTGCCGGCACCAGGAGGTCCAAGCAGAATCAGATTCATTGCAGTCCAATCTCCCCCTAGCCGCGGCGACCCTTGATATTGACCCCGCGCATGAAACCTTCATAGGAGCGGGAGATCAGATGCGCCTCGATCTGCGAAGCAGTGTCCATCCCCACCCCAACAATGATCAGCAGGGAGGTGCCACCGAAGTAGAAGGGCACGGCAAAGCCGCTGATCAGCATGGTGGGCAGGACGCATACGGCCGAAATGTACAATGCCCCGGCGAAAGTAAGCCGACTCAACACCGTATCGATATATTCGGAGGTCTCCTTCCCAGGACGAATCCCGGGGATGTAGCCCCCCTGTTTTTTGATGTTGTCGGCGACGTCGATCGGGTTAAAAGTTACAGCCGTGTAGAAATAGCAGAAGAAAATGATGAAAGCAACAAAAATCCCATCATGGATCAGGCTACCCGGAGCCAAGGCGCCGGCCACCTGCTGCATCCAGGGGATATCCACCAGGCTGGCGACCGTGGCCGGGAACATGATGATCGAACTGGCGAAAATTGGCGGGATCACCCCGCTCATATTGACCTTGAGCGGCAGGTGGCTTGATTGGCCGCCATAGTTCCGCATGCCGACGACCCGCTTGGCGTAGTGAATCGGCACCCGCCGCTGCCCCCGCTCCATGAAAACGATGGCCCAGACAACGACCACCATCAACGCTCCGATCATCAGCATGGCCGCAGGAGAGAGCGCACCGGTGTTCAGCAGACGGGCGGTGTTGACCAGGGCACTCGGGATCAGGGCCACGATACCGGCAAAAATGATCAAAGAGATACCGTTACCGATGCCCCGCTCGGTGATCTGCTCGCCCAACCACATGATGAAGGCGGTCCCGGCGGTCAGGGTGATTACGGTCAGCAGGATGAAGCCCATCCCTTGATCGGGCACCACCAGTTCCCCGGCCGGGCCCCGCATTCCCTGCAGACCGACCGCAATGCCGACCCCCTGGATCACCGACAGCACAATGGTACCGTAACGGGTCCATTTGGTGATGGTTTTACGCCCCTGCTCCCCCTCTTTGGACAGACGGGCCACCGGCTCGTAGACCACCGTGAGCAGTTGCAGGATAATCGACGCGCTGATGTAGGGCATGATGCCGAGTGCAAATACCGTCATGCGCTCGAGGGCGCCACCGGTAAATGCACTCACCAGCCCCAGCAGGGTTCCCTGTGTCCCTTCAAAAAACTTGGCAAGAACCTGACCGTCGACCCCCGGGGTGGGCACATGGCACCCGATCCGGTACACCACCAGCATCCCGAGGGTGAACAGGATCCGCCGGCGCAGTTCAGGAATACTGAGGATATTTTGAAGGATCGACATCAGTTTAAAGGACCTCGACTTTGCCGCCGGCCGCCTCGATCTTTTCCTGCGCCGACTTGCTGAATTTATGGGCCTTCACGGTCAGGGCCTTGGTCAGTTCGCCGTCACCGAGGATTTTCACGCCGTCGACAACCTTGTTCACCAGTCCCGCCAGGGACAGGGCCTCCACGTCGATCACACTGCCGGCCTCGAACTGCTCGAGGTCGCGCAGGTTGACCAGGGTGTAGACCTTCTTGTCCAGGGCGGTGAAGCCGCGCTTGGGCAGGCGGCGCTGCAGCGGCATCTGGCCGCCTTCGAAACCAGCCTTGATGCTGCCGCCGGAGCGGGCCTTCTGCCCCTTGTGCCCCTTGCCGGCAGTCTTGCCGAGCCCGGAGCCGGCGCCGCGGCCAAGGCGTTTTCTATTTTTGGTCGAACCGAGTGCCGGTTTGAGATTGCTCAGATCCATAGCCATATATCCTTAAAGAATCAGTCCTCAACCACAACCATATGAGAGACTTTGCGGATCATCCCCCGGATTGCGGGAGTGTCCTGCAGAACTCTGGTCTGGTTCAGTTTGGTCAGGCCGAGGCCCTTGAGGACTTGGGTGAAATAGCCCTGGCGACCAATGCCGCTCTTTTTCAACGTGACCTTGATTTCTCCGGTCATGATCATCTCCTTTGCGGTCGAGCCTTATTCGCCAGCGCCCAGGCCGCGGCGGGCCATGAGCTCGTCGGCGCTCTTGAGCTGGCCGAGGGCGTTCATGGTGGCCCGCACCACGTTGTGGGGGTTGTTGGAGCCCAGGCACTTGGACAGGATGTCCCCAACGCCTGCCACTTCCAGGATGGCGCGGACAGCACCCCCGGCAATGACGCCGGTACCGGCCGAGGCGGGCTTGAGGAGCACCTTGCCGGCGCCGAATTTGCCCAGCACGTCAAAGGGAATGCTGCGCTCCTTCAGGGGAACCCGGATCAGGCTCTTCTTGGCCTGTTCGACACCCTTGCGGATAGCCTCGGGCACTTCTTTGGCCTTGCCGAGGCCGAAGCCGACATGCCCCTGGCCGTCGCCGACGACGACCAGCGCGGAAAAGCTGAAACGCCGGCCACCCTTGACCACCTTGGCGCAGCGATTGATGTGAATGACGCGGTCATTCAGATTCAGTTCGTTGGGATCGATGCGAAGCAAAGACATCCTCCTTTAGACTAGAAAGACAGGCCGGCTTCCCGAGCGGAGTCGGCAAGAGCCTTGACGCGTCCGTGGTAAAGGAATCCGTTGCGGTCGAAGACCACCTGCTTGATGTTTTTTTCCAGGGCTTTTTTCGCGATGGCTTCGCCAACCGCTTTGGCCGCTTCAATATTCCCGGGGTATTTCACGCCATCGGCAAGGTCCTTGGCCATGGTGCTCACCGAAACCAGGGTGGTGCCGGTGACATCCTCGATGATCTGTGCGTAAATGTGCTTGGCGCTGCGGAATACGCACAACCGAGGACGCTCCGCGGTCCCCTTGACTTTCTGGCGGACGCGAACCTGCCGTTTTTCCCGTGCCTGACGCCTCTTAATCGCGACGTTCACTGTCTTTCTCCTTGGCCTTGAATCACTTATTTCTTGCCGGTCTTGCCGGCTTTGCGGAGAATCCGCTCCTCAGCGTACTTGATCCCTTTGCCTTTGTACGGCTCGGGCTCACGGAAGGACCGGATCTTGGCGGCGGTTGCACCGACCACCTCTTTGTCGATCCCCTTGATGGTGATCTTGGTCTGCTTTTCGACCTCGGCGCTGATCCCCTGGGGCAGGGGGTATTCCACCGGGTGCGAGTAACCAAGGGACAGATTCAGAGTGCTCCCCTTGAGCTCGGCACGATAACCGACGCCGCTGATTTCCAGGACCCGGGAGAAACCTTTGGTGACCCCTTCGACCATATTGGAAATCAAGGTCCGGGTCAGTCCCTGCAGGGAACGGCCTTCGGCAGCGTCCTGGGCCTGGACCAGCACCTGGTCGGCCTCAACCACGACGTTGACACCTTCGGAGATGGTCCGCTTGAGGCTGCCATTGGGCCCCTGAACGGTAATCAGACCTCCCGCCAAGGCCACTTTGACCCCCGAAGGAATGGCAATGGGCTTTTTCCCAATTCTAGACATTGTCTGTGCTCCTTCAGTCGTGACCTTTACCAGATGGTGCAGAGGAGCTCGCCGCCCACCTGCGCCTCGCGTGCCGCCGCATCGTGCAGAACCCCTTTGGAGGTCGACAGGATGGCGTTCCCCAGCCCGTTTTTCACCACGGGGATTTCGTCGCAGCCCACGTATACGCGCCGCCCGGGGGTCGAGACCCGCTTGATTTCGTTGATCACATGCTTGTTTTCATTGTCGAACTTCAGGTAGACCCGCAGCACGTTCTGCTTGTCGTCGTTGACCACCTTGAAATTCTTGATATAGCCGAGATCCTTGAGCACCGTGCCCAGAGCCACTTTGAGGTTCGACGAAGGGATGTCGACCTTCTGGTGCTTCGCAAGGCCCGCGTTGCGAATGCGGGTCAGCATATCCGCGATCGGATCAGTCATTGCCATGGATGCAGCTCCTCTTAGTTCTTTACCAGCTTGACTTGACAACGCCGGGAATCTTGCCTTCCGACGCCAGCTTGCGCAGGCAGATCCTGCACATGTCAAATTTGCGATAGTAGGCACGCGGGCGGCCGCACAGGGGGCAGCGATTGTAATCACGGACCTTGAATTTCTTGGGCGCCGCAGCCTTCAGCATCATCGATTTTTTTGCCACAATATTCCTCCGCTCTCCTGGCAATTATTTCCGGAAAGGCATGCCGAGGCTCGCCAGAAGGGCGCGCCCTTCTTCGTCTGTCCTGGCGGTGGTCACGATGGTCACGTTCAGTCCCTTCACCTTGTCGATCTTGTCCAGGTCGATTTCGGGGAAGATGATCTGCTCCTTGATTCCCAGGGTGTAGTTGCCGCGGCCATCGAAGGCCTTGGGAGACACGCCCTTGAAGTCACGGACCCGCGGCAGACCTACGCTGATCAGACGATCAAGAAACTCATAGGCCCGGTCACGGCGCAGGGTCACCATGCAGCCGATGGGCATCCCCTCGCGCAGCTTGAAGGTTGCGATGGACTTCTTGGCCTTGGTCACCACGGCCTTCTGGCCGGTGATCTTGGTCAGTTCGGTCACCGCCGACTCCAGCACCTTGATGTTCTGGATGGCTTCACCCAGGCCCATATTGACCACAACCTTTTCAATACGGGGGACTTCCATCACATTTTTGAGCTGCAGGTCGGTTTTCAGCTGGGGGGCCAGCTCGGCCTGGTAGGTATCTTTCAGTCTTGCCATGGAAATCCTCCGTTACTTATCCACGATCTCGTTGCACTTCTTGCAGAAGCGCGATTTGCTGCCGTCGGCCAGAATCCGGACGCCGGTCCGGGTCGCCTCGTTGCAGGACCCGCAGAGCAGCAGCACATTGGAAGCAGCAAAAGGCGCCTCTTTCTCAATGATGCCACCTTCGCTGTTGGTCCGGCTGGGCCGGGTGTGGCGCTTGACCACGTTGAGATTCTCCACGCAGAGCCGACCCTTCTCAGGAAACACCTTGGTCACCTTGCCGGACTTCCCTTTGTCCTTGCCCGCTATGATCATCACCATGTCGTTTTTTTTGACATGAAGCTTGTTCGCCGCCATGACTGTCTATCTCCCCGTACGGATATTAAAGAACTTCCGGCGCCAGCGACACGATCTTCATGAAGCGACGCGCGCGCAACTCACGGGCCACCGGACCGAAGATACGGGTCCCGACCGGCTCGCCGCCGGCATTGACCACGACGGCCGAGTTGTTGTCGAAGCGGATGTAGGACCCATCGGGCCGGTTGACTTCCTTGGCGGTCCGGACGATGACAGCGCGAACAACGTCACCCTTTTTGACCTTGGAATTCGGCATCGCCTCCTTGACGGAGCAGATGATGATGTCGCCAAGGCCGGCGTACTTCCGCTTGGAACCGCCGATGACCTTGATACAGCAGAGCTTGCGGGCTCCGGAGTTATCAGCGACATCAAGCATCGTCTGCATCTGAATCATGACTTGTATCTCCTAGACGATAGCGTTCTTTTCGATTATTTCGCGGACTCTCCACCGCTTGTCGCGGGACAGCGGTCTGGTCTCCACGATGAGAACCTTGTCGCCGACGGAGCAGCTGTTCTGCTCGTCGTGCGCCTTGTAGGTCACTCTGCGTTTGATGGTTTTCTTGTAAACAGGGTGTTTGATCAGGTTGTCGACTTTGACCACGACGGTCTTGTCCATCTTGTCGCTGACCACAATACCGACACGGGTTTTACGATTGCCACGCTCAGTCGTCATGTCCATCCTCGTTTCTATTGTTCCTGCTTCTGCCGCAGCACTGTCTTGACCCGTGCGATATCCTTTTTCACCGCGGGGATCCGGGCGCTGTTCTCAAGGTGCCCGGTATGGAGCTGAAACCGGAAGTTGAACAATTCCTGGTTGAGCTCATCAATCTTTTTCTGCAGGTCGGCGGGGCTGAGTTCCCGCAGTTCGCTAGCCTTCATTGACAGTTTCCTCCCGAACGACAAACTTGGTTTTCATCGGCAGTTTGTGGGCGGCGAGGCGCAGCGCTTCACGGGCCACTTCGACCTCGACTCCCTGCATTTCGTACAGCATCAGGCCGGGACGAATCACGGCAACCCAGCTGTCGGGAGAGCCCTTGCCTTTACCCATACGGGTTTCGGCAGGCTTGCGGGTCAGGGGCTTGTCCGGGAACACCCGGATCCATATCTTGCCGCCGCGCTTGACGTAGCGGGTCATGGCACGACGGGCGGCCTCGATCTGCCGAGAAGACAGCCAGCCGCACTCGACAGCCTGCAGGCCGAAGTCTCCGTAGTTCAGATCGGTTCCGCGGCTGGCGGCGCCGTGCATGCGACCTTTGAACTGCTTTCTATGTTTAACCTTCTTGGGCATCAACATGACTTAATCACTCCTATCCCGTACTCTTTACTGAACCCGCGAGAGGACTTCGCCCTTGAAGATCAGAACCTTTACCCCGATGATGCCGTAGGTGGTCTTAGCTTCAGCGAAACCGTAGTCGATGTCGGCACGCAGGGTGTG
>CAZYXS010000084.1:0-4221 GCA_964650955.1 uncultured Desulfuromonadales bacterium | reverse complement strand
AACCCGCCCTTCGCGGTACCATTCGGTGCGGCTCATTTCAGCCCCGCCGAGACGACCGCTGCAGTTGATTTTGATCCCCTGAGCGCCAAATTTGAGTGCCATGCTGACGCTCTTCTTCATCGCTCGGCGGAAAGCCACCCGGCGCTCGAGCTGCAGGGCGACGTTCTCGGCCACCAGCTGCGCATCGACTTCCGGCTTGCGGATTTCCTGGATGTTGATAAATACTTCCTTGTCGGTGAGTTTGGCCAGCTCTTTCTTGAGCGCCTCGACCTCCGACCCCTTCTTGCCGATGATGATTCCGGGACGGGCGGCGTAGATGTTGATCTTCGCCTTGTTGGCCGCGCGCTCCAGTTCGATCTTGGAGATGCCGGCGTGATACAGCCGCTTCTTCAGGTAGTTACGCAGCTTGACATCTTCGTGCAGCAGCTTGGCATAATCCGCCTCGGCATACCACTTGGAGTCCCATGTCTTGATGACTCCCAAACGAAATCCAACGGGATGAACTTTCTGGCCCAAACGATCACCTCCTCAACAACTTATTTTTCGTCCAGAACGACGGTAATGTGACTGGTCGGCTTGCGGATTTTGGTGGCCCGCCCCTGTGCCCGGGGGATGAAGCGCTTGAGCGCCGGACCGCCATCGACGGTAATGGTTTTGACGAACAGCCGGTCGACGTCGGAGACCCCCTTCTGCTCGGCATTGGCAACAGCAGAGCTCACCAAGGTGGCCACGATTCCAGCCGCCTTCTGCGGCGAGAACTTGAGGGTATTCAGGGCTTCCTGAACTCCCTTGCCGCGCACGAGGTCAGCCACCAGGCGGGTCTTCTGCGCGGAAAGGCGCACATAACTCAATTTGGCTCTGGCTTCCATGAACTAAAACTCCTCTGGGGAATCGCTATTTCTTCTTGACCTTGCTCTTCTTGTCCGCCCCGTGCCCGTAGTAGGTCCGGGTAGGGGAGAACTCGCCCAGTTTGTGGCCAACCATGTTTTCGGTCACGAACACGGGGACGAACTTCTTGCCGTTGTGAACCGCGAAAGTCAGGCCGACGAACTCGGGAATGATGGTGCTGCGCCGGGACCAGGTCTTGACCACCTTCTTGGGATCAATGCCGCCGGGAGCGTCGACTTTCCTCTGAATGCAGTCCTGGACGTACGGCCCTTTTTTAATCGATCTAGCCACTGCCGTCTCCTCTTATGAAAAAGGTGGTAATTTACTTGGTGCGCGGCCGCACGATGAAGCGGTCGGTACGCTTGCTCACGCGGGTCTTGTAACCCTTGGTCGGAACACCCCAGGGGGTCACCGGATGGCGGCCACCGGAGCTCTTGCCCTCGCCACCACCATGGGGGTGGTCGACGGGGTTCATGGCCACGCCACGGCTCTGGGGGCGCTTGCCGAGCCAGCGATTGCGGCCGGCCTTGCCGATTTTGACATTTTCATGATCGAGGTTGCCGACCTGGCCAATGCTCGCGCAGCACTCCTGCAGCACCAGGCGCACCTCACCGGAGGGGAGACGCAGTTGGGCGTACTTGCCTTCCTTGGCAGCGATCATGGCATAGGTGCCGGCGCTGCGGGCCAGCTGGCCTCCCTTGCCCACCTTGAGTTCGACGTTATGCACCCAGGTGCCGAGAGGAATGGCGCGGATCGGCATTGCGTTGCCCGGCTTGATGTCGGCCTTGTCGCTGGCTTCGACGACGTCGTTCACATTCAGGCCTGCAGGGGCCAGGATGTAACGCTTCTCGCCGTCGGCATAGCTGAGCAGGGCGATGCGGGCGGTGCGGTTCGGGTCATACTCGACCGAAACGACGCGGGCCGGAATCCCCTTCTTGTCGCGCTTGAAATCGATCAGACGGTATTTGCGCTTGTGACCGCCGCCGGTGTGCCGCTTGGTGATGCGGCCGGCATTGTTCCGACCACCGGATTTCTTGAGAGGCGCAACAAGGGATTTCTCGGGAGTGCTCTTGGTAACCTCTTCGAAAGTCGAAGAGGTCATGTTGCGGCGCCCCGGGGAGGTCGGCTTGAACTTTTTGATCGCCATTATCTTAACTCCGTATCGCGTGATTACTGTCTGTTAGACCCCGAAGAAATCAATGGTGCTGCCTTCGGCCAAAGTCACCATCGCCTTCTTGCGGTTGGAGCGCTTGCCGAAGTTGCGGCCGACGCGCTTCACTTTCCCGGCCACCACGCAGGTGTTGACACCGGCGACCTTGACGTTGAAAGCTTTCTCCACGGCATTCTTGATTTCGACCTTGTTGGCGTCCAGGGCAACCTCGAACGCGACCACCTGGCCGGCATCTTTCTGCAGGCTGGTTTTTTCGGTAACCAGGGGCTTTTTGATAATCTGGTGCAGCGGTTTCATCAGGCCAACGCTCCTTCCAGGTGGGCAACGGCACCCTCGGTGAGAATGAGGTTGCGGTACTTCATCAGGTCGTACACGTTCACCCCTTCGGCGCGCAGCACTTTGACGTGCTGCAGGTTGCGGGCGGACAGTTCGACCTCGCGGTTCGCACCCTCCACCACCACCAGGGCGTTGCTGATGTCGAAGCGGGCCAGCAGATCCGCAAACCCTTTGGTGCTGATCTTGTCGAGTGCCAGGGCATTCAGGACGGTCAGCTTCTCCTCCTTGAAACGCACCGACAGGGCGCTGCGCAGGGCAGCCTTCTTGACCTTGCGATTGAGCTTGAAAGCATAGTCGCGGGGAGTGGGGCCGAAGGCCGCGCCACCACCCACGTAGTGGGGAGCGCGGATACAACCCTGGCGGGCGTTCCCGGTTCCCTTCTGCTTGTAAGGCTTCTTGCCGCCGCCACGCACTTCGCTGCGGGTCTTGGTGTCCGCAGTCCCCTGCCGACGGGCGGCGAGCTGGTAGCGGACCATGTCGTGGATCAGGTACCCTTTGACGTCGGTGTTGAACACCCCGTCAGCGAGCTCCCGCTCGGCCACCTGATTTTTATTTATGTCGAAAACTGCAATCTTAGCCATGCTCTATCTCCCGCATTCGTTCTGACGGCTATTTCTTGGCCTTGACGCCCTTGCGGATCATCACCAGGCCGTTCTTCGGGCCAGGAATGGCCCCCTTGACCAGAACCAGGTTCTCCTCGGGACGCACCTCTACCACCTTCAGGTTCTGGGTGGTCACCCGGGCATTGCCCATCTGGCCGGCCATCTTCTTGCCCTTGAACACCCGGGACGGCCAGGCGCTGCAGCCGATGGAACCGGGAGCCCGGTGAAACATCGAGCCGTGAGTGGCGCGGCCGCCGGCGAAGTTCCAGCGCTTGATGACCCCCTGGAAGCCCTTGCCCTTGCTGGTGCCGATGACATCGATGATGTCCCCGGCGGCAAAGATGGCGGAACCGGTCACTTCGTCGCCGACATTGAACGCATCGACGTTATCGACCCGAACCTCACGCACGGCGGTGAAGGCACCCTTGCCGGCCTTGCGAAAGTGACCCATCTCCGGCTTATTGGTCCGGTGGGCCTTGCGCTCGCCAAAGCCGAGCTGCAGCGCGTTGTAACCGTCGGTGGCGACGGTTTTCTTCTGCAGCACCACGCAGGGGCCGGCTTCGACGACCGTCACCGGGATTCGTTTGCCGTCACCGGCAAACACCTGGGTCATGCCCAGTTTCTTACCCAAGATTCCCTTTATCATTGCAGCTACCCTTAGTTCCGAAGTGTGGATTAAAGCTTGATCTCGACGTCGACACCGGCCGAGAGGTCGAGTTTCATCAGTGCGTCAACCGTCTGCTGAGTCGGCTCGAGGATGTCGAGCAGGCGCTTGTGGGTGCGCATTTCGAACTGCTCACGGCTCTTCTTGTCGACATGGGGGCCGCGCAGCACGCAGTACTTGTTGATGACGGTCGGCAGAGGCACCGGGCCGGCAATCCGGGCGCCGGTCCGCTTGGCCGTGTCGACGATTTCATTGACCGAAAGGTCAAGCAGCTTATGGTCATAAGCCTTCAAACGAATTCTGATCTTCTGGCTCGACATAGGGGCAGTCCTTTAATTACTCGATGATTTCGCTGACGACGCCGGCACCTACGGTGCGGCCGCCTTCGCGGATGGCGAAACGCAGTTCCTTGTCCATGGCGATCGGGGTGATCAGGTTGACGGTCATGGCGATGTTGTCGCCGGGCATGACCATCTCGACACCCTCGGGCAGTTCCACGATTCCGGTCACGTCGGTGGTGCGGAAGTAGAACTGGGGACGATAGCCGTTGAAGAACGGGG
>CAZYXS010000083.1:0-13723 GCA_964650955.1 uncultured Desulfuromonadales bacterium | reverse complement strand
GAGGGACACCCCCTGGCGGAACCAGAAGTAATCCTTGATATTGATCACCGCCACCAGCAGCGCCGCCAGCCCCGCCAGGGTGGTGATCAGCGGCAGGCTGCCGGCGAGCAGGAACAGGTTGAGCCAGGCGGCCATGAACAGGAAGTAGATCAGCCCCGAGCAGAGCACGAAGGTCCCCCCCACCAGCAGCATCAGGCGCCGCGAGCGGGCGTGCAGCAGCAGGCTGAGCAGGAACAGCAGGACGAAGAAGGCGCAGGGGTTGAAGCTGTCGAGCAGGGCCAGCACCAGGGTGAGCAGGGGGAGGGAGACCGCTGCCGGGTCGAGGGGCCCGAAAACCGGCAGGTTGACCGCCTCCGGCGGCTGTTGGGGTGTCGATTCGGGGGGCGATGGCGCGGCCGTCTCCGGGGCAGCTGCGGGCGCCGCGGCCGGCGACGGGGCGAGGGGGTCGGGACAGCCTGAAGCCAGGCAGCGCCGCACCATCGCCTCCACCGCCGCCGCCACCTCCGGGGTGAAACCGAACCAGACCCCCTCCCCCAGGGCGGTGGTCGGAGTGCTTACCGTCTTGTGGCCGCTGCGCCGCGCCAGCTCCACCATCATGTTAAAGGCGGCGCGGTCCTGCCAGACGTCGTAACGCTTAACCCGCAATTCGGGATAGCGTTGCTGCAACTCCTGCAGAAACGGCTCCATCTCGCCGCAATGAGGACAGTTGGCCGCCCAGAAGAAATGCAGCGTCGGTCCCTCGGCCGGCGGGCGGCCCCAGCCGCCGCCCGGAAGCAGCAGAACCAGCAGCGCCACCCCCAGCCACAGCAGGCGACGGTTTACCCGGAGGCGATTCATGGCGTTCCCCTCGCTACCCAAACCATAAAAACACTTTAACACATGGAAGAAATCCTGCCCGCCCGCGGTTTTCCCTCCCAACCCGGTGCGTGTACGGCTATAATACCCGCTTGCAACCCGGCCCTCCTGGGCCGGACCGCCCCCATCGAGGCCGACCATGACCGAGGAGTACGCCAAAACAGCCCTCCCCGCCCAGGCTCTGACCCTGCTGGAACAGATGCAGGAGGGATGCGTCACCTTCGACAGCCGCTGGCGCTTCACCTATGTCAACGCCGAAGCCGAGGCCCTGCTGCAGCACTCCCGTGAAGAGTTGCTGCGCCGGCCGCTGGTGGAGGTCTTCCCGGACATCGCCGCCACTCCCTTCTACAAGCAGTTTCGCCACACCATCGAGCGCGAAGCCCCCCTCGCCTTCACCGCCTTCTTCCCGCCGCTCGACAAGTGGTTCGAGATCCGCGCCCACCCCTTCGGCACCGGCCTGGCCGTCTCCTTTCGGGACATTACCAAGGTGCGCGCCGCCGAGGCGGCCCTGCGCCAGAGCGAGCGCCGCTTCCGGGCCCTGGTGGAGCAGGCCGGAGACGCCTTTTTCCTGCACACCGCCGAAGGGCAGATCGTCGACGTCAACCGCCAGGCCTGCGCCAGCCTGGGGGCGAGCCGGGAAACCCTGCTCGGCATGACAGTGGCGCAGATCGAGCAGAATTTCGACCCCGAACAGGTCCGGCAGCTGATGTCCTCCCTGACCCCGGGGCAGATCCTGACCCTGCAGGGATGCCACCGCCGTCTCGACGGCAGTACCTTTCCGGTGGAGATCCGCCTGAGCCGCCTCGATCTGGAGGGGGCGCCGCTCTATTCCGCCCTGGTGCGGGACGTCACCGACCGCCAGCGCCAGGAGGCGAAGGTGCATGAGGCACTGCGCCAGGCCGAAGAGGGGCGGGACCGGATCACCGCCATCCTGCAGTCGGTGGCCGACGCCCTCATCGTCACCGACCGCGAGGGGCGGATTCTGCTGATGAACCGCAGCGCCGAACTGCTCACCGGCGCGATCTGCGCCGCGGTGGCGGGCATTCCCCTGGCCTCCATCCTGGAGCAGGAACCGCTGCGTCTGGAACTCGACCAGGCCCGCCAGCAGGCCCGCAATGAATCGGCCTTCGAGGTCGAACTTCCCGATCCGACCACGGCGGGGCAAAAGCAGATCCTGCAGGGGCGGGTGGCACCGATCCTCGACATCCGCGGGGAATTCCTCGGCCACATCAGCCTGCTGCGAGACGTTACCCGGGAACGCCAGGTCGACCGCCTCAAGAGCGAGTTCATCTCCACCGCGGCCCACGAACTGCGCACCCCGTTGACCTCCATCCTCGGCTTTACCGAAGTGTTGCGGGACCTTGCCGGCGGCGGCCATTTCGACCCGGCACAAAAAAAGGAGTTCCTCGACATCATTTACGAAAAGGCCGAGACTCTGGCGCAACTGGTCGACGAATTGCTCGACCTGGGGCGCATCGAATCGGGGCGGACCATCCAACTCAAGCTGCAGGAATGCGATCTGGGCGGACTGCTCTCCCGGGCCATCCGCCAGCATGCCGACATGGACCTCGCCCACACCTACATCCTCGAACAGCCAGAGCAATCCCTGCGCCTGATGGCCGATCCCCGCAAATTCATCCAGGTCATCGACAATCTCGTCGGCAATGCCGCGAAATACTCCCCTGCAGGGAGCACCATCCGCATCAACGCCCGCCGGACCGAGGACGGCTGCACCATCGAAATCGTCGATGCCGGCATCGGCATGACCCCTCAGCAACTGGAGCAGGCCTTCGACAAGTTCTACCGCGCCGACGTCTCCAACACCGCTCGCGAAGGCCTTGGCATCGGCCTGACCATCAGCCGCAACATCGTTCAGGCCCACGGCGGTCGCATCTGGCTGGAAAGTGCCCCGGGCCAGGGGACCACCGCCTGGCTCCAGTTCCCCTGCCAGGCCACCGCGGCCCCGTCCCTGTCCCCTCCCTGATTCCTGCTGCCCCCCTTTCGAAATTGGCGCGAACCTCGCATAAACTGCCGTGGAGGGATCCGGCTGTCAAAACTACGGCCATCCCGGGGTCGGTGCAGGGAGGACGCGGGTGAAGAGCATTCAGGGTGAATTGGGCCTGATGCCGGTCAGGGAGGTCATGGAATGGGCCGAAACCTACGGCAAGAGCGGGACTCTGCACATCAGCCAGGCCGGGGTGGACAAGAAGTTCTACCTGCAGGAGGGACGGGTCACCTTTCTGACCTCCAACCGCAAGGGAGAGCGGGTCGGCGAGTTTCTCGCCGGCACCGGCTGCCTCGACATGCTGATGATCAAACTGGCCATCAGCGAAAGCCAGCGCCGGGGCATTCCCTTCACCAGCTACCTGCTGGCGGAAAAAATCCTCGAGCGGGACAAGCTCGAAGCGGTCATCCAGCGCCTGGTGGTGGCGGCCCTGGCCGACTCCCTGCGCTGGGACGAGGGGAATTTCAGCTTCACCACCCTGCTTCCACCCGCCCTGCTCAACGGCCCGATCCAACTCCAGGCCGGCAACGTGCTGGCCCAGGCCGGCCGGCTGCTGGAGCAGTCCCAACCGGGGCAGGCCAACCAGGCCCTGGTCAAAAAGCTGGCGCAACGGATCAACGACGGGGATTTCGACCTGCCCCCCATGCCGGATATCCTGCAGCGCTTGAACCAATGCCTGGGTCAGGAGGGCTCAGCCCACGAGGTCATGAAGATCATCATGGCCGACCAGATCCTGACGGTGAAGATTCTCAAGGTGGTCAACTCGGCCTTCTACGGCCTGCCCAACCCGGTCACTTCACTGCAGCACGCCATCGCCTATGTCGGCTTCAAGGCGATCGTCAACATCGTCTCCGCCCACGCCGTCAGTCAGCTTTACACAGGGCAGGACGACCAGGTGCGTCAGATTCTGCGCCACAGCCTGCTGAGCGCTTTCCTGGCCAAGCGCATCGCCCAGAGCACCGGATGCGACGAGGAGGAAGCCTTCGTCTGCGGCCTCCTGCACGATATCGGCAAGACCGTGCTGGTCAACCTGCTGGCCAAGGAGGAACTGCCGCCGCAGGCCCGCGACCAGTTCATCGTCGACTACCACCCCCTGGCAGGCGCCCTGGTGGCGATGAAATGGAACCTGCCGCCACTGGTGAAACAGGCGATCCGTTACCATCACGCCCCCGACCAGGCGCCGGAGCACCGGGAGACGGCGGAAATCGCTTTTCTGGCCAATCACCTGGCCCATGAACCGGGGCGCCTGGAAACCATTCGCCAGGTTTGCACCAGACTGAACCTCGAGGGACTGAACCGCCAAACCCTGGCCGCCGACCTGCAGCAGATTCAGGCGACCCTCAGTACCCTGCTTTAGCCCGCGGCAGCGCCGTGGCTTTCCACCTCGCAAGGGAGGTTCCCATGTATGACCGTCAAGGCCCCTTTGACCCCTCCACCCTGCGCGACCTGATCGCCGAAGCCGCCGCCAACCGCTTCGACGGTGTGCTGAAAATCTCCCGCGACGATCAGGAAAAACGCTTCTTTTTCCAGCAGGGCAAAATCGCCTTCGTCGCTTCCAATCTCCCCGGAGAACGGATCGGCGAGGTCCTGGTGCAATCGGGCGCCCTCCCCGTGGCCACGGTCAAGGCTGCCGTGGAGGCCAGTCGCCAGAAAAAAACCCCCTTCGTCATACATCTGCTGGAACAGGGCCTGCTGCCGCGCCCGACCCTCGCCGACCTGCTCGGCCAGTTGGCGACCGCCGCCCTGCAACAGGCCCTCGACTGGCCACGGGGGCTCTTCGCCTGCGAACCGTCCAACCTCCCCCCTGCCCTCAGCGGCCTGGTTTCCCTGGCTCCGGCGCCCTTGCTCAAGGCCGGCGGCGAAGAGCAGACCGAACTGTTGAAGCTGATCACCCGCAGGCTGGCGGAAGGGGATTTCGAACTGCCGCCGATGCCCGACATCCTGGTCCGCCTCAACAACTGCATGGGGGACGACGGCCCCTCGGTGGACGAGATCATTTCCATCATCATGAACGACCAGATTCTCACCACCAAGATCCTCAAGGTGGTCAACTCCTCCTTCTACAGCCTGCCGGCGCCAGTGGCCTCCCCCCGCCATGCCGTGGTCTACATGGGTTTCAAGGCGATGCTGAGCATCGTCACCGCCCACAGCCTCAAACAGATCTCCGGACGCAACCTCCAGCAGGTCGAAGCGATCCTGCGCCACAGCCTGGAGTGCGCCTTCCTCGCCAAGGTCCTGGCCAAGCAGTTGCGCATGGACGAGGAGGAAGCCTTCATTTGCGGCTTGCTGCACGATGTCGGCAAGACCGTACTGGCCAACATCACCCCTGACCTGGTCAAGACCGACGCCAGTCTCAGCCCCGCCACCCTGAGCCGGCTGATCGACGATTTCCACACCAACGCCGGCGCCCTCATCGCCCTCAAGTGGAACCTGCCCGAGGTGGTGCGCAACGTGGTCAAACATCATCACCAACCGGACCAGGCGCCAGATAGCCACCCCATGGTGGAACTGGTCTACCTCGCCAACGGTCTGCTCAACCAGCCCGAGCAACTGCCGGAACTGCAGCAGGCCTGCCGCCACCTCGACCTGGGGCCCATCGATTTCGCCTACGTGGAGCAGGAACTGCCGGCCATCGCAGAATCGGCCGCGGGCATTATTTAACCCACAGAGAGAACTGGGGTTTTTACCAAGTCGGGGATTTTTTCCTTTCCTGAGCATTAGTTCTGTGCTAATGGTGGTCCGCTTTCGGACCATCATTTTTTTTCAGGGAGGAATCAAAATGAACAAGATCGTCCGCGCCATCCTGCTCGCCACCTGCTGCACCAGCCTCACCTTCGGCCCGGCCGCGGCCGCCGGCAAAGCCGCAAAACCCAGCCCCGACGCCTGCCTCCAGGCCCTTAAGGAAGGCAATCAGCGCTTTGCCACCGGCAAGGCGACCCACCCCCATGCCGATCTCAAGCGCATCGCTCTGGCTGGGCAGGAGAACCAGGGGAACCACGCCTTCGCCACAGTCATCTCCTGCTCCGACTCCCGGGTGCCGGTGGAAGCCATCTTCGATGCCGGGGTCATGGACATCTTCGTCATCCGCGTCGCCGGCAACGTGGTCGACACCGACGAGGCCGGTTCCATCGAGTACGGCCTGGCCCACGTCAGCACCCCGGTGCTGGTGGTGCTCGGCCACACCCAGTGCGGCGCCGTTACCGCCGTGACCCACGCCGTCCACGGCCACGGCCATGCCCTGGAGCGCAATATTCCCCAACTGGTGGACAACATCCAGCCGGCAGTGCAGCGGGCCATCTCCGCCAATCCCAAACTGGACGGGGATAAGGTCATCCCCGCCGCCATCGAAGAGAACGTCTGGCAGGGAATCGAAGATCTCTTCATGAACAGCCCGGCCACCCGCGACCTGGTCAAGGCCGGCAAAGTCAAGGTCGTCGGAGCCATCTACGATGTCGGCACCGGCAAGGTGAACTGGCTGCCCGAGTCCAAGTCCGGGGAGATTTTGGCCAAGGTCGAAGCCTCGCCCAAACGGGCCCGGGAGGCCATGGCCGCCAAGCCCTGAGCGGCACCACTGCAAACAGCATGCGCCCCGTGGCGAAATGCCAGGGGGCGCATGCAGGTTCTGCTCAGGTATACATCATTCAGTGGATGGTTTTTCCCGGATGCAAAGGAATGACCGCTGCCCTGGATGAACGTTGCCGCCGGGCCAGTTCCTCCTGGGGATGCTCCAAAACCTCCTGGAATTGCCGCACCCCTTCCCAGAACAGCTCGATCATGCAGTTGAGACGGGAGATGGGATCCCGACAGCGTCGAAGTTGCGCATCGATAACGAATTGCAGTCCCCGTGCCCGGCCTTGCCAATGGGCGGGGAAGCTGCGCATGGCGGTTTCCAGGATCTCCCGGCGGCTTGCTTCGAAAGCGGCGGGATCCCTCTGGTAAAGGCCGTCGAGTTCTGCCAGCAACCGCTCGATGCGATCCATATCACCGGCCATCGGCACCTCCTGGATGAAAAAAAGCTCTCTGTTTTCAGTTTACCGCAGGGACATCCTCCTGCAAGGACTGGGGGAGAAGCGTCACGGGACCAGGATTTGCATTTATTTTCAAGTCTTTTCGGCTATATAGAAATGTTTTGGCGATTTCTCATAAAAATACCCTTGCGTTCTTTGATTTTACTGGTAAATATTTAGCCGTTTTGCGTACCGGCCAATAGTCAGGCCGGGTTTTAACCCCTCGAGGAGGAAAGAAAATGAAAGCTCGCGTTTGGATTGTTGCTCTGCTGGCCGGTCTGGTTCTGGCTGCTGGCTGCAGCAAAAAAGAAGAAGTCGCCGCTCCGGCCCCCGCTCCGGCTCCCGCTGCTGCTCCGGCTCCGGCCCCCGCCGCTGCCCCCGGTGAAGAAGTGTACCAGAAGGCCTGCGCCGCCTGCCACGCCGAAGGCGTTGCCGGCGCTCCCAAGACTGGCGATGTCGAAGGCTGGAAGGCCCGCATCGAAAAGGGCCCCGAGGCCCTCATCCAGTCCGCCATCAACGGCGTCGGCACCATGCCCGCCAAGGGCGGCATGGCTGACCTGACCGACGAAGATGTGGCCGCCGCCACCAACTTCATCATCGAGGCCAGCAAGTAAACCGCTCGCCGGTTTATTGCCAGCAAGCATCGGTACGCCCTCCCAGCCTCTGGCCGGGAGGGCGTACTGTTTTCCCCTGCGGGCCCGGGTTTGCCAAGGGAAAAAAACCTGGCAGACTTTAGGAATATTTGCATAGAAAGGGGTCTTCGTGGCAGTCTCCCGCGCCAAATTACTGATTCTGGCCCTGATCCTGGGCTTGGTGATCGCCTTTTTCGCCCTCGATCTGCCCCAGTACCTGACCCTCGACTATTTCAAGTCCCGCCAGGTCGCCTTCGCTGCCTATTACGCCGAGCACCGGTTGGCGACCATCGCCGGCTATATGCTGCTCTACATCCTGGTCACCGCACTCTCCCTGCCGGGCGCGGTGGTCATGACCCTGGCCGGCGGCGCCCTGTTCGGCCTCGGCGTCGGCTTCGTCGCCATCTCATTCGCCAGCAGCATCGGCGCCACCCTGGCTTTTCTGGCCGCCCGTTTCCTGTTGCGGGACAAGGTCCAGCGCCGCTTCGGCGAGCGCCTCAGGGCGATCAACGACGGCGTGCGCAAGGAGGGGGCCTTCTACCTCTTTTCCCTGCGCCTGGTCCCCCTCTTCCCCTTCTTCCTCATCAACCTGGCCATGGGCCTGACCCCCATCCGCACCTGGACCTACTACTGGGTCAGTCAGCTCGGCATGATCCCCGCCACCCTGGTCTACGTCAATGCCGGCACCCAGTTCGGCAAACTCGAGTCTCTCGCCGGCATCCTCTCCCCGACCCTGCTGTTCTCCTTCGCCCTGCTCGGGCTGCTGCCGCTGGTGTCGAAAAAACTGCTCGATGGGATCAAGGCCCGCAGATAGGCACCTGCCTGGCACAGCCCCCCGAACGTGCCCGAGCACTTCGGCGCGGCTGCGCCTGGAGAAGATCCATGGCCGGGACTGCCGGCACGGCGAAAAACAGAAAGGGCAAGATCGACCGTTGCGAGCGGGAACTGGAGCTGCGGGGGTAATTGAGCGGGGGGCTGCGGGAGGCGGCAGGGAAAGAGCCCTAGGTGCGGGGCACCCGAGGGCCGAAGGACTCGGGCTCCTGGTAGGTCGAATAGTCAAACCGCCGCCAGGCGAAGGGGAGGTCGACGATGGTTCCCGGCTCCCCGATGGCGTAGAGGGCCTTGAAGGCCTCGCTCAGCACCGCCCGCTGCTGACGGAGGTTGCCCGGCTCCCCCAGGGGATGGCCGAAGGGCCAGCGCACAAACACCGTGCGCGGCGGCCGCACCTTCTCCGTGTACTCGCGGACGATGGAAATCCCCACCGTCGCCATCCCCGCCGCCTCGATCGCTCTCTGGATCAGTCCCACGGACTGATTGCAGATCCCTCAGGCGGGGGTGAGCAGGACCACGTCGACCCCGGCGGCCTTGAGCCGCTTCGCCACCTCAGGGGCGGTCTGCTCTTTCAGGGTTTCGATATGGGGGCCGTCGATGTGCCCCATGAAACCATAATGGTACTCCGCCAGGCTGCCGATTTTCCCCTCGGCGACGAATCCCCGCAGCCGAGCCAGCGGCAGCACGATGTTCAGGTCCCGCTCGGCGTCCCGGTGGTCGTAATAGTCGTGGGTGATGACGAAGTCGGTCTCGATGGTCGCGCCGTTCAGCTCCCGGAAGCTGGCGTCCCCCTGGCTATCCTGCATGTCGAAAGGGGGCTGGGCGCTGTGATGCACCCCGGCGGTGGTCACCAGGGCCAGCTTGCACCGGGAGAGGGGTTTGGCGGCCGGGGTCCAGGGGATGGCCTGCTCGGAGGCCTGGGCCTGGTAGCCGGCCACCAGGCGCGCGGCCAGGGCCGGGAAGCGGCTGGCGAGGCGGGCGATCAGGCGGTTTTTCAGGCGCTGCAGGCTCATCGGCGGCTCCCGGCGCTGGCGAAAATCAGGAAAGGCGGGTCTTGAAATCCTCGTAGCCGAAGCGGCGCACCAGTTCCAGGCTGCCGCCCTTGCGGCCGTAATAGATGGCCGGCAGCTTGACGCCGTTGAAGGTGTTGGTCTTGACCATGGAGTAGATGGCCATGTCGAGAAATACCAGCCGGTCGCCGTACTCCAGCGGCCGGTCGAAGGAGTAGCGGCCGATGACGTCGCCGGCCAGGCAGGAGAGGCCGCCGAGCTGGTAGGTGTGGGCCTTCTCCCCGTCGTCGCCGGCGCCGATGATCTCCGGGCGGTAGGGCATCTCCAGCACGTCGGGCATGTGGCAGGTGGCGGAGGTGTCGAGAATGGCGTTGTGCACTCCGTGGTTGCGGGTCACGTCCAGCACCGAGGCGACCAGCACCCCGGCGTTGAGGGCCACCGCCTCCCCCGGTTCGAGGTAGACGGTGAGGTGGGGATGACGGGCCCGGAAGTCGCGGATCAGGCGGATCAGCCGCTCGAGGTCGTAGCCGGGGCGGCTGATGTGGTGGCCGCCGCCGAAATTGACCCACTGCAGCCGGGGCAGGAACTCGCCGAACTTTTGCTCGAAGGCCGCCAGGGTCCGCTCGAGGGCGTCGGAATCCTTCTGGCAGAGGGTGTGGAAATGCAGGCCGCTGATCCCCTCGAGGGCCGCGGGGTCGAACTCCTCGCGGACGATCCCGAGGCGGGAGCCGGCGGCGCAGGGGTCGTAGATCTCCACGTCCGTTTCCCGGTGCTCCGGGTTGCAGCGCAGGCCGAATTCGAGCTGCGGGTTGAGCTCCCGGGCCAGGGGGCCGAAGCGCCGCCACTGGCTGATGGAGTTGAACACCAGGTGGTCGCAGATGGGGGCGGTTTCGCGGATGTCGGCCTCGCTGAAGCCGGCGGCGAAGGCGTGCACCTCGCCGGGGAAGAACTCGCGGCCGAGCATCGCCTCGTGGGGGCCGCTGGCGCAGGTCCCCTTGAGGGTCCCGGCGAGCAGGGGGAAGCTGTGGTGCATGGAGAAGGCCTTGAGCGCCAGCAGGATGCGCGCCCCGCTCTGTTCCATCACCCGCCGCAGCAGCCCCAGGTTATGCTCCAGCGCCGCCTCGAAGACCACGAAGGCCGGGGTCTGCACCCCGCTCAGGTCGAACTGCTGCGCGCACTGTCGATCCATCCCGCCCATGCCATCCTCCCGCGCAACAAAACGCCCGGGGCCGCTTGGGACCCCGGGCGGCTGCAAGCCAGTCACAGAGACCCGCCTAGAACCCCTCCAGGAACACTTCCTTCACCGGAAGGCCATACTGGTTGAGGTCGGCGATGAAGGGATCGGGATCGAACTGTTCCATGTTGAACACCCCCTGCCCTTTCCAGGTCCCTTCGAGCATCAGCTTGGCGCCGATCATCGCCGGCACGCCGGTGGTATAGGAGATCGCCTGGGATTTGACCTCGGCGTAGCACTCCTGGTGGTCGCAGATGTTGTAGATGTAGTACTTGCGCTGCCGGCCGTCCTTCACCCCCTCGACCACCACGCCGATGCAGGTCTTCCCCTTGGTGCGGGGCCCCAGGGAGGCCGGGTCGGGGAGCAGCGCCTTCAAGAACTGCAGGGGGATGATCTGCTGCCCCTGGAACTCGATCGGTTCGATGCCGGTCATGCCGACGTTGCCCAGCACCTCCAGGTGCTTGAGGTAGTTGTCGGAGAAGCTCATCCAGAAGCGGGCCCGCTGGAGGCCGGGGACGAACTTGGCCAGCGACTCCAGTTCCTCATGGTACATCAGGTAGATGTCGAGCTTGCCGAGCCCTTCCGGCATCTCGAACTCCTGCTTCACCGACAGGGGCTCGGTCTCGATCCACTCCCCCTTCTCCCAGTAGCGCCCCTTGGCCGTCACTTCGCGGATGTTGATCTCCGGGTTGAAGTTGGTGGCGAAGGGGAGGCCGTGGCTGCCGGCGTTGCAGTCGATGATATCGAGGCTGTGGATCTCGTCGAAATAGTGCTTGAGGGCGTACATGGTCATGACGCTGGTCACCCCCGGGTCGAAGCCGCTCCCCAGCAGGGCCATGATCCCCTTCTCCTTGAAGCGGTCATGGTAGGCCCACTGCCAGCTGTACTCGAACTTGGCGGTGTCGGGGGGCTCGTAGTTGGCGGTGTCGAGGTAGTCGACGCCGGTGGCCAGGCAGGCCTCCATAATGGAGAGGTCCTGGTAGGGGAGCGCCAGGTTGATCACCAGGTCGGGCTGGACCTTGCGGATCAGCGCCGTCATCTCCTCGACGTTGTCGGCATCGACCTGGGCGGTCTTGATCGGCCGGGGGAGCATGGCCGCGATGGCATCGCACTTGGCCTTGGTGCGGCTGGCCAGGGTGATCTCTTGGAAAATCTCGGGCAGCATGGCGCATTTCCAGGTGGTCACCTGGCTGACGCCGCCGGCGCCGACAATCAGAACGTTTTTCATGGCTCGATCCTCCTACGCGTTGGCAAAGCGTTGCATTCTAATCCAAAACGCGAAACCCGGCAACGATTTTCGACACAAACGCAACGGGCCTGGGCAGCGGAATCAACCAGGTTCAGAAGGAAGCCGCCCCCGGGTTTTTCGGAAAATCGTACCAGACCAGGCGGCCGCCGCCGGGTGCGAGCCGGCGCCAGGAATCGACCTCGAAGGCCAGCGCCAGCACGGCCCAAGTGGGCCACCGGTCGGGAGCCGCGGGAACCAGCAACTGACCGAGTTCGAGCAGCCCCGGATTGTGGCCGACCAGAAGCACATGTCGCAGGCCCCCCTGCTGGCTCGGGATCAGGCGCAGCTGATCGGCCGGAGAGGCTGGGTAGAGGCTCGTCTCCACCCGAACCTGGACCGGCGCCAGGCCGAGTTGGTCGGCCCGCGCCGCCGCGGTGGCGCGGGCACGGCGAGCGGGGCTGCTGAGTATGAGCTCTGGACGCAGCCCGCGCAGGGCCAGGCGCGCCCCCATCAGCGGGACGTCCCGCTCTCCCCGGCGGTTCAAGGGCCGCTCCAAGTCGTCCAGCTCGGGCTGTTTCCAACTCGACTTGGCTGCGGCGGCCGACATCTGCGCTCGGAGCTGCAACGGGGCATCCGCCACGGTTCGTTTTCTCCTCTCAGCGCAGGTTGCGGCCGCCGAAGCCCTTGACCTTGCGGCGCCGCAGGCGGGTCACATCCTTGTTGCGCCGGTTGGCCAGGTCGATCAGCAGTTCCTGACTGCTGCGCTCCTCCTCCCCCGACTTGGGGCGCCGCTGCAGGTAACTGCCATCCGGTTGCATCTCCCAGGCAGTGCGCCGGTCTTCCAACTGCAGGTTGAGCATGGCCCGCAATTCCTGCCGCAATTGGGCATCCTCCACCGGCACCACCACCTCGACCCGGGATTCCAGGTTGCGCTGCATGGCGTCGGCCGAACCAAGGAGGTATTCCTCGGCACCGCCGTTGCGGAAGTAATAGAGGCGGGCGTGTTCGAGAAACCGGCCGACGATGGACAACACCCGGATGTTTTCGGAGATCCCGGCCAGTCCTGGGCGAACCCGGCAGCTGTCCCGCACGATCAGGTCGATCCGGACTCCGGCCTGGGACGCCCGATAGAGGGCCTTGGCCACATCCACATCCTCCAGGGCATTGATCTTGAAGATGATGTGACCCGGGTTATCCGCGCCATGGAGCGTGGCTTCCCGCGCGATCTTGTCCAGCAGCGCCCGTTTCAGGGCCTTGGGGGCCATCAGCAGCCGCTGGTAATTGCGCTTGGGAGTGTAGCCGGTGGTCAGGTAGTTGAACAGCTCGGTGGCATCCTGGCCGATGGCCTTGTCGTAGATCAGCAGCCCCAGGTCGCTGTAGATGCGGGAGGTCTCCGGATGGTAGTTGCCGGTGCCGATGTGCACGTAGCGACGCAGGCCGTTGAAGTTCTGTCGCACCACCAGGATGATCTTGGCGTGGGTCTTGAGCCCCATCACCCCGTAGGTGACATGGATGCCCGCCTCCTCGAGGCGGGAGGCGAGGCGCATGTTGGCGGCCTCGTCGAAACGGGCCTTGAGCTCCACCACCACCGCCACCTGCTTGCCGTTCTGCGCCGCCTGGATCAGGTAGTCGAGGATCGGGCTGCGGCTGGAGGTGCGGTAGAGGGTCATCTTGATGCCGCGCACCTTGGGGTCGGTGGCCGCCTCCTGCAGAAAACGCTCCACCGAGGAGGAGAAGGATTCGTAGGGGTGCTGCAGCAGGATGGTGCGGGCCTCGCGGATGGTATGGAAGATGTTGCGGTCGCTCTGCAGGGCCGGGTGATCGATGGGATGATGGGGCCGGTCCTTGAGGTCGGGGAGGTTGAGAGCGGCGATTTCGCAGAAATCCCGGGTGCCGAGGATGCCGTCGACCTCGAAGACAT
>CAZYXS010000082.1:9125-13932 GCA_964650955.1 uncultured Desulfuromonadales bacterium | reverse complement strand
AGCCTGCCGGCCTGGACGCAACTGGCCCGGACGGTCGGTCTCTAGAGAATTCTGGCAAGGGGGGAATTATGGCGATCTACTGGACGAGGGAACTGGAAATCGGCGTGGCCCCCATCGATTACCAGCATCAGCAGCTCTTTGACCGGGTCGACGCCCTGGTCAGCGCCTGCCAGGCCGGTCACTGCCGGGACGAGGTGGAGCCTTTGCTACAGTTTCTCCAGGAATATGTGCTGATCCATTTCCTCGAGGAAGAAGAACTCATGCGCCTGAGCGGTTACCCGGACCTGGCCGACCACGCTCGGGACCATGCAGCCTTCGGCGATCATCTGCAGCAAATGGTGCAGAGCTTCCACGCCCAGGGCATCACCACGGGCTTGCTCGATGACCTCAACGCCACCGTCATCGACTGGCTCTACGAGCATATCGGCGGCCGGGACCGTGCCCTGGGCCAGTGGCTGGCACACCAGGCCACTCAGGCCGGCTGATCCGCCGGCCGCACATCCTTGACCCGCAACTGCACCGTGGTCTGGTTGCGCCATTCATTCAGACCCGGTGTCCCCAGCAGGTCCACCTCGCCCTGAAGTTCGCCAGTTCGCCCGGCCATGCCGAAGGCGATGCAGGCAAGGCTGTAGCCCCCCTGGCGTGCTGTAAACCGCAGATGCCCCTCCCCCACCGGTTGCAGTTGCTGCACCCGCACCCCCCGCAGGACAAAGGTCGGCTCGGGATTGCCCGCACCGAAGGGAGCAAGATCGGCGAGGCCGGCAACCTCGCCTTCCGTCAGCTCCTCGATCAGCACCTCGCCATCGTGGGCAAGTTGCGGCTGCAGATCCTCGGCCGTCAGCCATTGCTGGGCCAAGGCCTCGAAGGCCGCGGCAAACCCATCCACCCGTTCCATCTCGATACTCAGGCCAGCGGCATACTCATGCCCGCCGAACCCCAGCAGGTGATCCCGGCAATCGGCTAAGGCCCGGTAGAGGTGAAAGCCGCGTATCGACCGGCCCGAGCCTTTTCCCTTGCCGTTTTCCAGGGCCACCAGGAGGGTCGGCCGGCCGTACCGCTCTACCAAACGACTGGCGACGATGCCGATCACCCCCGGATGCCAGCGTTCATCCCCCAAAACGATGCTGTGGAGAGCTTCGGGCATACCCTCCAATCGGGCGATGGCCTGTTGCAAAGTCTCCTGCTCGATGGCCTGGCGTTCCCGATTGAACCCATCCAGCAGGGTCGCAAGCTCCCGGGCCCGCTCCCCATCCTCGGCCAACAGCAGCTGCACCCCAAGGACCGCATCCTCCAGACGGCCGGCGGCATTGAGCCGTGGCGCCAAGCGGAAGCCGACCGCTGCACAGTTGACTTCCTTGACCGCGGCCACCTGCCGCAGGGCCAGCACGCCGGGCCGCCGCTCCTCATTAAGCAGGAGCAGCCCCAACCGGGTCAGGGTGCGGTTGAGCCCCTGCAGGGGGGCGATATCGGCGATGGTCCCCAGGGCCACCAGGTCGAGGCTCAGGCGCAAATCTGGTTCCGGGTGGGAGCGGAAGTAGCCTCGGTCCCTGAGCACCTTGCGCAGGCCGACCAGCAGCATGAAGGCGACCCCGACACCGGCCAGTTCTTTGGCGGGAAAGGCGCAGCCGGGCTGATGGGGGTTGAGAATGGCCAGGGCCTCCGGCAAAACCGGGGGGACCTGATGATGGTCCGTAATGATCAGATCCAGCCCCAACTCGCGGGCCAGGCGGGCCTCGTCCACGGCACTCACCCCGCAGTCGACGGACAGGGCCACCTTGGCGCCGTTGGACGCCGCAGCCCGAAGCGCATCCGCCGAGAGACCGTAGCCATCCTTGAGCCGCAGGGGGATGTGATACTCCACCTCCCCCCCCAACTGGCGCAGCACGCTGACCAGCAGGGCGGTACCCGAAATCCCGTCCACGTCGTAATCCCCGTGCACGGCGATCCGTTCCCGCCGGGCAAGGGCATCGGCCAGACGGTCGGTTGCGGTTGTCATGCCGAGCATCAGGAAAGGATCGGGAAGATCGGCCAGGCGTCTGGCCAGGAAAGCGCGCACGTCCCCCACCTCCCCCACCCCTCGACAGGCCAGCGTGCGGGCCACCAGGGGTGGGAGCGCCAGGCGCCGGGCGATTTCGCTTGCCAAGGCGTCGTTGTCGGAGTTGTAGCGACTGATCCAGCGCCGGGATCTTACCGCATCCATGAGGGACCTGCCTGGGGATTGGCCTTTTCGGCCAAGGGGAGAATCTGGACCTGACCTAGGTGGTCCTCGCGGCGACCATCGAAGATCCAGGGATAAACCGCCTCCGGCCGCGTTTCACCCCAGAAATTCCTGGGCAGCAACACGTCCTCAGGCACCTCCTCTCCGAGCACCACCTGGTAGCGCCGCTGGTCGAGCAGGTTATTGGCTTCGATATGGTAACCCATGGGGTGCGAGGTCATGAAGATGCCGATGTCATTGTTTCGAATCAGGTTCTGACAGATCACGGGGGCCCCCAGATGAAAGCGGACAGCGGCCCCGTTGTGCTGCAGCAAGTTGCGCTCGATCAGGATCTCGGTGTTATTGAAACGGATACCCACATGGTTATTTTCGAACAGGGATTCCTCCACGGTGACCCGGGCGTCCCGGCTGTGCACGGCGCTGTCGGCCTGGCGAAAACGGCAATGTCGCAAAGATACCTCCGGGCTCCCCTCGATGTTGACCGCCCCCCAGGAACCGGCAGGCGCCTGGGGATCGACGAAGCGGAAGATGATCGGCTGCTCCGCGGTCCCCTCCGCCGTCAACCGTCCGCGCACGATGAGCTCGCTGCCGGGGAAGTTGGGATGATCCTGCAGCAGGTCCTGGCCGGCCAGCGGCGGCAGGAACACCACCTCGGTTCCGGGGGCGATGACCAGGTGGGACTGGGGTTGCAGGATCACATCCCCCTGCAGGTAAACGGTACCCTGCCAAACCAGTTCGCCTTGGAGTTCGCCCCGCAAAGGGCTTGGGGCCCGCAGGCACCCGCCCATCACCACGCCCACCAATGCCAAGCCAATCCAGCGGGTCAACCACCCGATCATATCCGACCTCAGACGCAATACGGGCCGGAAGAATTGTTCCTTCCGGCCCGCTGGTGTTGCCGATTATTGCCGCGGGGGCATGGCGCCAGGCATCCCCATGGCCTGCAGTTCCTGCTGAATCTGCTGCGCTCCGGGGGTCCCCGGGAAACGCTGCAGATATTGTTCCCAGGCCTCCCGGGCCTTGATCAGGTCCTGCATGTCGTGGCGGTAGACCACCCCCATATTGAACAGGCTTTGTGGATGATTGGGGTTGAGCTGATTGGCCTTCTTGAAATTCTCGATCGCCTTGTCATACCAGCCAAGGGCACGGAACATCACCCCCTGGTCGGTGAGTACGTCGGGATCGTTGGGGTTGATTTCCAGCGCCTTGTTGTAAGCTTCGATGGCTTCCATGGGCTGGTTGCTGTCAAAATAGTTGTGTCCCAGCTGCACCCAGGCATTGCGGTTCTGAGGGTCGCTGGCCACCAGATCCTTCAGCATTTTGATGTTCTGCTGAAAGTTCACAGCCGGGGCCGACCCGCCGCCGCTCTGGGCCGGAGCAGGCTTCGACCCGCTGCCGCTTTTGCTGATGATCACTCCCACCAGGACCCCGACGATCAGGGTCACCACCACCAGAAAAATGGTTTCTTTTTTCATGCGCTTTTCCCCTTGGCTGCAGGCAATTTCGGGTTTCGCCCAGCTTGCCACTTCTCCCAGGCAAGCACAAACGCACTGGCCACGAAAATGGTCGAGTAGGTCCCCACGGTGATGCCCACAAGCAGGGCAAAGGCAAAGTTGTGAATGACCCCGCCCCCGAAGATGAACAGGGCCATGACCACCAGCAGGGTCGTTCCGGTGGTCATGAGGGTTCGGGACATGGTCTCGTTGACGCTGCGGTTGACAATGACCGGGAAGCTATCCTTGGAATAGCGACCACGGTTTTCCCGAATCCGGTCGTAAATGATGATGGTATCGTTCAAAGAGTAACCGATGATGGCCAGAAACGCAGCAATGATCGGCAGGTCGATCTCCTTGTTAAACAGGGAGAACGCCCCAATGGTGATCATAACGTCGTGGGCCAGGGCCAAAATCGCCCCGATGGCAAAGGGAAACTCGAAACGCCAGGCGATGTAGATCAGGGTTCCGATCAGGGCATAGACCAGGGCCAGCATCCCCTTCTTGCGCAGATCCTTACCCACCTGCGGACCAACCATTTCCGCCCGGCGCACTTCGACCGTACCGCCCCCATAGGTCTTTTCCAGGGACTGTTTCACCGCGTCTGAGAGGCTGGAGAATTCCGAGGTCGAGCTCTGTGCCCGAATCATGAACTCGTGGGCATCGTCGCCAAACGCCTGGACCACCACGGCGCCCAGATCCAGTTCCCCGAGGGCCTGCTTGATATCGCCGGCCGAGGTGGTCTGGCTGAATTTGACCTGCAGCAGAATGCCACCGGAAAAATCAACGCCGTAATTCAAGCCCCCCTTGAACAGGATGGAGCCAAGCCCGATCAGGATCGTTATTAGGGAAATCGCCACCGCCAGCTTGGCCTTGCCGACGAAGTCGATATTGAGGTCATGCCGAATCAATTCCATGAGCGTGCTCCCCTTAAATGCTCAGGCGCTTGATCGTGCGCCGCTCGAGGAAGAAGTCGAACACCAGCCTGGAGACAAACAGGGCAGTGAACATGGAGGATATGATGCCGAGGGACAGGGTCACGGCGAAGCCCTTGACCGGCCCGGTGCCAAATTGGAACAGCACCAGCGCGGCTATC
>CAZYXS010000082.1:0-9110 GCA_964650955.1 uncultured Desulfuromonadales bacterium | reverse complement strand
GTTGGCATCGACGATACTCGAGAGAGCCTTGCTGAAACCGGCGTCCACCGCCACCCGGGCCGATTTGCCGAGCCGGGCCTCTTCCCGGATCCGTTCGAAAATCAGCACGTTGGCGTCCACCGCCATGCCCAGGGTCAGGACGATGCCGGCGATACCGGGCAGGGTCAAGGAGGCCTTGAACAGGGAGAGCATGGCCATGATGAACAGCAGATTGAGCACCAGTGCCAGGTTGGCCACGAAACCGGACAGGTTGTAATAAGCTGCCATGACCAGCAGTACCAGCGCACCGCCGATCAACACCGACATGACCCCCTGGTTGATGCTGTCGCGGCCCAGGGAGGGTCCGACGGTTCGATTTTCAAGAATTTTTACCGGGGCGGGCAGACTTCCCGCACGCAGCACGATGGCCAGATCGGTGGCTTCCTGCTCGTTGAAGGAGCCGCTGATCTGGGCGCTGCCGCCGGAAATACGCTCCCGGATCACCGGCGCAGAATAAACGGTATCATCCAGAATGATGGCCATGCGCCGTCCGACATTGGCCGCGGTGATCTGGTCGAAGCGCTTGGCGCCAAGGGCATTGAAGTCGATGGAGACGTAAGGCTCGTTGAAGCGGGTGTCGATACGGACCTGAGCGTCGGAGAGCAGATCGCCGGTCAGGGCGGTTTTCTCATCGACCACCAGGGGGGTTTCGCTCACCGCTCCGGTCGCCCGGTCGACCCGCTTTTCATAAAGCAATTGTGTGCCGGGAGAAAGATTGCCCGCCAGCGCCGCCTGGATATCCGCCTCCTCGGCCACCATCTTGAATTCAAGGCGGGCCGTCTTGCCCAGCAGAGCAATGGCCCGTTCCGGATCCTTGACCCCCGGCAACTGGATCAGGATGCGATTGTCGCTCTGCCGTTGCAGGGTCGGCTCACTCACCCCGAACTGGTCGACCCGGTTGCGCAGGGTTTCCAGAGCCTGGCGAACGGCATAATCCCCGATATCCGCAAGTTCCAGATCGCCGATGCGATAGTTTTTCTGGATGAAGCCACCCTCCTGGGTCACCGTCAGCGCCTCCAGAGTCGGGAAGCTCTCCTTGACCAGGGTATCCACCTGCTCGCCGGCCGCCTGATCGTAGACGATGACCGCCATCCGCTCGCCGGGGAGGCGCTCGACCCGCTTGAAGATGATGTCTTTTTCCCGCAGCAGGGTCTCCGTCTGGTCGGTAATGCTGTCAAGTCGGGCCTCAACGGCCTTCTCGACCTCCACGCCCAGGACAAGGTGGATCCCCCCCTGCAGGTCGAGACCGAGATGGATCGGATCGAAGGCCTTCAGCCACCAGGCCGGGAGGCTCTCCTTCATGACCGTGGGCGCCAGAGACGCCAGAGATATCAGCAGACAGAGCAGAACCAGCCCCCCCCGCAACGAAATGCTCTTGAACATGACAGCTATGTTCTCCTTTCGGCATCTGAATCCGGCCGCGGCCACACCTTCGCATCCCTGGCCGGGGATGAGCCTGAAGAAAAGTTATGGGAAACTATTCCTGCCGAGCGGAGACGATGGAGCTCCTGTTGAGCTTGAGTTTCACGCCCGTGGCGACCTCCAGCATCACAGTGCTTTCCTGGACCGCGGCGACTTTGCCGTGGATGCCGCCGGCGGTGACCACCGAATCGCCGACCTTCAGGGCTTCGATCAGTTCCTTGTGCTGCTTGGCCCGTTTCTGCTGGGGGCGGATCAGCAGGAAGTAGAAGATGGCGAACATGATCACCAGCATGATGATCCCTTCGTAACCGGGACGCCCACCCTGCTGGCCTCCTGCAGGTGCTGCCATGGCGAACGCTTCAGACACTCCGAACAGATTCATGACGATGTTCCTCCTTGGATAGATGCGATGGCCGGTGGCCGGTTCGCTGAAAATACCTTAAACAACACTATCTAACTAGCCGGTAAATATTATTTTATTTCTCCAAGACAAGCTCCCGAGAGGCGTAAAACTGCTGCCGGAACCCTGTGAAGGTTCCGGCGGCCAGGGCATCGCGGGCCGCGGCCATCAAATTGAGATAATAGTACAGGTTGTGCTGCGTATTGAGCATCGAAGCCAGGATTTCATTGCTCTGGTACAGGTGCCGCAGATAAGCCCGGCTGTAGTTGCGGCAGACATAGCAGTCGCAGGCCGGATCGGCGGGCAGCGGGTCATCCTGGTAACGGGCCTGTTTGATACTTATTTTACCGAAACTGGTGAACAGTACCCCGTTACGGGCATTCCGCGTTGGCATGACGCAGTCGAACATGTCCACCCCCCGGGCTACCCCTTCGATCAGATTCTCCGGGGTCCCAACCCCCATTACGTAGCGGGGTTGCTCCCTGGGGAGCAGTGGCAGGGTGCAGTCCATCATCTCGTACATCAGGGGCGCCTCCTCCCCGACGGACAACCCCCCTACCGCATACCCTTCAAAACCGATCTCCATCAGTTCGGCCGCGCTGGCAGCGCGCAGATCGGGGTGCATACCTCCCTGCACGATGCCGAACAGCGCCGCCCCGTCATCGACCCGCCGCGCCTGCTTGCAGCGCTGCGCCCAGCGGCTGGAGCGGCGGGTGGAATCCTCAACGTAGGAACGCTCCGCCGGATAGGGGATGCACTCATCAAAAGCCATGATGATATCGGCACCGAGGGCCTCCTGCACAGCAGTGGCGATCTCGGGAGTGAGCAGATGGCTGGAACCGTCGAGATGGGACTGGAAACGCACCCCTGCCTCGGCAATATTTCGCAGCTTCCCCAAACTGAAGACCTGGAACCCGCCGCTGTCGGTCAGGATCGGCCGGTCCCAGTGCATGAAGCGGTGCAGACCGCCAAGGCGCTCCACCAGTTCATGGCCGGGGCGCAGGAACAGGTGATAGGTGTTGGCCAGAATGATCTCTGCTCCCAACTCCTTCAAGGTCTCGGGCAACACTGCTTTGACGGTCGCCTGAGTCCCCACGGGCATGAAGACCGGAGTCTCGATAGTCCCCCGGCGAGTGGTCAACCGCCCGCGACGGGCTTGACTGTGGGGATCCTGCGCCAATAATTCGAAACCGAACCGGGTCAAACCAGCAAACCTGCCTAGGAATGAATGAACATGCTGTCGCCGTAGCTGAAAAACCGGAATTTTTCGGCTATGGCCTGCCGATACGCCGCCAGGATCAGGTCCCGTCCGGCTAAGGCGGACACCAGCATCAGCAGCGTCGACTTGGGCAGGTGAAAATTGGTGATCATCCCATCGATGATGCGGAATCGGTATCCAGGGGTGATGAAGATATCCGTTTCACCAGCCCCGGCCTTTAGGCAGCCCTCTGGATCGGCCGCAGCTTCAAGGGCACGGGTGGACGTCGTCCCCAGCGCAATAATTCGGCGCCCTTCGGCCTTGGCTCGATTAACCGCAGCGGCAGTCGCAGGAGAAATGTTGTAGACTTCACTGTGCATCCGGTGCTCCCGCAGATTACTGCTCCGCACCGGCAGGAATGTTCCCAGTCCCACATGCAAGGTCAGGGGTACGATCTCTACCCCCTTTTGCTGCAATTCATCCAGCAGGGCCGGGGTGAAGTGCAGCCCGGCAGTAGGCGCGGCCACGGCCCCGGCATGGCGGGCGAATACGGTCTGGTACCGTTCCCGGTCGACGGCCTGATCGTCCCGTTGTATGTAGGGTGGCAGGGGTACATGACCGACCCGCTCCAGGACCTGGAAGAAATCCCCTTGGGCACTGAACCGCAACCGCCGCTGGTTGTCTTCGCCCCCCTCCAGAACCTCGGCGCTCAAGCCCTCGCCGAGGATGAGAGACTGGCCAGGTCGAAGCGGCTTGGAACTGCGGGTCAGGCAGGACCAGACCTCATCCTCGCCTGCCAACCGCCTGGAAAGAAACACCTCGACTCTGCCCCCGGTCGGCTTGGTCCCAAGCAGCCGGGCAGGTATGACCCGGGTGTCGTTGAGTACCAGCACATCCCCGCCGCGGAGGTGGTCGCGGATATCAGGGAATCGCCCCGTTGTCACTTGGCCGCAACTGCTGTCGACCACCATCAGGCGGCTGCCGTCGCGACGCTCGGCCGGTTCCTGGGCGATCAGTTCAGAGGGCAGAGAAAAATCGAAATCTTCGAGTAACATCTTAAAAACGTTGAAACCCCTGACCTATTAAGGCAAAAATGCAGCGTATAAAAGAACCATAAACGGGCCGGCAAGTCAATTCAATTCCACCCCTCGAAGATCGTTCCGGCCACCGCCCTAAACGCCCGCCGCGAACCCGTTCGCGCGGTGATTTGGCGAAAAAGTCTTCTTATTCGACACTTTTGTATTAATTATTTAATATATAACCCAACAGATATTGACTTGCTTGGCAGACAACTTGCTATATTATCCGGTGTGCAGGGTTGCTGTGCCTGTCCACGAAATCTTCACTTGCACACTAAGGACCTGTCCCCATTGCGGAATCAGGAAAAGCTCCATGTCGCAAGCCGCTGGGCAGAGCTGTTTCCGCCGCAACGGTGCTTGATCAAATCCTGGGTTTTTCCGCTTTCTTCGGGGTTTTCACCGATGTCTGTCAGCCAAAGAACCAAAGGCAATTCCTTTGCCCGGGGCATGCCGGCAAGCCCCTGCAAATCAGGCCGCCAATGAATTCTCTCAAGATTAAAATTCTGACGCTTACTGTTGCCATCATGGGAATTGCCGTGGTGCTGACGGCCTGGCACAACCTGCAGACCCAATCGGCCATGCTCGACCGTATGGCGTTGCAGAACAGCCAGTTGATGAGCCAGACCATTCTCAACAGCATCAGTGGCGAGATGTCCATCGGCAACAGCGACAACGTCCAGTCGGTTCTGGAAAAGATCAAGCGCGAACCTTCCATCGAAACCCTCAACATCTTCGACGAAAGCGGGCGTATTCTGGCATCGGCCAGGCCCGATGAAACCGGCGATCTGGTTCGCTCCGTCGACCTGATTGCCTTCCGCAGCGGCCGGCAGTTCTTTGCCAGCGACCTCAACGGCAAGGACACCTATGCGGCCATCGTTCCCATTGGCAACGAGCCGAATTGCTACCGTTGCCATGACCCTGAACAGTCTTTGCTCGGGGTGCTCAACCTGCACTTGAATTTCTCCGAGCTGGAGGCAATCCAGGCCAAAGGGCGTCAGGCAACGGTGGTTTCTTCTGTCTTGATGCTGGCCATCCTGGTTGTCGCGCTGACCGTGTTTCTCATGTTCTACGTCGACCGCCCGTTGCACCACCTGGTGCAGGCAATGACGCGGGTCGAACAGGGGCAATTCGAACAGGCTCAGGCCGAAATTCACAGTTCCGAAGAAATGGCCTCGCTGGCGGTCAAATTCAATCGCATGGTCGAGCGGCTGCGCAACCTGATCGACACGACCATCGAGCATGAACGTCAGCTTGCCATCACCCAGGAAAAGTTGGCGCATACGACCGAAATCAGCACCATGAACCTCACCCTGGAGGAGCGGGTCAAAGAGATCGAACATCTGAACATCACTCTCGAGGAGCGGATCGAGGAGATCGAAGAGGCCAACTATAAGATTGCCGATCTCGCCGGCGACCTGGAAAACAAGAATACGGTTCTGGAGCAGGCTGTGGAGCGCCTCTCCGCCCTCAACAAGATGGGCCTGGCTCTCAACTCCACCATGGATCCGCACAAGCTTTTCGATCTGTTGATCCGCAAGACCATGGAGTCCCTCAAGGCCCGCATCGGCTATATCCTGCTGCTCGACAGCGACGGTTCCAGCTTGCGCATCGCCGTGACCGCCGGCCTGCCAGAACCGCCGGATCCCGAGTTACGCATCCCCCTCAAACCCGGCGGCGTCTCCCACTGGGTGATTGCCCACAGGCAGCCGTTGCTGCTGCAAAACCTGCGGGAGACCCGGGATTTCGCTCGCGTCAGCCGCCTGGGCTTTACCCGTGAAACGGTGGTCTGCGCCCCTCTGACGGTCAAGGATGAAATCATCGGCACCATTTCCATGGCGAACCATCAGGACCTCGGCAGTTTTACCCATGAAGATCTCAACCTCCTCTCCACCATCGCCGCCCAGGCCAGCATCGCCATAAAAAATGCCCGGCTCTACGAGGAACAGCAGGCCAGCTATCTGAGCACGGTGCAGGCCCTCATCTCTGCAGTGGAGGCCAGCGATGCCTACACCCGAGGCCATTCGGAGCGGGTCACCCGCTACAGCCTGGCCATGGGCAGGACCCTGGGGCTGTCTCCTGCCGCCATAAAACGCCTGGAACAGGCATCGATCCTCCACGACGTCGGCAAGATCGGTATCGACGCAGCGCTGCTGCACAAACAGGGGCGCCTCTCGGCGGAGGATTTTCAAACCCTGCGGCGCCATCCCGCCATCGGCATGCACATCCTTGAACCGATCCAGTTTCTGCGGGAAGTCAGCCAAATCATCGGCCAGCACCATGAACGCTTCGACGGCCGGGGATATCCCAACGGCGTCAGTGGCGATGCGTTGCTGCTTGAGTCCCGCATTCTCGCGGTCGCCGATACCTACGATGCGATGACCTCCGACCGCCCTTATCGCAAGGCGTTGCCTCATTCCACCGCCGTCACCGAAATCATCGACAATTCCGGCACCCAGTTCGACCCGGCCGTAGTCGCGGCGTTTCTCGCCTCTTTCGAGCAGAATCCGGCCTTGAGCCAGGCGGGCTAGGAGGATCCCATGGGCCTGCCCCGGGGAGGAATGTCCCTCGAAAAAAAGATTCTGTTCCCTTTTTTCTGCACGATTCTCCTGCTCGGCATCGCGGCCACCGTCGGCAGCGGCCTGTTGATCAACCAGTCCCTGTCCGAGAATGCCGACGAACGCCTCGCCACCATCCAGAAAATTCTCTACCGGGAGATCAAGGAACACGAACTGCTGCTGGAAAGTTACGCCAGCCTGCTTGAATATACCCATGCCCTTGCGGTCCAGGACAAGACCCCCGGCACCGGAGCGATCCTGCTCGACCAGATTTACGCCGCCATGGGCCAGGCGGATATTTCCATCAGTTTTTTCGCCATGGGAGGCGCCGAGGCGCCGTCCGCCCCCCTGGAGGCGCTGTTCCAGCAGGCTCTGCGCAGCGGCAAGCCCCGTTTCCGGTTCACCGCCGATCCGGGTTCCCCACCCTCCCTGACCGTGGCCGCTCCCATGCGCTTCAACCAGCAGGGTTCCACCATCCTGATGCTGCAAACCCCCATGGGGCGCGATTTTCTGCAGGAGCATGCCGGCACCCTCCACGCCAACCTGCAACTGCTCTCCATCGACGGCCGGGTGCTGAGTTCAAGCGACACCGAGTTGACTCCCCCAAAAATCTCGGATCTGGAGCTCGAGGAAATCCTCACCGGCCGCAACATCCACCGCACTCTCCGCTCCGTTCTGCCTCGCCGGCAAGTCATCTCCGCCGTTCCCCTTGGCACGACCGACTTGATCCTGCTCAGTGTCGATGTGCCGATGACCGACCTCGGAGGGCTGGTCCGGACCTTGGCAACCCGTTCGGCCCTCACTATCGCCTTGGCCCTGCTGCTGGGAAGTTATGTCTTTCTGCGGATCATCCGCAAACTGATGCGGCCGTTGCAGGACCTGGTCCACGCCACCAGCGAGGTCAGTCAGGGCAATTTCAATCACCGCATCGGCAGGATTCCCGCCGATGAATTCGGCACCCTGGCCCATTCCTTCAATACCATGGTCGGGCAGCTTGAAGCCTTGTACGACGAACGGGTTGCCCACCAGCACAAACTTTCCCTGGCCCAGGGAGAGTTGAAGTACAAGGGCCTGCTGGAGCAGAAAAACCGTGAAATCGAGCGCACCAATCGAGAACTCAAACTCCACCTCAAGGACTTGTCAGCCCTGCTGACCCTGACCCAGGCGATGACTTCGACTCTGGATCAAAGCACTCTTTTTGAACGGATGTTCCAGATCCTGCGGGACCTGACTCAATGCGACCGCCTCGTGCTGCTGCTCTACAACCCGGGCAACGAAGAGCTGGAAATCCGCAAATCCTTCGGCATTCCAAGTGAATTTCTGGAAGGGATCAGTTTTCGGCTGGACGAAGGGATCACCGGCGTGGCCGCCCGATCCCAGGAACTGGTCTACGTGCCCGACACCTCAAAGGACCTGCGTAGTCTCAATTACAAAGGGCGGGGTGCCTCCCAGGGTTCCCTTGCCTGCGTCCCCCTGGTGATCAAGCAACGTTTGGTGGGGATCCTGAATCTGCATAAGGAGGACTTGGACGCCTTCAGCGATCAGGATCTGAAACTGATCCAGGCCATCGGCAATCAGGCGGCCATCTCCATCGAAAACGCCCAGCTATATGAAAAGACCCGCGACCTTTCCAATACCGACGAATTGACATCGCTGGCCAATCGACGCTATTTTCAGGCCATCCTCAAGCGGGAAGTGGACCAGGCTCGTCGCTACAACACCACCTTCGGCCTGATCATGATCGATGTCGACCACTTCAAGCAGTTCAACGACACCCACGGCCATCTGGCCGGTGATATGGTGCTGAAACGGGTCGCCTCGCTGCTGCTGCAGAATACCCGCGGCATCGACCTGGTGGCCCGTTTCGGCGGCGAGGAATTCATCGTCCTGCTCCCCCGCACCGACGAGAAGGGGGCCCTGTCCACAGCTGAGAAACTGCGCACCTGCGTGCAGGAGGAGGAGATCATCGGCCTCGACGCCAACCATGGGTCGAACCGGATTACCCTCTCCCTGGGAATCGCCATCTACCCCCACCACAGCAAGGATGTTTTCGACCTGCTCAACATGGCCGACCAGGCCCTGTACCGGGCCAAGACGACAGGCCGCAATCGCGCCCTGGTCTGGGCGCCTCCGGTCTGAAACCCCTCCCCTGCTCCACAAATAAATCGGGCCGGTTGTCGCAGCGACCGGCCCGATTCATTTCCTCCGGGATTTCACCCCTCCCCGTGGCGCCCCACCGGGCCCCAGCAGTTCCCGCCCTTCAGCCTCCCTTCCGCAGTGGCGCAGGGCGGCCAGGATCTCGGGGCGGCTTTCGGGCTGGTGCCAGAGCAGCAGCGCCTTCTGCCAGCGGATCTGCCGGGGGTCCTTGACCACCGGCACCACTTCCCCGCTCAGAGGATCGATCCCCGTGTGGTAGA
>CAZYXS010000081.1:0-14169 GCA_964650955.1 uncultured Desulfuromonadales bacterium | reverse complement strand
ACGAACCTTGGCTAGATATACTGGTCCCGTCTGCCGTCTGTGCAGAAGGGAAAATATGAAGCTGTTCCTCAAGGGGGACAGATGCCACACCGATAAATGTGCTGTAGAGCGTCGCAACTATGCCCCCGGCCAGCACGGCCAGGGTCGGGTGAAGGTTTCCGACTACGGTACCCAGCTGCGCGAAAAGCAGCGGATGAAGCGCACCTACGGTCTGCTCGAAGGGCAGTTCCGCTCCTATTTCCAGAAGGCTGACCGCATGAAGGGGGTCACCGGTGAAACCCTGCTGATCCTGCTCGAGCGTCGCCTCGACAGCATGGTCTACCGCCTGGGCTTCGCCAGCTCCCGCAACGAGGCGCGGCTGCTGGTGCGCCAGGGGCACTTCTTGGTCAATGGCCACAAAGTCAACATCCCCTCCTACCTGACCCGGGTGGGAGACGTGATCGAACTCCGCGAGAAAAGCCGGAAAGTGGCTCGCATCAACGAGTCTCTGGATGGTGTCATGCGCCGGGGTATCGCCTCCTGGCTCGAACTCGACCGTAACGCCTTCAAAGGCATTGTCAAGACCCTGCCGGTTCGGGCCGAGATGACGACTCCTGTGTTCCAGGAGCACCTCATTGTCGAGCTTTACTCCAAGTAAGGTCGGCGCTTAAGCGTGTGTCAACTCCAAGCGGAGGATACGAATGTATAAAAACTGGAGAGATCTCATCAAGCCCAAGCGCCTCCAGATCGAAACCGATACCCTGACCGCAACCTACGGGAAGTTCCATGCCGAGCCCTTCGAGCGCGGCTTCGGCACCACCCTTGGGAACTCCCTGCGGCGGGTTCTGCTCTCCTCGCTGCAGGGGGGGGCCATCGCTTCGGTGCGGATCAAAGGGGTTCTGCATGAATTCTCGACCATCCCCGGGGTGACCGAGGATGTGACCGATGTCATCCTGAACCTCAAAGGGGTTCTGCTCAAGCTGCATGGCAACGAAAGTCGCAACATCCGCATCGTGAAAAAGGGCGCCGGGGTCGTGACCGCCGGTGACATCATCACCGATTCCCATGTGGAGATCCTGAATCCCGAACACCATATCGCCACCTGTTCCAAGGAGGCGGACCTGGAAATGGATATGGTGGTGACCATGGGCAAGGGGTACGTTCCGGCCGATCGCAACCGGGACGAGAAGGCGCCGGTAGGCACCATTCCTATCGACTCCATCTTCTCTCCGATCAAGAAGGTCAACTTCACGGTGGCCAATGCCCGCGTTGGGCAGATCACCGACTACGACCGTCTTAACCTGGAAGTGGTGACCGACGGCTCGGTCCGCCCCGACGATGCCGTGGCCTATGCGGCGAAGATTCTCAAGGAGCAGTTGCAGATCTTCATCAACTTCGATGAAGAATCGGAGCCGAGCGAACAGGCCGGGGGAGACGACAGCCGCAAAATCAACGAGAATCTCTACCGCAGCGTCGATGAATTGGAGCTGTCTGTGCGCAGCGCCAACTGCCTCAAGAATGCCGATATTCATCTGATCGGCGATCTGGTGCAGAAGTCGGAAGCAGAGATGCTCAAAACCCAGAACTTCGGCCGCAAGTCTCTGAACGAGATCAAGGACATCCTGGCCGAGATGGGGCTGACCCTGGGGATGAAGCTGGACAATTTCCCGGACCCCGAATACCTCAAGATGATTCAGAAAGGGAGCGAGGAAGCCTGATTCCGGCCCCCATCGGTTAACGAAGAAAGGACCACAGGACCATGCGTCACAATAAATCCGGTAGAAGTCTCGGCCGCAACTCCAGCCACCGTACGGCCATGCTGCGCAATATGGTGACCTCGCTGTTTGCGCATGAGAAGATCACCACCACGGATATTCGCGCCAAGGAACTGCGCAAGCTGGCCGACCGTATGATCACTCTCGGCAAGCGGGGGGATATGCATGCGCGCCGCCAGGCGCTGCAGGTCATTCGTGAGCGCAAGGTGGTGGCCAAGCTGTTCGATATGATCGCGCCGCGCTACAAGGATCGTCCCGGCGGTTACACCCGGATCATCAAGCTCGGCTACCGCGCCGGCGACAATGCTCCCCTCTCCCAGATCGAACTGGTGGAAGAGGAGTTCACCGCCAAGCCCCGCAAGGCCGCCGTGGCCGCTCCCGCCGCAGCACCGGCGCCGACCGCTGCCGCCGAAGAGCCGACCGAGGCCTGAGGCCGGCAGGCTTCAGCAAACCAGTCACAGCAAAAAGGGCGAGGAGGCCATCTCCTCGCCCTTTTTGCTGTGGTCTCGCAGGGTTCGCTCCCTTGACGCTGTGCCCGGATGTGTGCTAGTGTGACCCACTTCACATCCGGGAGTCCCCATGTTTTACCCCGCCTTCGATGAGTTTCTCCGCCTGGCCCAGCAAGGCAACCTGATACCCATCTTCCGTGAAATCCTGGCCGACATGGAAACACCGGTCTCGGCCTTCAAGAAGATCGACGACGGTCAGACTTCCTTCCTGCTCGAGAGTATCGAGGGGGGGGAGAAGTGGGCTCGCTATTCTTTTCTCGGCAGTGGCTCGGGCCGGCTGTTCCGGACCCGCGACAAGCAGTTCGAATGGCTCGAAGGGGGACGGGTGGTGCGTCGCGGTGAGGCCGTCGACCCGCTGGCGGAACTGCAGCAGGAGCTGGCCCTCTACCAGCCGGTGGCCCTGCCGGAGCTGCCGCGCTTTTTCGGCGGCGCGGTGGGATACCTGGGTTACGACATGGTGCGCCATGTGGAACGGCTGCCTGATGCCAACCCGAGCCAGATCGGGGTCTGGGACAGCGTCTTTTTCCTCTGCGACACCCTGCTGATATTCGACAACATGCGCCAGACCATCAAGGTGGTCAGCAATGTGCATCTGCCCCCTGGAACCGACCCGGCGGCTGCCTATGTCGCCGGTGGCGAGCGGATCGATGCCTTGATCGCCCGATTGCGCGCTCCGCTGCCGGCGCGGGGTGTGTCTCCTGGCCAGCAGGGGGAACCTGAATTCGCCGCCAATTTCTCCCGGGAAGATTTCGTCTCCGCAGTGGAGCGGTGCAAGGAGTATGTCCGCGCCGGGGATGTCTTCCAGATCGTGCTGTCGCAGCGGTTTTCCTCCCGCCTGCTGGCCGACCCTTTCGATGTCTACCGGGCGCTGCGCACCATCAACCCCTCCCCCTACATGTTCTTCCTGCGGTTCGGGGAGACATTGGTGGTGGGGGCTTCGCCGGAAGTGCTGGTGCGCAAGGAGGGGGACCGGGTGGAGCTGCGCCCCATCGCCGGCACCCGTCACCGTGGCCGGACCCCGGAAGAGGATCTGGCCCTGGAGGAGGATCTGCTTGCCGATCCGAAGGAGCGGGCCGAGCACATCATGCTCGTGGACCTGGGGCGCAACGACCTGGGGCGGGTCTGCACGGCCGGCAGCGTGGAAGTGAGCGAGTTGATGGTGATCGAGCGCTATTCCCACGTCATGCATATCGTCTCCAACGTGCGCGGGCAGCTGCCGCCGGAGCAGGACGCTTTCGGGGTGTTCCGGGCCACCTTCCCGGCCGGAACCCTCAGCGGCGCGCCGAAGATTCGTGCCATGGAGATCATCGACGAGCTCGAGCCCTGCCGACGGGAGATCTACGGTGGCGCGGTGGGCTATTTTTCCTTTACCGACAACATGGACCTGGCCATCGCCATTCGCACCCTGGTGGTGCAGGGGGAGGAGATCTTCCTGCAGGCCGGGGCCGGAATCGTGGCCGACTCCGACCCCCAGGCCGAATACGAGGAGACCGTGAACAAGGCCAAGGGGGTCATGAAGGCAGTGCAGATGGCGCGGGCGGGGTTGGACTGACATGTTGCTGATGCTCGACAACTACGATTCCTTCACCTACAACCTGGTGCAGTACTTCCAGGAACTGGGGGAAGAGGTGCAGGTCTTTCGCAATGACCGGATCACCGTGGAGGAGATCGCCCGGCTGCAGCCGCGGCGGCTGGTGATCAGCCCGGGGCCCTGTTCGCCTGCGGAGGCCGGCATTTCGGTGGCGGCCATCCAGCAGTTGGCCGGCCGCATTCCCCTGCTCGGGGTCTGCCTGGGGCACCAGTCCATCGGGCATGCCTTCGGGGGGCGGGTGATCCGCGCGGGGAGCCTGATGCATGGCAAGACCAGTCCGATCCACCATGATGGCCAGGGTCTGTTCGCCGGATTGTCCAATCCCATGACGGCGACTCGCTACCACTCCCTGATCGTGGAGCGGGAGAGTCTTCCGGAATGCCTGCGGGTGACGGCCTGGACCGAGGACGACACCATCATGGGGTTGCGGCACAGGGAACTGGCGGTTTACGGCGTGCAATTCCATCCCGAGTCGATCCTGACCGTGGAAGGCAAGCGGCTGCTGCAGAATTTCCTGGATCTGACCTGAGTCCGGATCCAAGCGCCGGAAGACTAGCAACAAAAGGATTCTGCCATGATCAAAGAGGCGATTGCCAAGGTGGTTGAACGGATCGACCTGACCGAGCCGGAAATGGTCGAGGTCATGGACCAGATCATGTCCGGCGGGGCGACGCCGGCCCAGATCGGGGCCCTGATCACCGCCCTGCGCATGAAGGGGGAAACGGTGGCGGAGATTACCGGCGCGGCGCGGGTGATGCGGGAGCATGCCACGCCGATCCGGGTCGGCCGCAATGTGCTGGACATCGATCGGGACGACATCAACATCGACCGGGAGACCATCCTCGATGTGGTCGGGACCGGCGGCGACGGCACCAACACCTTCAATATTTCCACCACCGTGGCCTTCGTGGTCTCGGCCTGCGGGGTCAAGGTGGCCAAGCACGGCAACCGTTCGGTCTCCTCGGCCTGCGGCAGCGCCGACGTGCTCGAGGCCCTGGGGGTCAACCTGGATGTTTCCCCTGAGGTGGTGGAGCGCTGCATAAACGAGATCGGGGTCGGATTCCTGTTCGCGCCGGCCCTGCACGGGGCGATGAAATATGCCATCGGGCCGCGCAAGGAAATCGGCATCCGCACCATTTTCAACATCCTCGGACCTCTGACCAACCCGGCCAAGGCCGATTGCCAGGTGATGGGGGTCTACCGGGAGAACCTGGTCGCGCCCCTGGCCCTGGTGCTGCACAACCTCGGCTGCCGCCGCGGTTTCGTGGTGCATGGACTGGACGGCATGGACGAGGTGACCCTGACCGACGAAACCCTGGTGGCGAGCCTCGGTCCCCAAGGGGTGCAGACCGGCCGGATCACTCCGGAGGAGTTCGGTTTCCGGCGTTGCTCCATGGCCGACCTGCGGGGGGGCAACGCCCGGGAGAACGCCGAGATCGTGCGGGGGGTGCTGGGCGGGGAGGCGGGGCCGCGGCGGGAGATTGTGCTGCTCAACGCCGCCTTCGCTTTGGCCGCCGCCGGCAAGGTCGCCAGCCCCCGGGAGGGGATCGCGCCGGCCGCCGCAGCCATCGACTCGGGCCGGGCCTTCGAGCAGGTGAAGCTGTTGGCACGGTTGACCAATCCATGAGCCACCAGCCGGATATTCTCAAGACCATTGTCGCCCACAAGCAGGAGGAGGTCGCCGCCGCCAAGGCCCGGTTCCCCATGGAACGGCTGCGGGACCGGCTGGCGCTGGTGGAGGACCAACCCCGGGGGTTCGCGCGGGCGCTGCGCACCATGCACGAATCGGGGGGGACGGCCATCATCGCCGAGGTCAAGAAGGGCTCCCCCAGCAAGGGGGTGATCCGCGCCGACTTCGACCCGCTGGAGATCGCCGAGACTTACCAGAACCACGGCGCGACCTGCCTCTCGGTGTTGACCGATGAAAAGTTCTTTCTCGGCCACCTGAGCTACCTCGGCCTGATCCGGGAGCAGGTGGGGCTGCCGCTGCTGCGCAAGGATTTCATCTGCGACCCCTACCAGATCGTCGAGGCCCGGGCTTTTGGCGCCGACGCGGTGCTGCTGATCGCCGCCATGCTGGAATTGGGGCAGTTGCGGGAATTCTACGCCCAGGCCCGGGAACTGCAGCTCGACGTGCTGCTGGAGGTGCACGACGAGGCGGAACTGGAGCTGGCCCTGCAGACCGAGTGCGAACTGATCGGCGTCAATAACCGCAGCCTGCGCACCTTCGTCACCGACCTCGGCACCACCGAACGGCTGCGGCCGCTGATCCCCGCGGAGCGTTTCCTGGTGGCGGAGAGCGGCATCAACCGCCGCGCCGATATCGAGCGGCTGCTGGCGGCCGGGGCCGGAGCCTTCCTGGTGGGGGAATCCCTGATGCGGGAGGCCGATATCGGCGCGAAACTGGACGAGTTGCTGGGATAATCCTGATTATTTATAGAACTTCAAGGAGAGCCTGAAATGCAGACCAAGATCCTGCTGCCCGAAGACCGCATCCCCAAGCAGTGGTACAATATCATCCCCGACATGCCGGGTCCGCTGGCGCCGGTGGTCAGCCCGCGCACCATGCAGCCGGTGACCCCGGAGGAGATGCAGGTGATCTTCCCCATGGCGCTGATCGAGCAGGAGATGTCGCCCCAGCGCTGGATCGACATTCCCGAGCCGGTGCGGGAGATCTACAAGCTCTGGCGCCCGGCGCCGCTGTTCCGCGCCCATCGCCTGGAGCAGGCACTGGGGACTCCGGCCAAGATTTATTACAAGTACGAAGGGGTCTCGCCGGCGGGCTCGCACAAGCCCAATACCGCCATTCCCCAGGCCTATTTCAACAAGCTGGCGGGCACCAAGCGCATCGCCACCGAGACCGGTGCCGGCCAGTGGGGCTCCTCCATGGCCCTGGCCTGCCAGATGTTCGGCCTGGAGTGTACCGTCTACATGGTCAAGATCTCCTTTGGCCAGAAGCCCTATCGCAAGAGCATGATGCAGCTGTGGGGGGCGGAGGTGATTCCCTCTCCCTCCAACCGCACCAACGCCGGTCGCGGCATTCTGGCCAAGGATCCGGACAACAGCGGTTCTTTGGGGATCGCCATCAGCGAAGCGGTGGAAGATGCCGCCACCCGGGAGGATACCTGCTACGCCCTGGGGAGCGTGCTCAACCACGTCTGCCTGCACCAGACGGTGATCGGCCTGGAGGCCAAGGAGCAGTTGGCGCTGGTCGGGGATTACCCGGACGTGGTCATCGGCTGCCACGGCGGCGGTTCCAACTTCGCCGGCATCGCCTTCCCCTTTGCCTCCGACAAGGCCGCCGGCCGGGATATCCGGATTGTGGCCATGGAGCCGGCGAGCTGTCCGACCCTGACCAAGGGGGTCTACGACTTCGATTTCGGCGATACGGCGCAGATGGCCCCCATCGCCAAGATGTACACCCTTGGCCATGATTTCATGCCGCCGGGGATCCACGCCGGCGGCCTGCGCTACCACGGCGCTTCCCCCCTGGTCTCCCAGCTGGTGAATGCCGGGGTGGTGGAAGCCCGGGCGGTGGCGCAGAACGCCTGTTTCGACGCGGCGGTGGCCTTTGCCCGCAGCGAAGGGATCATCCCGGCGCCCGAGTCGAGTCATGCCATCCGTGGTGCCATCGACGAGGCGCTGCAGGCCAAGGAGGAGGGGAAGGAGCGGACCATTCTGTTCTGCCTCTCCGGCCACGGGCATGTGGACATGGCCGCCTACGACGCCTACTTCAGCAATCAGCTGGAGGATTTCGCCTATCCGGAGGCGGCCATCAAGGAATCCCTCGCCCATCTGCCGAAGGTGGCCCTCTGATCGGCCAATCGCCAGGGGACGCCATGGTCAGGGTCAAAATCTGTGGCATCACCAGCATCGACGACGCCCTGCAGGCCTGTGCCTGCGGGGCTGATGCGCTGGGGTTGGTGTTCTATGACAAGAGCCCCCGCTGCGTCACTCCGGACCAGGCCCGGGCCATCGTGCGGGCCCTGCCGCCGCTGGTGACCAGCGTCGGCCTGTTCGTCAACGCCCGGGCCGAGACCATCCGCGCCACCGCCGACTACTGTGGCCTGGATGTGATCCAGCTGCACGGCGACGAGGGTCCGCTGGAGTGCGATTTCACCCCGCGGCGCAGCATCAAGGCGCTGCGGGTCAGGGATGCGGCGAGCCTGCAGAACCACCAGGATTACGCCATCTCGGCCCTGCTCCTCGATGCCTGGGTGGCCGGTGCCTACGGCGGCACCGGGGAGAGCTTCAACTGGGAGCTGGCGGCGCAGGTCGCCAGGCAGCGGCCGGTGATCCTGGCCGGCGGTCTGACCCCGGAGAACGTAGCCGAGGCGGTCGCCATCGTACGCCCTTATGCCGTGGACGTATCAAGCGGGGTGGAAGCGGCGCCGGGACGCAAGGATCCGGACAAAGTGGCGGCGTTCATTCGCAACGCCAGAAAGATGAGTTGAGCATGTACCAGTTTCCCGATGCCCGCGGCCATTTCGGCCAGTTCGGCGGCCGCTACGTCGCCGAGACCCTGATGCCGGCCCTGCTCGAGCTGGAGGAGGCCTATCGCGCCGCCCAGGCCGATCCGGAATTCCAGGGGGAGTTCCAGTCCTACCTGCAGAACTACGTCGGCCGCCCCAGCCCTCTCTACCATGCCCGGCGGTTCTCCGAGCACTGCGGTGGCGCCCGCATCTACCTCAAGCGGGAGGATCTCAACCACACCGGCGCCCACAAGGTCAACAACACCGTCGGCCAGGTGCTGCTCGCCCGCCGCATGGGCAAGCAGCGGGTCATCGCCGAAACCGGCGCCGGCCAGCACGGGGTGGCCACCGCCACGGTGGCGGCGCTGTTCGGGCTGGAATGCGACATCTTCATGGGGACCGAGGACATCCGCCGCCAGGCCCTCAACGTCTTCCGCATGAAGCTGCTCGGCGCCCGGGTGCACGGGGTGACCAGCGGCACCGCCACCCTCAAGGACGCCATGAACGAGGCGCTGCGCTACTGGGTGACCCACGTGCGGGACACCTTCTACGTCATCGGCACAGTGGCCGGCCCCCATCCCTACCCGATGCTGGTGCGGGATTTCCAGGCGGTGATCGGCCAGGAGGCGCGGGAGCAGATCCTCGCCGCCGAAGGACGGTTGCCCGATGCCGCCATCGCCTGCATCGGCGGCGGCTCCAATGCCATGGGGCTGTTCTATCCCTTCATCGAGGATGCCGACGTGCGCCTGATCGGGGTGGAAGCGGCCGGGCTCGGCGTCGCCACCGGCAAGCACGCCGCGAGCATCTCCGCCGGCCAGGTGGGGGTGCTGCACGGCAACAAGACCTACCTGCTGCAGGACGCCGACGGTCAGATCGAGCACGCCCATTCCATTTCCGCCGGCCTCGATTATCCCGGCGTCGGCCCCGAGCATGCCCATCTCCATGCCCTGGGGCGGGCCGAGTACGTGTCGGTGACCGACGCCGAGGCTCTCGAAGGATTCAAACTGCTCACCGAGCTCGAAGGGATCATCCCGGCTCTGGAGAGCGCCCATGCCATCGCCCATGTGCTGCGCCTGGCCCCGACCCTGCCCAAGGACGCGGTGCTGCTGGTCTGCCTGAGCGGGCGCGGCGACAAGGACATGCATACCGTGGCCGAGGCCCTCGGCGTCGAACTCTGAGGACTTTTTCGGCCACGCTCACCGAAAGGACACCATGAAATTCACCGAACTTGACCTGCCCGCCGAGGTCCTCAAGGGGATCGAGCAGGTAGGCTTTACCGATCTGACCCCGGTGCAGGAGGAATCGATTCCCCTGGCCCTGGCCGGTCGCGATGTGGCGGCCCAGGCCCAGACCGGCACCGGCAAGACCGCCGCTTTCCTGATCTCTCTTTTCACCCGTTTGCTGCGCGAGCCGGTGGAGACCAGCAACAACCCGCGGGCACTGATCCTGGCCCCCACCCGGGAACTGGTGGTGCAGATCGTCGAGGACGCCAAGGGGCTCGGCGCCGGCTGCCCCTTCAAGGTCCAGGCGATCTTCGGCGGCCTCGATTACGACAAACAGCGCCAGGCGCTGCGGGACGGGGTGGACATCATCGTCGCCACCCCCGGGCGGCTCATCGATTACGCCAAGCAGAGGGTCTTCTCCTTCCACCGCATCCAGGCCCTGGTCATCGACGAAGCCGACCGCATGTTCGACATGGGCTTCATCAAGGACCTGCGCTACATCCTGCGCAAGCTCCCCCCCTTCGAAAAGTGCCAGACCATGCTCTTCAGCGCCACCCTGTCGCAGCGGGTCATGGAGCTGGCCTACGAGTTCATGGACCTGGCGGAAAAGGTGCGCATCGAGCCGGAGCAGGTGACCGCCGAACGGGTCGAGCAGATCCTCTACCATGCCGCCCGCCGGGAAAAGTTCCCCCTGCTGCTCGGCCTGATGCGAAAGGAAGCGGCGGCCGACCGGGTGCTGGTGTTCGTCAACACCAAGCGCGAGGCGGAACACCTGACCGAACGGCTGCAGGCCAACGAGTTCAAGGCCGCGGTGATCTCCGGGGACATTCCGCAGAACAAGCGGATGCGCATCCTGCGGGATTTCAAGGAAGGGCGGCTGCACTACCTGGTGGCCACCGACGTCGCCTCCCGGGGGATCCATGTCGAGGGGGTCACCCACGTCATCAACTACGATCTGCCCCAGGATCCGGAGGATTACGTCCATCGCATCGGCCGCACCGCCCGGGCCGGGGCGCTCGGCAAGGCCATAAGCTTCGCCGACGAGGACCTGGTCTTCCACCTGCCGGATATCGAGGAATACATCGGCCGCAAGATTCCCAGCGCCTTCCCCGACGAGGAGGATTTCGTCCGGGACTACAAGCGCAGCGCCCCCCGGCGCAAGGCCCCGGTTCCCGAGCGGGAGGCGGCGCCCGAGAAAAAGCGGCGTCGGCGCCGGCCGCGGCGCCCCGGCGAGGCCAAGCCCAAGGACTAACCCGAGCCGGCCGAGGGTGCAGCGATGCTGAAAAAAATCGGACTGCTGCTGGCGGTGCTGGCCCTGGCCCTGGCCGGGCTGCTGCTGACCTCGGGCAAGAGCCGCTTTGCAGCCGCATCCGAACGGCTGCTTTCCCATCCGCCGGAGGCCGTCTGGTCGCAGCTGAGCGCCGTGGAGCACTGGCCCCAGTGGTGGCCGGGGGTGGAGCAGGCCCGCCTGGAGCCGGGCTGGCAGGTTGGGGCGCACCTGCACCTCGCCCTGCAGGGGGATCCCGAACGGATCCCGGCCCGGGTGGAGGCGCTGGTTCCCGGACGGGAGCTGGCCTGGAGCCGCCCCGGGGTGCTGGGCAGCCGGACCCGCCTGCAACTGCGGCTGGAGCCCGCTGCAGAGGGGACCCGGGTGCGGCTGGCAAGCGAAGTCGTCGGTCCCCAGGCGGTGCTCGCCCGCTGGACCGCCCAGGAGGATTTTCAACGTTATCAGGAGCTGGTGTTGGCCAAGCTGGAGGAATCCCTGCAGGCGACGCCCCCGTCTCAAGAAAGGGGCACCGATGAGTAAACTGGGCGCCCATCTGCCCGGCCTGAGCGGTTGTCGCCGCTGCCAACGGCTGGTGGAGCACATGGCTCAGCTCGCTCCTCGCCGAGGTTTGTGCCGGGCCGATTACTGGAACCGCCCGGTCCCCGGTTTCGGCGACCCCCAGGCCCGCGTCTGCCTGGTCGGGCTGGCCCCCGGAGCCCACGGCGCCAATCGCACCGGCCGCCCCTTCACCGGTGACGGTGCCGGCGATTTCATGTATCCGCTGCTGCACCAGGCCGGTTACGGCAGCCAGCCGCAGGTGGAGTCGGCCGCAGACGCGCTGCAACTGCGGGACCTCTACATCACCAACGCCGTCAAGTGCCTGCCGCCGGAGAATCTGCCCCGGCCCGAGGAATTCACCGCCTGCCGCCCCTTTCTCGGCGCCGAGCTGGCGGCCCTGCCGCAGCTGCGGGTGGTGGTGGCCCTGGGGCAGGGGGCCTATACCAGCTGCCTGCGGCTGTTCAAGGAGCAGGGGCTGATCCGTCGCCTGGCCGACCACCCTTTTGCCCACGGCTGCGAACTTCCCCTGCCGGATGGGCCGGTGCTGGTCGGCTGCTATCATACCAGTCGTTACAATGTCCAGACCGGGCGCATGACGCCCCCCCTGTTTCTCCATCTGCTGGCCCGGGTTGCGGAGTTGGCCGGGGGAGAAAACGGTTGAAAAGGGGCCGGAGTTCCATTAAGCTGACCGAATTTGATTGGCATAGAGGTAAGACCATGGGGCGTATCGAGGCAACCTTCAAGCGGTTGCGGCAACAAGGGCAACAGGCTCTCATCCCGTTTCTGACCGCCGGGGATCCCGACCTGGCGACCACCGAAGCGCTGGTGCACGCCCTGGTCTCCGCCGGTGCCGATCTGATCGAGCTCGGCATGCCCTTTTCCGACCCGATGGCCGACGGCCCCACCATTCAGGCCGCCTCCGAGCGGGCCCTGGCCGCCGGTACCCGGCTGGTCGACGTGCTCGCCCTGGTGCAGCGGGTGCGGGAGCATACCAACGTTCCCATCGTGCTGATGGGCTACTACAACCCGGTGTTCCATTACGGGAGTGAGCGGTTCGTCCGGGACGCCGCCGCGGCCGGGGTGGATGGCCTGCTGCTGGTCGACCTGCCCCCCGAGGAGGCGGACGAGATCGCCGGGCCGCTGCGGGCGGCCGGGCTCTGTCAGATCACCCTGCTGGCGCCGACCACCCCCCCCGAGCGGATGGCGCAACTGGCGGCCCGGGCCGAGGGGTTTCTCTACTACGTCTCCATGACCGGCGTGACCGGCGCCCAGCAGGTGGACGCCGCCGCCATCGAAACGGCCGTGCGCACCCTGCGGGAGCTGAGCCCGGTGCCGGTGGCGGTGGGCTTCGGCATCTCCACTGCGGCCGACGTGGCTGCGGTCGGCGCCTTCGCCGACGCGGTGGTGGTCGGCAGCGCCCTGGTCAAGGTCATTGCCGCTCACGGTCGGGACGCCGATCTGGTTGAACGGATCGCAACCTTCGTCCGCGAGCTCAAGGGCGGCCTGCGCGGCGTCGCCGCCTGAGGTCGGGGCGGGCCGGGGGCGGAGTATGAAGGTTCGGGTGCTGGGCTGCCGACGCAGTCGGGAGTTGGGGCCGCAGGTCAACAGTTTCCTGCTGGACGACCGGTTGCTGGTGGATGCCGGCAGCGTCTGTGCTGCGCTCGACAGTGGCGAACAGTTAGCCATCAGCGACCTGCTCCTGACCCATGCCCATTTCGACCATCTGGCCGACCTGCCCTTCCTGGTGGAAAATGGCCTGGGGCTGCGCGCCGAACCGCTGCGTATCTGGGCGCCGGCCGAGGTGCTCGGGCAACTGAGCGCCCACCTGTTCAACGATCGGGTCTGGCCCGACTTCACCCGCTCCCGGGGTGCCCATGGACCGGCGGTGGAACTCTGCCCCCTGCCGCCCGAGGGCTCCAGCCTGGTGGCCGGATTTCGGGTGCGCTGGGTCCGAACCAGTCATCCGGTCTTCACCGTCGGCTACTTCCTGGGGCAGGAGGGGGCCGCGGTGCTGATTGCCGGGGATACCGGCCCGACCGAAGAGTTGTGGCAGGTGGCCAGGGATCTGCCGGTGCTGGGGGGGGTGTTCGTGGAGACCTCCTTTCCCGACCGGTTGGCCGACATTGCCGCCCATAGCGGCCATCTGACCCCGGGAGTCCTGCGCGGCGAACTCGCCAAACTGACGCGGCCGCTGCTTCCGGTCAAGGTATTTCATCTGAAACCCCGGTTCATCGCCGAGATCGTCGCGGAACTGGATGCCCTGGAGGATCCCCGTCTCCAGATTCTCCACGGGGGAGAAGAGTTCCTCTTCTGACCGCTCGCAACCCCGATTCACGAGGTAGAGACATGGCCTGGTTCAAGAAATCCAAGGCGCCCATCGCGCCGGTGGAAGCCAAGAAAGTCCAGATGCCCGAAGGGCTCTGGACCAAGTGCAAAAACTGCAACGAAATTATCTATACCAAGGAAATCGAGCGCAATCTCAACGTCTGCCCCAAGTGCGACTACCACTTCCGCATCAGTGCCCGGGAGCGTATCGGCCTGATCATCGACGAGGGAAGCTTCGTCGAGATGGATGCTGCCATGGAGTCGGTGGATTTCCTCGACTTCAAGGACTCCAAGAAATACAAGGACCGCATCAAGGCAGCGGTGAAAAAGAGCAAGGGGGATGCCGTCATCTGTGGCCAGGGGACCTGCGAAGGGCTGCCGGTGGTGGTGGCGGTGTTCGATTTCGGCTTCATGGGTGGGAGTATGGGCTCGGTGGTCGGCGAGAAGATCACCCGCGCCATCGAGAAGGG
>CAZYXS010000080.1:0-14312 GCA_964650955.1 uncultured Desulfuromonadales bacterium | reverse complement strand
TCGGCCGTTCCCTATCTGGCCCGCGCCCGCGACCGGGCGCTGCTCGAGGCCATGGCCAAGCGCCGCCTGGCGGATCGCGCCGCGGCCATCGACGACCTGGCGGCGAGCCTCGGCCCCGAGGGCCGCGGGGTGTATGCCTTCGTCAGCAACCGCGACCGCACGCGCTTCGGCGCCCTGTTCGAGGCCCTGCCGGCGGCCATGCAACTGGACCTGGCCGGCCTGAATCCCGCCCGGCACGACTTGGGGCAACTGCGCGCGCGGCTGATCCTGGTGCATGACCGGGAGGACGCTCTCATCCCCTACACCGAGTCCCTGGCCCTCGCCGCGGCAGCGGGCCCGGAGCGGGCGCGGCTGTTCCTCATCCAGCGCGTCCTCGGGCACGTGGACCTGAGTCTGGGGCACGTCCTCACCTGGCGCTTCTGGCGTGAGGAGATGCCCGATGTCTGGCGCCTGGGCCGGGCGATCTACCTGCTGCTGTCGGAGCGTGCCGATGGGTAGCCGCGCGCCCCTCATGGGGCTGATCGCCGCGGCCGTCGTACTCGCCTTCGTCCCGCCCATCCCACAGCCGGGCCGGTATTACGAGTTCGCCGACCGACCCCAGTTTGACTGGGTGGTCGAAGCGCTGAACAGACTGCCTCAGAATAGAGGCGACCCACTTGTGATTGGGTTGTGACGTTTTTTACGCCAAGCATTGGCGAAAGAAGTAAAAAAAGCTCCGACCTGGCTATTGGGCACCGGTCGGAGCTTTTTTTAATCATTGCACAGAGATGCAACCATCCCCACCAAACCTTCGGTGACCAGCGCCAGGGCCGCATAGTCCAGACGCTCTGGAGTATCGGTGGGGGCGTGGTAGTGAGGGTAGCGGAAGGGGGCGGTGTCGGTGACCATGATGGCGGGGTAGCCCTGACGCCAGAAGGACCATTGGTCGGACCAGGCCACCCCCACCAACCATTCCGGGGCGACCAGGCCCTGGGCGGGAAAGGGGGCGCTGCGGCGGAAGGCGGCGAGGGACTGCTGCAGCAGTTTTCTGGAGGGGAGGTTGGCGACGAAGGCGAGGAAGTTGCCGCGGGTCGGGTAGATGAGGCGCAGGGGCAGGAAGGGGAAGGATTGACTCCTCTCGGCCTGGCTGTAGTAGCCGATGGTCTCGAGGCTGACCATGGCGACGATCCGCTCGCCCTGGGCCCTGGCGGCCTTGGCATAGACCAGGCTGCCCATCTCTTCGGTCTGGAAGAAGGGGGGCTCTTCGTTGACGAAAGCGATCAGGCGCAGGGTGCGGTCAGGGGTGGCGGCGCAGAAGTGGCGGGCCAACTCCAGCAGGGCGGCGACGCCACTGGCGTTGTCGTTGGCGCCGGGAGTGCCGATGAACGAATCATAGTGGGCGCCTATGACCACGATTTCTTCAGGCCGCTGACGGCCGGGGATTTCGGCGATGAGATTGCGCACCGAGCGGTTCTGGACCTGGTAGGACTGGCTCTGCACGGTGCATCGGGCGGTACGGAACTGCTGCTCGATGTAGACAGCGGCCTTTTCCAACTGCTCGGGGTGCCAGAGGTTGCGCTCGCCGATTTGGCCGGCAAGCTCGACAACATGGCGCTGCAAGGCTGCGGCCAGGCTCGGTGGCGCGGGAGGGGGAGCGGCTGCCTGGACGCTGTTCCGGGTGCGCCCGGTCAGCCAGAGGGGGGCGAGGCACAACAGGATCAGGATGAGCAGCAAGGGCAGAGCCATGGGGCCTTTTCCTTGGGGACGCATGAAAGCTCCTAGCGGTTTGTCGGGCTTGGGGCCAGTTGGCTTCAGTCCTGCGGTCGGCGCCAGATGCAGTCCCCGTTACGGCAGATTTCCCGTACCCGGTGAAAGGGGACATGGTGGACTTCCCCCTGTGCGTTACAAATCTCGAAGGCGAAATGAGCCTCCACGGGAAAGGGCTGGGCAGCGAAGGGGACCAAGAGTATTCGGTCTTCCCGGCGATCATAATAGTCGATGGAGAATTGCGCTGCGGCGAAATCCCGATCCCAACGGTTGCGATGGAGCAGGTCCTGAACAGGTTTCAAGATGCATGCTCCCGGCAACAAACCCTACGGTCCCATTTTACCATTCCTGGCTCGACAAGTCCCGCCGCCCCTATAAACTGGCTGGAAACCTCCCCCGGAATTGCAGGAGTGTGTGCCATGCCGACCATTCCCTCCTACCTGGCATTGCATCGATCCGGTGCCTTGGCCGAACGGATCGCGGCGTTGCGGGAGATGCTGGCCCCTTGCACCCTGTGCCCCTGGAATTGCCGGGTCGACCGTGGGGCGGGGGAACTGGGCTTCTGCCGCACCGGTGCGCGGGCCGTGGTGGCGAGTTATGGCCCCCATTACGGAGAGGAAAAGCCCCTGGTGGGGCGGCGGGGGAGCGGCACGATCTTCCTGATCGGCTGCAATCTGCGGTGCGTCTTCTGCCAGAACTACGACATCAGCCAGTTGGGGGCGGGGGAGGAGGTTTCGGCGCCAACCCTGGCGCAGATGATGGTGTCCCTCTGGGAGCAGGGGTGTCACAACCTCAATTTCGTCACCCCGAGCCACCAACTGCCACAACTCCTCGAGGCGCTGCCGCTGGCCATCGCCAAGGGGGTGAATATTCCCCTGGTCTACAACTGTGGAGGGTACGAGTCGGTTACGACCCTGAGGCTGCTCGAGGGGATCTTCGATATCTACATGCCGGATTTCAAGTACGGCGACAGCGCCACCGCCCAACGCCTGAGCGGGCCGGCCGATTACCTGGAGCGGGCCCAGGAGGCCCTGCTGGAGATGCACCGGCAGGTGGGGACCCTGGTGGTGGATTCCCGGGGGATCGCTGTCCGTGGCCTGCTGGTGCGGCACCTGGTGCTGCCGGGCGGGCTGGCGGGGAGTCGAGAAGTGCTGGAATTCATTGCCCGCAGGCTATCCCCGGAAACCTGGGTCAACCTGATGAACCAGTACCGTCCCTGCTTTCAGGCCGACCGTCATCCTCCCCTCGACCGCCGCCCCAGGCGCGCCGAGTTTGCCGAGGTGGTGACGGTGGCTCGGGAACTTGGGCTGGCACGCCTGGACGGCATCACCGTCTGACCTGTATAGCAGTTAAGGGAAAAATAATTTAGTTTGATCTCTTCGAACAAAAATCCCTCTTGCTATGGATCCGGGAGGAGGAGTAATTTGAATGAAACTCCGATAATAGCAAAACCAGGGTAACCTGGTGACGCAAAGCCACGGGTCCTTACGGGAGTAGGGATAGCCGGGTTGCCGAAGAGACCGCGAATAGTCGCTGCGCCCAAACGGTGTAACTGCCGCCAGGACCATCCACGACGCCCGCTTCGGCAACGAAGTCGGGCGTTTTTATTTGGTTCGGGCTCCTGCGGAGCAGGTTCCGGCCGAACAGGGAGGCGGCAATGGCAATTGGATGGCGTCGGTGGGTGTGGGCGAGTCTTGGTCTGGTTCTTATTCTTCTTGCCAATCCTGTTTACGGGCAGGTTGGAGGAGGGGGTATCCCCGAATGGGCAGTGGCGAACCGCCCTGCGAATGCGCCCCTGGCAGTTCCAAAATTTGACCGAATGCAGGCGGATCTGGAGCAGACCGGAACCACCCGGGTGATCGTTCGGTTTCGGGAGGCGTCGACCGGATTTGCCGCCGAAGGGAGCCTGGCCAACCCGGCCGAAGTGGTAAAACAGCGGGGGAAAATCCGCCGCAACGGCGATCAACTCCTGCAGAGGCTGCCGGCCAAGGCGCGGCAGAACAGCAAGCGGTTCGACTATATCCCCTACCTTGCCCTGGAGGTCGATGCGGCTGCCTTCAGTGACCTGCTGAACGCCCCCGAAATCGACCTGATCGAAGAGGATCTGCCGGTTCCTCCTGCCCTGTCCGACAGCGTGCCTTTGATCGGTGGGGATGGCAACGGCTTGTTCCTGGGATACTCAGGCGCTGGCCAGACCGTCGCCATCCTCGATACCGGCGTAGACAAGACCCATCCCTTCCTGGCGAACAAGGTGGTGGATGAAGCCTGCTTTTCCACCAACGGCAGTGGGGTCTCCTCCCTCTGCCCTAATGGCAGCGGCGAGCAGTTGGGGGCCGGTTCGGGGACGGATTGCAACACCGCCGTTGCCGGATGCGGCCACGGCACCCACGTGGCTGGGATTGCCGCAGGCAAGGGTGCTGGATTCTCGGGCGTGGCCAAGGACGCCTCCATTATCGCCATTCAGGTTTTTTCCCGATTCAACTCCTGCCCGGGCACATCCCCCTGCGCGATGAGTTATATCTCAGATCAGATCAAGGCCCTCAACCGAATCTACGAACTTCGCCACATTTACAACATCGCTGCGGTCAACATGAGTCTCGGTGGCGGCAGCTACTCCAGCGCCTGTGACAGCAGCCACGGCGCCATCAAAATGGCCATCGACAACCTCAAGGCTGTGGGCATCGCCACGGTGATCGCCTCGGGGAACAACGGCTTTACCGGCTCAATCAGCAGTCCGGCCTGTGTGTCCACTGCGGTGAGCGTAGGTGCCACCACCAAGTCGGATGTACTGGCCTCCTACTCCAACAGCGTTTCCTGGTTGAGCCTGCTCGCTCCCGGTTCGGCCATCGAGTCCTCCACCAAGGGCGGCGGGTATGCTTCCTGGAGCGGCACCTCCATGGCCACCCCTCACGTTGCGGGGGCCTGGGCGGTGATGAAGTCGAAAAAGCCGACCGCGTCGGTGGATGAGGTCCTTTCGGCCCTGCAGGGGACCGGCACCCCCGTCTCCGGCAAAGGGGTCACCCGGCCCCGCATCCGGGTGAGCAACGCCTTGGGCCTGCTCGCCTCGGGAAATGAAACCCCTGGCCAGGTGCAGGTTCCACAGAGCAGTGGCACCGGCATCTACACGATTACCTGGGCCCACAGCGCGCCTCCGGGCACCTGGTATGAGCTGCAGGAGGCCACCGATTCTGAATTTACCAGCGGCCGGACGATCTATGTCGGGGCGGCTCCTGGTTGGACGGTGACCGGGCAGGGCAATGGGGTTTTTTATTACCGGGTGCGGATCGTATTCGACCCCGACACCACCAGCGGCTGGCAGACGGGTGGCAACGCCTGCGCCATCAGCATGGGCGTCTGCGCCAAGCCGGTTTCCCTGACGGTGCCGGCTACCAGCAATACGGGGAAATACACGGTATCCTGGGGAGCTTCGGCCACCAGTGGCGTCTCCTATGAACTCTGGGAGGCCACCGATGCCCTGTTTACCCAGAACCTGCGCCGCGTCTATGGAGGCACGGGGAAAAGTATTGCCCTGACCCAGACCCTTGGGGGCAGCTATTATTACCGGGTACGGGCCGTCAAAACCGGTCTGTCCCCCAGTCTGGCAACTACGGCTTCGGCCCCCGTGGTGGTTACCCTGGAATGCGGAGCGCCCGCCTCTCTCACCGTGCCTGCGAGCACCGCGACGGGTGAGTTGACCCTCAGTTGGAAGGCCTCAAATATCGCCGGGGCCACCTACACTCTGGAGCAGGCTTCTTCCGCAGATTTCAGCAGCGCTTTGAGTGTTGCCTACAGCGGTACGGCAACCAGCATCAAACTGACCGGACTGAGCAATGGGACCTACTTCTTCCGGGTCAAGGCCGGAAAGGCCGGATTCGCGGAAAGTGCCTGGACCCTCGGGACGGGGAGCAGTGCAGTGACCCTGGGCTGCACGGTGCCGGCGACCCTGACCGTGCCGGCGACCAGTTCCACCGGGGCTTTTGTGGTGACATGGGGGGCGGCCAACGTGGCCGGAGCGACCTATACCCTGCAGGAGGCCAAGGATGCCGGGTTTACCACTGGCCTGCGTACCCTTTACAATGGCTCCGCCCTGCAGTCCGAGATTGCCGGGCTGACCGACGGCAGATATTTCTATCGAGTCAAAGCGAGCAAGGCCGGGTTTGTGGACAGCCCCTGGAAGGTTTCTACCCCTTGCCAAGTGACCCTCCAGGTTGCTGCCGGCCTGCCCATCCCGGCTTTTGGCGGATTCCAGATCCCTGCCAGCAATACCACCGGGTCCATCTCCCTGACCTGGACTGCCTCATCCCTGGCCGCGGTTACCTATGAGGTGCAGGAGGCAACCAACGCCGGCTTTACCCAAAACCTGCGTACGGCCTACAAGGGGACCGCCCCCAAGGCGTCGGTCGCAGTCAGCGTCAATGGCAGCTACTGGTATCGAATCAGGGCTACCAAAACGGGTTACGCGCCGACCGCCTGGGTTGTCGGGGGGAACGCCTGCAGCGTCACTTTGGCCTGCGGAACTCCCGATCTTCTCACCGTGCCAACCAGCAGCACCACGGGCAAGGTTGCTTTGAAATGGACCGCTTCGACCGTGGCCGGAGCGACTTACGAAGTGCAGAAAGCGACCAACGCCACCTTCACGGCGGGAGTGGAGCAGATATACCTGGGCACGGCACTGACCGCCACGGTTACGGTGCCCGCGGGGGGAAATCTCTATTTCCGTGTCAGGGCCCAAAAAGCCGGTTTTGCCGACAGTGGCTGGAGAGCCGGGGGCAGCGCCTGTTATGTGCCGCCGGCCTGCGGCGTTCCGGCCTCGATTACTTATCCGACGGTGGATTCCCTGGGGAGTCTGAAACTCAGCTGGGGGGCTTCCAATATCGTCGGGGTCACCTATCGAGTGGAAAAAGCGACTCACCCTTCCTTCAACGATGCGGTGCAGGTTTACCAGGGCACCGCAACCACCGCGACGGTTTCGGTGGAAACGGATGGCACGTACTACTTCCGGGTACGGGCGAGCAAGGCAGGTTATAGCGACAGTGACTGGCGCAGCGGTACGGCGGGCTGTGTGGTCGACCTGACGGTGCCGACCCCTGCAAGCATCACCGTGCCAAAGACCAACACCACCGGTAGTATCGCTCTGGCTTGGGCCGCACCGAAACTGGCCAATCTGTACTATGCCGTCGAAGAGGCAAAAACACAGAATTTCAGCGATGCCAAAATCGTCTATGTCGGCACGGCGGTGAATTTCACTCTGACAGGCCGGACCACGGGTTCCTATTATTATCGGGTGAAAGCCTACAAGACTGGTTATTCCGACAGCCAATGGAAGGCGGGGCTAAATGCCTGCGTAGTCCAATTGCCGTGATCTGCTGAAGCGCCTGACCGGTTGTAATTCTGGGAGGTTAGGGGGCACTTGGTCCCCCGGCTTCCCAGAACTTTTTCACCAGCCGCTGATCGCTTCGTCGGCCAGAACTTTGGCGAGGCGGTCCTGGACCTGGCGCAGGTGCTCGCCGGTGAGGACGGCGATGTTGCGCATGAAAATGTAGGCCAGGTGGTAGTTGGTTTCGAACAGCACTTGAAGGGAGTCCTGGTCGATCTCCAGCAACCGGGTTTTCCCCCGGGTGTAGACGGCTGGGGCGGAATTCAATTGGATGGTTGAAAGAGGTCAAGAATGCGGTCCTGCTTTGCCTGGGCCGCATATTCTGCTATAAGAGGCCTTCGACCAGGGGCCGGTTCGGCTCCAGTACCTGATTATTGAGGAGATTGGCTGGATGTTTTGGGCAACTTTGGCGATCATTTCCGGGCTGGCCCTGCTTGCCTACAGCGCAGACCGCTTCGTCGACGGAGCCGCGGCGACTGCCAGGCACGCCGGCATGCCGCCGCTGCTGATCGGTATCGTCATCATCGGGCTAGGGACCTCGGCGCCGGAATTGGTAGTTTCGGTGCTGGCAGCGCTGCAGGGCAATCCCGGCATCGCCTTGGGCAATGCCTACGGGTCCAATATTGCCAATATCGGCCTGATTCTAGGGCTCACCGCACTGTTGAGTCCCATTGTCATTCACTCCCAGGTGGTGCGGCAGGAACTGCCCTTGCTGCTGTTGGTGACGGCCATCGGGGTTGTACTGTTGGTGGATGGACAGCTCTCCGCCGTCGACGGATGGGTGTTGCTGGTGCTGTTTGTCGGCCTGATGGGCTGGCTGATCCGCCAGGGTCTGCGTCAGCGGGGGGATGTTCTGGACGCGGAAATCCAGGGGGCCCTGCCGGAGGAGATCATGTCCCTCTCCAAGGCCCTGTTCTGGGTGGCGATGGGCCTGCTGATACTGGTCCTTTCCTCTCGCACCCTGGTCTGGGGTGTCGTTGAGGTAGCCCGCCATTTCGGTGTCAGCGACCTGATCATCGGCCTGACCATCGTTGCCTTGGGCACCTCCCTGCCGGAGCTCGCCTCGGCGTTTTCCGCCGTGCGCAAGGGGGAACATGACCTGGCTCTCGGCAACGTCATCGGCTCCAACCTGTTCAACACCCTGGCGGTGGTGGGACTGGCGGTGGTGGTGCGACCGCTGGCGGTGGACGCCGAAGTGCTGAGCCGCGATGCTGTGGTCATGGGTGGGATGACCCTGGGTCTGTTCATGATCTGCTACCGGAAACGGGGTGGTGGGGCCATCAGCCGCCGCATGGGTGGACTGTTGTTGTTGATCTACCTGCTTTACATCGGCCGTCTGGTGGCAGTGGCGGTGCAGGCGGCAGGGCAAGGCTAGTTCCACCTTCCCTCCAGGCAGGTGTTGTGATAAGAGGAAGCGGTATGTGCCGCTCAGCACCCAATTCCTTCCCGGTGTTTCCAAGGGAGGGCAGGAGTTTCTATCGTGAAAGAGCAAGTCGCCCAATTGTTGACCGAGGCGCTACAGGCCCTGCAGCAGCAGGGGGTCGTGCCCGACGAACTGCAGCCCGACCTTCAGATCGACCGCACCAAGGACAAGGCCCACGGAGATCTCTCCAGCAACCTGGCCATGGTATTGGCCAAACCGGCGCGGATGAACCCCCGGCAGCTGGCCGCGGCCCTGATCGAGCGTCTGCCGGCCGCCGAACTGGTGGCCCGGGTGGAAATCGCCGGGCCCGGCTTCATCAATTTTTTCCTCAACACCGACTGGCTTGCCGCCCAGGTGACCGGCGCCCTCGCCGATCCGCGCCTGGGCGTGGCGCCGGTGCATCCGGCCCAGCGGGTGGTCGTCGACTATTCCTCCCCCAATTTGGCCAAGGAGATGCACGTCGGCCATCTGCGTTCGACCATCATCGGCGACGCGGTGGCTCGCACGCTGGATTTCCTCGGCCATCAGGTCATCCGGCAGAACCATGTGGGGGACTGGGGGACCCAGTTCGGCATGCTGCTGGCCTGCATGGAGGAGCTGCGGCAGGAGGGTGGGGAGGTCCGCCGCTCCCTGGCCGACCTGGAGCAGTTCTATCGTGCGGCCAAGGCCCGTTTCGACGCCTCCGATGCTTTCGCCGACCGCGCCCGGCAACTGGTGGTGGAACTGCAGTCCGGGGATGACTACTGCCGCAAACTCTGGCGGGAGTTTCTCGACATTTCCCTCAGCCATTGCCAGGAGGTCTACGACCGCCTCAATGTCGGCCTGAGTCCGGACGATGTCATGGGGGAGAGCGCCTACAACGACGACCTGTCCCAAGTGGTGGAGGATCTGCGCTCCGCCGGCCTGCTGACCGAGGACCAGGGGGCGCAATGCGTATTTCTCGAGGAGTTCAAGGGGCAGGATGACGAGCCGCTGCCGATGATCGTGCAGAAAAAGGATGGAGGGTTTCTCTACGCGACCACCGACCTGGCCGCCATCCGCCATCGCAGTCGCACATTGGGAGCTGACCGGGTTCTCTACTTCGTTGACCACCGCCAGTCGCTGCACTTCCAGCAACTGTTCGCCGTGGCTCGCAAGGCCGGATTTGCACCCGCCGAGGTCTCCTTCGAGCATATGGCCTTCGGCACCGTCATGGGGGAGGATGGACGGCCCTTCAAGACCCGCTCCGGAGGGGTGGCCAAGCTCAGCGAACTGCTGGAGGAAGCCGAGAGCCGGGCCTACGAGCTGGTCAAGGCCAAGAATGCGGACATGACCGAAGAGGAACTGCGCCACATCGGCCGGGTGGTGGGGATCGCAGCGGTCAAATATGCCGACCTCTCCAAGAACCGCACCTCCGACTACGTGTTCAGCTTCGACCAGATGCTCAACTTCGAGGGGAATACGGCCCCCTATCTGCTCTACGCCACCACCCGGGTGGCAAGCCTGTTCCGTCGCGGCGGGGTGGATGAAAATAATTTGGACGGGCCGGTTCTCCTCGGCGAGGAGATCGAAAAAGACCTGGCCAGCAAGCTGACCCAGTTCGCCGAGGTGGTGGGCAAGGTGGCCGAGCGCGGCATGCCCCACCTGCTGTGCACCTACCTGTACGACCTCTCCGGGCTTTTTTCCAGTTTCTACAATCGCTGTCCGGTTCTCAATACCGAGGACGCGGCCCTGCGGGTCAGCCGCCTGCAACTGGCCCTGCTTACCGCCCGGGTGCTACGGCAGGGACTTGCACTGCTGGGGATCGAAACCTTGGAAAAAATGTAATTTTTCCCCCATTTCGCAATCAGCCGCTTTCTGCTTGAAAGCGGCTTTTCTTTTTCTTAATCTCTGGTAATCTACCTTGGTTCATCTGCGCCAATCCCACCGCTCAGTCTTCATCCCGTGGCCGCTGGTGGCTGCGGACATCCATGCCGAGGAGGTTTTCCATGCAGAAGTTGATTCGCGTCGAGCCGTCCCGCTGTGTCGGCTGCAAGTCCTGCGAATTGGCCTGCTCCTTCAAGCACCGGGGAGCGTTTGCGCCAAGCAGGTCCCGCATCATCAACGAAGTGTTCCTGGAGGAAGCCAAGTTCATCACCGTCACCTGCATGCAGTGCGACGACCCCTGGTGTCTGAAATCCTGTCCCAAGGTGGCGATCGGCAAGGCGGCGGCGAGCGGGGTGGTGAGCGTCGACGAGCAGCTCTGCGTCGGTTGCCGCACCTGTGTCAGCGCTTGCCCCTTCGGCATGATGAAATATCTGCCGGAAACCAAGAAAGCGGACAAGTGCAATCTCTGCAACGGAGATACCCCGGAGTGCGTGGCCTTCTGTCCTACCCGATGTCTGACCTTGTCGGAGGAGGATCAGCCCCAGCGTGCCAAGGCGCTGCGTTTCGTCAAAGCCATGAAAGACGGACAGATGGAGGTGTGAAATGGGATACGGCTGGCACGGCAAACTGCTTCGGGTCAACCTGACGGCCCAGACCTGCGTGGTTGAAGACCTCAACCCCGCCTGGGCGAAACAATTCATCGGCGGTCGGGGGCTGGGGAGTAAATATCTGACCGAGGAGATCGCTCCGAATGTGGACCCCCTGGGCCCCGACAACAAACTGATATTCGCCACCGGTCCGTTGACCGGCACCTATGGCGCGGCCAACGGCCGCTACATGGCCATCACCAAATCCCCCCTGACCGGCACCATCGCCTGTTCCAATTCGGGTGGTTATTTCCCCGCTGAGCTGCGCTTCGCCGGATTCGACCTGATCATTTTCGAGGGGAAATCCGAACATCCCGTCTATCTGCAGATCTACAATCAGCAGGTGGAACTGGTCGGTGCGGTGCATCTCTGGGGCAAGTCGACCCAGGCCACCGAGGACCAGATCCTCAAGGAGTTCCACGGCGACGCCAAGGTGGCCTGCATCGGTCCGGCCGGTGAGCACCAGGCCCGCTTTGCCTGCATCGTCAACGACAAGCACCGGGCCGCCGGGCGCAGCGGTGTCGGGGCGGTCATGGGGAGCAAGAATCTCAAGGCCGTTGCCGTGCGCGGCACCGGCGGAGTCCGGGTGGCCGATCCCCGGGGCTACCGGGACGCGGCCATGGCCAGCTACGGCCTGCTCAAGCAAAATGCCGTCACCGCCGAGGGCTTGCCGGCCCTGGGCACGGCGGTGCTGGTCAACGTCATCAACCAGAGCGGCGCGCTGCCGACCCGCAATTTCCAGAGCGGCACCTTCGACCAGGCCGAGGCCATCTCCGGCGAGCGCCTGGCCGCCACCTATCTGAAGCGCAACAAGAGCTGCATGGGGTGCATCATCGGTTGCGGCCGGGTGACCGCCATTGCCGATCCCCGCTTCAGCGGCGCGGGCGAAGGGCCCGAATACGAAACCATCTGGGCGCTGGGGGCAGCGTGCGGCATCTCCGACCTGGCGGCCGTGACCCAGGCCAACTACCTGTGCAACGAGTACGGCCTTGACACCATCACTGCCGGCGCCACGGTGGGCTGCGCCATGGAACTGTTCGAGAAGGGCCTCCTCAGCGAGCAGGAAGCGGGCATGCGGCTGAATTTCGGCAACGCCGATGCCATGGTGCGGGCGGTGGAACTGATGGGTAAAAACGAGGGGATCGGCCGCAAGCTGGCCCAGGGGTCCTACCGCCTTGCGGAAAGCTACGGGGTGCCGGAGCTGTCGATGACGGTGAAGAAGCAGGAATTCCCCGCCTATGACGGCCGCGGCATCCAGGGGATGGCCCTGCAGTACGCCACCTCCAACCGGGGCGCCTGCCATGTACGCGGCTACATGGTGTCGCCGGAAATCCTGGGTTTGCCGGAAAAACTCGATCCGCAGGTCACCCAGGGCAAGGCCGGCTGGACCAAGGCCTTCCAGGATTTCACCGCGGTGGTCGATTCCGCCGGTGTCTGCCTGTTTACCACCTTCGCCCTGGGGGCGCCCCAGGTGGCCGACTTCCTCAGCGCCGCCACCGGACAGGCCTACAGCACCGACGACCTGATGCTGATCGGCGACCGCATCTACAACCTGGAGCGGAAGTTCAACCTGGCGGCGGGCATCGACCCCGGGCAGGACACCTTGCCGCCCCGGTTGCTCAAGGATCCGCTGCCCGACGGGCCCCACCAGGGGGTGGTGGCGAAATTGGGCGACATGCTGCCCGACTACTACCGGGAGCGGGGATGGAGCGAGCAGGGGGTGCCGACCACGGAAAAGCTGCAAAGCCTTGGTCTGAGTTGAGGACTGGACACGCCGAAGCCCGCCTGGCGCGGGCTTCGGCATTTTCGGCAGGAGGGGCCCCGAATGGCTCAACGTTTCGACATCGTCATCATCGGCAACAGCGCCGCAGGCCTGGCCGCGGTGCGCACCCTGCGGCGCTACTGCCAACGGACCAGCATCGCTCTCATCGACCGGGAACCGGGGCCGGCTTATTCCCGGGTCCTTACCCCCTATTTCGTCGGCGGTAAGGCCAGTCGCGAGCATCTGTTCATGGTCGATGCCGACCACTATGCCCGCCAGGGTGTGACTCCCCTTTTCGGCCAAGCAGCCGTATCCCTCGACCTGGACGGGCACCAGTTGGAATTGGCCGACGGGGGGCGCATCGGCTATGGCAAGTTGCTCCTGGCCATGGGCGCCGAAGCCCGGGAACTGGCGCTGCAGCCCGAGCGCTCCAGCGTCCTGCGGCATCTCTCCCATGCCGACAAGTTGTCCGAACTGCTGCAAGGGGTACGCAGCGTCACCGCCGTCGGCGCAGGCCTGGTCAGCCTGCCGCTGCTCTCCCATGCCGGACCGGAGGTCGAGCGCCACCTGGTGGTCAGTTCGGGCCGCATCTTCAGCCGCCTGTTCGATGCCGAAAGCGCGGCAGTGCTGGAGAACCACCTTGCAGCCGACGGGGTACGATTGCACAAGCGGGACGATGTGATCGCCCACCGGGAGGGGGAGCGGCTGACCCTGGAACTGGCTTCGGGCAAGGCCCTTCATACCGACCTGCTGCTGGTGGGCAAGGGAGTCGTGCCCAACATCGGCGTGGGCGTCGCAGCCGGCCTGGCGGCCAACGATGGGCTGTTGATCGATGACCATTGCCGCACCAGCCATCCCGATGTCTTCGCCGCCGGTGACGTGGCCGAAGGGCGGGATTTCGTCACCGGCGAGCCGACGGTGCAGGGGAACTGGATCACGGCGGTGGAGCAGGGGGAGGTGGCCGCCCTCAACCTGCTCGGTCATGACGTGGTCTATCCCGGGAGCATGAAAAACAACATCAGCGAAATCTGCGGCCTCGAGGTGGCGGTGGTCGGTTATTGCTTCGACGACGCGCCCGGCAGCCTGATTGCTGGCCACGCCGGTTGCGGGCGTTACCGCAAGGTCTTTCTCGATGAACAGCAACGGGTCATCGGCGCGTCGTTGCTCGGCGAGACCAACGATGCCGGCGTTTATGCCCAACTGGTCCGCACCCGGGCTCCTTTTCCGGGAGATCGCTGGCTCAGTGGCGGTTTGACGCAAACGGCCCGCATGCGACAGGTGGCCTGATCAATCTCCCGGTTGACGAAAGGAGCGGAATAAATCCATGGTGCAGGTGCAGTTTTTCGGATTGTTGCGACTATTGTTGCAGATGGAATCCCTCAGCGTCCCCTGGCAGGCCGGAGACCAGGTCCAGCAGCTGCTGGCGCGCGTCCAGCAGGGAATTGCCACCCCGTTCCTGCATAAACTCTGGGACGGGGAGGGGAGCCTGCATGGCGGAACCATCATCCTGGT
>CAZYXS010000079.1:6753-14521 GCA_964650955.1 uncultured Desulfuromonadales bacterium | reverse complement strand
ACCTCCGCAAGCTGGCTCAACCAAGTTGAAATCTGGTTTGGCATCTTATCAAGAAAGGCGCTGAAAAATGCCAGCTTCAAAAGCATCGACGACTTGCGGGTCGCTATTGAAAAGTTCGTTGAAGCGTATCGTCAGAATGCAAAACCCTTCGTTTGGCGCAAGCGTGAAGTAAAAGGATCTCAGCTTAAAAATACAATCACTAACTTATGCAATTAGACACTAGTGCGATACGAAAAGCTCACCTCAACCTATGAAGCCCTGTTACACATGGCCGCAGCCATCATCGCCTTCAGAAAGGCAGGTGTTATTTACGGATAAGTTCTTAATTGTCGCTGATCAACGGGGAAAACAACACCGGGGCACAGCCGATCTGGCCGTGCCCCGGTGTTGTTTTTTTGTCCAGGTCCGGTCAATCGGTGCTGGATGCCAGGGGGAGAATTTTCTCTGCCAGACGGTACAGCACCAGGCTCAGGGCCAGAGCCCCGGCGACGATGCCGATTTCGCTCGCCGAAGGGACATAGCTGAGCAGGTGGGAGACGGGCTCGGCCAGGTCCTCCCGCATCGGCACCAGCTGACCGGCAACCACCAGGTCGTAGCGCATGAAAAAGGCCCCGATCAGCACAGATAGCCCGGCGGCGGCCACGACCGCGGGGGTTCTCCGCCACAGCCCTGCCAGCAGCGCCAGCGGCAGCAAAATGCCCAGCAGGATCTCCCCGAGCCAGAACGTGACCGCCAGCGGTCCGGCCAGCATGGCCAGCATGGCCGGCGCCTTCTCCGGCGGCGAGCCATACAGGGCGCTGACGATTTTCACCGCGAACAGAAAGACCATCCCCAGGCTCAACAGGGCCAGCGCTCGGCCGATACCGGCGAAGAGTTCTGGAGCCACGGCGCGCCCGCGCAGGATTTCCAGGTAGGCCAACAACGCCAGGGCTGCCCCGCCGCCCAGCATCGCCGAGAGCAGGAAATAGACCGGGATGAAGGGGCCGTGCCAGAAGGCGCGGGCCTCGAGCAGGCCCAGCACCGCCCCCATGTTGGCCAGCACCGCCAGGGCGGCCAGCAGCCCCAGCAGCCCCGCCGGTCGCCATAGTATCTGCCAGTTGGCGAACACCAGGAGCAGTTGCAGCCCCAGGGCGGCGATCATCAGGCCGTAAAAGACTCCCATCCACCACAAAGGCGAAGCCAGGTTGGGGCTGGTCAGCACGTACAGGGCCATGCGCAGGGGATGATTGAGTTCCGCCAGCATCAGACTGAAGCCCCCGACCATGCACAAGGCGGCCAGGACCAACCCCCGCTGCTGCAACCAGCGGCCCTCATGGCGACCCCCCAGCCACTCGAAGCTGACCCAGAGCATCAGCCCGGCGCTCAGGATCATCAGGTATTCGTAGGAGGACACCAGGATACCCCAGGGAATCTCCCGGGTGACGTTGAAGCTGCGGCCATGGCCGAGCACCAGCATGTGGGCCACCGACACCAGCCCCGCCACCAGGGCGAGGGTGAGGGCCACGGTCCAGCCGGATTTGATATGACGCAGAGTCTGTGGGTTCATCACTGTCCCCTTAGATCAGGTAAAAGAGAAACGGTTTGGTCCCCATCTCCGGTTTGATGACCCGGTAGGGGTGCTTAGCCAGCAGACGGGACACCTCGCTGTCCGGGTCGTTGAGGTCGCCGAACACCCGGACCTTGGTCGGGCAGGTGTCGACGCAGGCCGGCAGCCGCCCCTGGGCGAGGCGGTGGGCGCAGAAGGTGCACTTGTCCACCGCCCCCTTGTCCTCGTTGTAGTAGCGGGCGTTGTAGGGGCAGGCCGTCATGCAGTATTTGCAGCCGATGCACTTGTGCGACTCGACGGTGACGATACCGTCGTGGTTGACCCCCGTGGCCCGGGTCGGACAAACCCGGTTGCAGGGGGTGTTGCCGCACTGCATGCACTGGCCCGGCGTGAAACTCTGCCCAAGGCGGGGGAACTTGCCTCGCAGCTTTTCCTCGCTGACCCAGTTGCGGTGATTGTCCGGCCCGAGGGGAACCAGGTTTTCCGCCTTGCAGGCCACGGTGCAGGCCTTGCAGTCGATACACTTGCGGGTATCGAGCACCATGGCGTATCGCTTGTTCTTCATGTTTCAGGCTCCTTCCTCAAGCCGCAGAGATTTCCACCAAGGTGTGATGCATGGCGACGTTGCCCGAAATCGGGCAGGCTTCATCTTCGAGCAGGGCGGAGTCGCAGCCCCCCTTGCCGTAGATGCGAGTCTGCTCCTTCGACAGCACCCCGAAGCCGTGACACATGTAGACACTGTCAGGGCGGATCTTTTCCGTCGCCTCCAAGCGCAGCATTTCCTCCCCCACCGGGCTTTTCACCCGTACCAGGCTACCGTTTTTCAGCCCCCGGCGGGCGGCCTCGTCGGCGTTGAGCCAGAGGGTGTTTTCCGGCATCAGGTCGTGCAGGTAGGGATTGTTGGCGGTGGTACCGTGGGTGAAATAGGCATGGCGGCCCACCAGCAGCCGGTATTTCCCCTGGGGGACTTCCGCCTGGGGGGTGTAGACCGGCAGCGGGTCATGGCCGTTTTCGGCATATTTCTCCGAGTAGATCTCGATCTTGCCGCTCTTGGTCTTGAGCGGCTTGCCGAAGCTCGAGCCGTAAACCGGGGTGGCGCTCTCGTAGTAGATCCCCTTGCTGTCCAGCATCTCCCGGGCACCGGGCAGATGCGCGAGTTGGTGCTCGACATACTCCTCGATGGTGTAGTCGAACATCGCCGCTGCCTCTTCCCCGATCCGCTTGGCCAGCTGCTGCGCAATCCAGAGGCAGGGCTTGGCCTCGAACAGCGGCTCCACCACCTGGTGACGCAGGGAGAGCAGGGGCAGGATGCCGGGGATCGACTCCACCGGGTCCATCCGCTCCAGGTAGGTCGCCTCCGGCAGCACCACGTCGGCGAGCCAGGCGGTGTCGCTCATGGTGATGTCGATGCTGCAGATGAAGTCCATCTGCTCCATCATCGCCAGGGTTTTGGCCCGGTTGGGGATGGAGGCCACCGGATTCTGCTTGTAGACCATCATCCCCTTGACCGGGTAGGGCTCTCCTGCAAGGACGCGATCCCGGAAGTGCTTCCAGGAGCCGTCCTTGTTCGACAGGTAGGTGATGCTGTCCTGGTCGAGGCGGTCGGGTACGTCATCGTACCAGGGGGGTACATAGGCATGCTCGGCCAGTTTGATCTTGCCGCTGGGAACCATGCCGCCGGGAACGTCCCAGTTGCCGATGATGGCGTTGAGGATCGCCATGGCCCGGCGCATCTGGGTATCGTTGGCGAAAAAGGAGGAACGCCGCCCCTGGTAGTAGACCGCCTTGGGCGCCGCGGCGGCGAACTCCCGGGCGATGCGGCGGATATCGGCGGCGGGAATGTCGCATTCGGGCTCGGCCCATTCGGGGGAGTAGGGCTCGATATGGGGAATCAGCCGGTCGAAGCCGACGGTATGTTCATCGAGATAGGCCCGGTCATAAAGTCCCTCCTGAACGATGACGTGAATCATGGCCAGGATGAAGGCCATGTCGCCGCCCGGCTTGATCGGGTACCACTCGTCGGCTTTGGCAGCGGTCTTGGTAAAGCGGGGGTCGAGGTAGACCACCTTGCGCTTGCCGCCGTCCCCCTTGAGGAAATCGATGGTGTCGGGAGTGATGAAGGCTTCCGAGCGGTTGGCGCCGCTCATGATGATGTAGTCCGAGTTGAGCACGTCGGGGTTCGGGTTGGTGCCGAAGGTGGCGCCGAATCCCTGGATGTTGGAGGCCAGGCAGAGGGTTGGATGGCGCACCGTGTTGGGGGAGCCATAGGCTTCGGCCAGCATCAGGAAAAAATGCTCCTGGAATCCCTCGGTGGAAGCGAACATCACCCCGGCGCGGCTGTGCTTCTCGGCGATCTCGTCAAGGTACTTCATCACCAGGTCGAGGGCCTCGTCCCAACTGGCCCGGCGCCATTTCCCCTCCCCCCGCTGGCCGACCCGGATCAGCGGGTACTTGAGGCGGTCGGGGTCGTAGACTGTCTGGATACCGGCATTGCCCCGGGCGCAGAGCATGTTGCGACTTTTGACATAGTCGGGGTTGGGGTCGAGCTTGTGAATGACGCCGTTTCTGACCCGAGCGATGACGCCGCACTTGTTGACGCACATCTCGCAACTGGTGAAGACATCTTTGGTCTCCAGGGGGGTCGGCGCCGTAACCTTGCCGGTCATGGCCAGGGCCTTGAGCACCTTGACCTGGGAGCCCACCGCCACGGTAGCCAGGGCGCAGCTGGAGAGGCCGAGGAAGCGGCGGCGGCTCAGGTTTTGATCGAGTAGGCGGGACACGTCGGTCTCCTTTGTCGGTGTTCCGTTAATGCGAATGATTGCATGTTTTCGGGAAAAAGGGGGAGAGGGGGCCAGCCCCTCTCCCTTTCAAGCCTTGCGATTAAAACTTGACGGTCAGGGAGGCGTAGGCGTCCCAGGCCTGGTCCACTGCTGGGAGCATGGAAGCGGTGGTGCCGTTTTGAACGTCCTTGATCTTGACCGGCGCCCCGACCGGCGAACCGCTGCCGGTGTACTGGTAGTCGTAGTAGAGACCGCCGACCTTGATGAACATGTTCGGGTTGATGTCGAAGATGTAATAGGCCTCGCCGACATGGCCGCGGGTGGCCAGCTTGGAGCCGATCATGTCGTCCTGGGCCTGGGTGAAGGGGATCCAGTATTGGGAGCCGTAGTTGTATTCCAGTCCCAGTTTGCCCATGGGAGCAGGAATTTGGACTCCAGCGTAGACGGAGTAGCCATTTTCCTTGTCGCTGCTGGAGGTGGTGCCGTTGGGGGTGGGGATGATCATCTGGCCACCATTCGGGTCGGGGACCAGGGTTGCGGAATAGACCGGGTCTGACAACAGCCCGCCAAAGAGTCCGGTCTTGCCGTTAGGATCGGTCTGGGTCCAGCCGAAGGAGCCAAACCAGTTGACGCCGTTCATTTCCTCGCGGGCAAAGCCGACACCGCCCAGAGTGATGTCGCCGATATTGGTCGAGGGCTGTACGCGGGTCACAAAGTTGAAATTAGGGAAGTTCTGCAGATCGTTCCACATGGTCGGTGCCAGTTGTTGGGCGAACTGGCCGGGGAAGGCGATCAGACCCTTGAAGCCGTCGGTCACGTCGAGGGCGCGGAACAAGGTGAACTGCAGGAAATTGGTGCCGTCGTTGATGGCGTCGATGTTGAAGCCACCCAGATGGACGTCTTTAGTGTTGATTTCGTTAAACAGTTCGCCATTGCCCCACTCGGACTCGAAGCCTTGTCCGTAGCAAAAGCGCACGGTCTGGCCTTCAATACCGGTGTGCTCGCTCAACTTGTAGCCAGCTGTGATGCCGTCAAAATTGAAGTTGACCAGATGGCCGGAGGGGGTGCCGCCGCGCATTTCGTTTTCCCGGTATTGTCCCGGGGGGCCGTAGGTCGAGGGGCGCCGGCCGATGGAGAGGTAGAAGTTGCTGCCAGCGATATCCTTCCAGTCGAAATAGGCTCGCTCCACCCGCAGCCAGTCGCCGCTGGTGTTGCCGCTGCCGGTGCCGTCCATAGTGAAGGAATTCCAGGAGTCGAAGACTTTAACCCCGGTGGAATCCCCCCAATTCTTGTACATGGAGAGGCGGCCGGCGAAACTGACATTCTTTGCAACCTCAGCCTTCATCCCCAGGCGCAAGCGGGTCGTGTAGAGGATATCATTGTTAATGTCGGATTTTTTCGGGTCGGCGATAACAAAATAGTCTTGTGGTGCATATCCACCGGTCGCCCATTTCATCGCCTGATTAGGGTATGCCGCCATGAATTTGGCAATGGCTGAGGTAGGATCTGTTGGCATTCCAGTAGCCGGGTCGAGTGCGCCGAAGGCGCCCGTCATTGCACGCTGCCCGAAGTTGGCGAAGTCGAAAAAAACACCCCTGCTGGCCGTGACATCCTGGTAATGCAGCGTATCGGCCTTCACCCGCAAGTCGCCGTACCAGTTGATGCGGTCGATGGCAGTTTTCTTTTCGTTTTTGTCGACCCGGGTCGACATGTCTTCCAGTTTCTGCGAAAGCTCCTGTACCTGTTTGCGCAGTTCGTCCACGGACGGACCCGCGTCGGCGGCCAGAACCGCGGCAGGGGCGGCCAGCAGCAGGGACAGGCCAAGAGCAACGACCTTCTTCATGTCAATGCCTCCTTGCATAAGAGTGGGGTGTCAGGGCTCAACCGCAGGTTTCCGGCTGGTCGGAATCGGCGGCGTGGTTGAACAGGAACTGCTGGATGTCCTTCAGGTCCTGGGCGGAAAAATCCTTCCAGGCTTCCGGCTTGCCCTTGTGCTTATCCGACTCCATGAACCGGTCCCACTGGGCTTGGGTCTTGGACAGCGGAGTGACCACTTTGCCCTCGGCACCTTGAACATGGCAGGTCTTGCAGTTTTTCTTGAACAGGTACTTGCCCTTTTTGGGATTCCCCCCCGAAGCGGCCACGGCGGTGCTGGCGCAAAGGGCGGTGATGGCCAGAATGGCGATCAACTTGCTGAAGCGTTGCATACGATTCCTCCATGAATGTGGTGGGGTGGCGCCTCCCGGATTGCCAGTTAACTTGTCGGGATTGAGCTCTCTTGGTCGGGAGATTTCCGAGAGAAACGCTTGCATATGTTCCATATATTCGTATTACATGATTCATGCCAGCGTTGATAAAAAATTCCATATATTCGGGAGATACGTACTTTGTATAGGATATCAATAAGTTGGCCAAGGGTCGGGGCTTGGACTGTCGGATCTTTGACGACCAATTGATGGTTAAATGACTGGTTGAGTGTCGGTCTTTTGGCTTAAAGGAGGCATTTCACGGAGGGAAGGTCTGTGGTTGGCTTGGAGGGGCAAGCGGTCATTTTGCCGCTGGCGGAGGGGATGCATGAAGTGGCTCGGTTGGTTGTGCTGTATGTACGACACCGCCCAGCCCGGTTGGCAGGCGGCTGAACTGGCCGTGATGGCGCCTTTTCGCTGGCACCGGGTCGCCGCTTCGATTAGTATAGGCAGATCGCCCGGTGCGGGCGGGAATATTCTGAACGGAGGTCGAACAACCGATGAGCAACGACGGCAACAAGATCATCTACACGATGATGAAGGTCAGCAAGTTCTACCACAAGAAACCGGTCATCAAGGATATCTCCCTTTCCTATTTCTACGGTGCCAAGATCGGCGTGCTCGGCCTCAACGGCTCGGGCAAAAGCTCCCTGCTGCGGATCATGGCCGGCGTGGACAAGGATTTCAACGGCCAGGCGGTTCTCTCCCCCGGCTACACCGTCGGCTACCTCGAGCAGGAGCCCCTGGTCAATGTCGACAAAACGGTGCGCCAGGTCGTCGAAGAGGGGGTGCAGCAGACCGTCGATCTGCTCAAGGAGTTCGAGGAGATCAACGCCGCCTTCGCCGATCCCGACGCCGACATGGAGAAACTCTGCGACCGCCAGGCACAGGTGCAGGAGAAGCTCGACGCCCTTGACGCCTGGGACCTCGACTCCCGGCTGGAGATGGCCATGGACGCCCTGCGCTGCCCTCCCGGCGACACCCCTGTGAAGGTCCTCTCCGGCGGCGAGCGCCGCCGCGTCGCCCTGTGCCGGCTGCTGCTGCAGAAACCCGACATCCTGCTGCTCGACGAACCGACCAACCACCTCGACGCCGAATCGGTGGCCTGGCTGGAGCACCACCTGCAGCAGTACGCCGGCACCATCATCGCCGTCACCCACGACCGTTACTTCCTCGACAACGTCGCCGGCTGGATT
>CAZYXS010000079.1:0-6719 GCA_964650955.1 uncultured Desulfuromonadales bacterium | reverse complement strand
AAGGCAACTATTCTTCCTGGCTGGAGCAGAAGCAGGAGCGGCTGCGCCGCGAGGAGAGGTCCGAGGGGAACCGGCAGAAGACCCTGGAGCGCGAACTCGAGTGGATCCGCATGTCTCCCAAGGGGCGCCATGCCAAGAGCCAGGCCCGCATCAGCGCCTACGAGAAGCTGCTCAATCAGGAGGTGCAGAAGCAGGAGCGGGAACTCGAACTCTACGTTCCGCCGGGGCCGCGCCTGGGCAACGTCGTCATCGAGGCCGAGGGGGTGAGCAAGGCCTACGGCGACCGGCTGCTCTACGAAAACCTCAGCTTCCACCTCCCCCCCGGCGGCATCGTCGGCGTCATCGGCCCCAACGGCGCCGGCAAGACCACCCTGTTCCGGCTGATCACCGGCCAGGAACAGGCCGACGGCGGCAGCTTCAAGGTCGGCGAGACGGTCAAGCTCGCCTACGTCGACCAGAGCCGGGAGCTCGACCCCAGCAAGAGCATCTGGGAGGAGATCACCGGCGGCCAGGAGCAGCTCGAGCTCGGCAAACTGCTGGTCAACTCCCGCGCCTACGTCTCCCGTTTCAACTTCTCCGGCTCCGACCAGCAGAAGAAGGTCGGCACTCTCTCCGGCGGCCAGCGCAATCGCGTGCACCTGGCCAAGATGCTCAAGGAGGGGGCCAACGTCATCCTCCTCGACGAACCGACCAACGACCTCGATGTCAACACCATGCGTGCCCTCGAAGAGGCGCTGGAGAACTTCGCCGGTTGCGCGGTGGTCATCAGCCATGACCGCTGGTTCCTCGACCGCATCGCCACCCACATCCTCGCCTTCGAGGGCGACAGCCAGGTTCGCTGGTTCGAAGGGAACTACTCGGAATACGAGGCCGACCGCAAGAAACGCCTCGGCGCCGCCGCCGACCAGCCCCACCGCATCAAGTACCGGCAGCTGACCCGCTGACGCGAAATGGGAGCCACCGTAACGCAAAGGGGCCCGGCAACAATGCCGAGCCCCTTTGCGTTACGATAATCGGCGGCGCACTCAGTAAAAAGCCGTGCGTTGCCCTGTCTGGGCGGTGGTTTTGGCGAAGGCCCGGTCAAGCATGGTGGCAGCGCTTTCCCAGCGCTGCGGGGCATTGAGGAGCACCAGCAATACCTGCTGGCCGTCCCGCTCGGCCAAGGCGATCAGGCAACGCCCGGCCTTGCTGGTGTAGCCGGTTTTGACGCCGAGCATCCCCTCGTATTTGGTCAGCAGCTTGTTGCTGTTTTCCATCGAGTAGCCGATGTCCCGGTTCAGGGCCTTGATGGTGTAGGCGCCGGTGGCCACCAGGTCGCGAAACAGTTGGTGCTTGAGGGCCGCCTTGGCGATGACGGCGAGGTCGTTGGCGCTGGCATAATGCTGGGGATGGTCGTGGCCGGCGGAGTTTACGAAGTTGGTATTGCGCAGTCCCAGTTTGGCCACCCGCTGGTTCATCCGCTTGGCGAAGGCCGCTTCGCTGCCGGCCAGGTGGACCGCCAAGGCATGGGCGGCGTCGTTGGCGGAGCGGATCAGCATTGCCGCCAGCAGGTCGCGAACCAGGAAGCTGTCTCCCTCCTTGAGTTGGAGCCGGCTGCCGGTCTCCGCCGCGGCTGCCGCGCTTACCGTGACCACCGCCGCCGGCGAGGTGGTTTCGAGCACGATCAGGGCGGTCATGACCTTGGTCAGGCTGGCCGGGGGCAGGCGTTTGTCCGCCTGTTTGGACCAGCCGGGGAGGGCAGAACCGGATGGGCTTTGCACCAGGTAGGCGGTGGCGGCATTGGGAAAGGGATTGGCGGCCAGCGCGGAGGTGGCGACGAACAGCAGCAGAAGGCAGAGAAATATCCGGTTCATGAGGGCGATTATGCCGAAAAACCGGGATCAAGGCAAGGGAAAGCGGGGCTGTCCATTCCCGCCGCCATTGCCCTGGAAAATCATTCGCGGACGAAGGTGTCGATGTCCGTTTCGTGCACCATCCCCATCAGGCGTGCGTATTCCGATTCGATGAGCAAATAGTGATTGTAGGTCGACAGGGCATTGGCCTCGAATACCGCCCGGACCTTGGGGTCTTCGATCTTGATCGCCATCTGCCGCAGACTTTTTTCCAGATTCTGCTCCTTCTCCATGGCCACTTCCATGGCCCGGCGCTCATTGAAGTCCTCGAGCAGCAGTTTCTCCAGGTCGGAGATCCAGTTTTCGCCCTCCTGTGGCGGGGCAGCCATGAAACGATCGAAATCGGGAATATCCTGACCCTGGTAAATGTCGAAGAAACTCCCTGCGTGTTCCCTCTCTTCCCGCATCAGAACTTCGAAAACCCGCCTTGCTTCGGTGTTTTTCATGTGTTGGGCGGCCAGGTGATAAAAGTCCATGGCGTTTTTTTCCGTTTGAATCGACCGCTTGATCGCATCCTGGATATCCATGTGTATAACTCCTGAAATTTGAATGGGTGGGGATAGGGGCCAAAGTCTTCGGGACAATCTAACGGAAAAGCCTGGCCTGTCAATGCGGCCAGGGTGTCCGTGCTATACTGCTAGGCAGCCCGAAGGAGGCCGCCATGCAGCAGCCAAACTATCCGTTTACCATCTACTACGACGGGGCCTGCCAGGTCTGCAGCGCCGAAATGGAGCATTATCGGAAAAAAGATCATGGCGGCCGCCTGGTTTTTGTCGACATCAGCAGCCCGGATTTTCAGCCACCGGACCACCGCAAATCCCTTGCGGAATTGATGGCCCGGATGCACCTGCGGGACGCACAGGGCGGATATGTTTCGGGCATCGAGGCATTTCAGGGCATCTGGCGGGCTTGCCCCGGTCCCTGGTTGCCGGCGGCGGCCCTGCTCATAGGGCTGCCCGGCATCAACCACCTGGCCAAGCTCGGTTATGCCCTGTTCGCCCGCTACCGCTATCTGCTGCCGAAAAAGCAATGCCAGGAGGGGGTCTGTGGGCCCAAGCACTCGTGCCGGTAAAAAAAGGGCGACCCAGGTGGTCGCCCTTACATATTAGCGGTTGGGTTTGGCTTTTGACAGTCAGGCGCCAGCAGTCGGGGGCACGAATACCCGGGCACCCAGTTCTTCATCGAGGCGCAGCAGGCCATTGCCGTCGTTGCCGATACGCTCGAGCTTGCGCAGAATCAGGCCGAAGCTGGCTTCTTCCTCAACCTGCTCGGTAACGAACCACTGCAGGAAGATTTGCGCTGCATGGTTGCCTTCCTGCTTTGCCTGATCCATCAGCTTGTTGATGCTGTCGGTGACGAAGTTCTCGTGCTTGAGGCTGTACTTGAATGCGTCGAGGGGGGACGCGAAGTCGTTCTTTGGGGAGTCGAAGCCGCGCACGTCAGTGCGTCCGTTGGCCTCGGCAATGAAGTTGAAGAACTTTTCGCCGTGAGTCAATTCCTCCAGAGCCTGAACGCGCATCCAACTGGCGATGCCGGGGAGGTCTTCGCTCTGGAAGTAACCGGCAATGGCCAGGTAGAGATAGGCGGAGAAGAACTCGTTTTTCATCTGCTCGTTGAAAGCATTTTGCAGTTTTTCGCTGAACATCCTGTCCTCCTGAAATGGGATACGACTGATTGGGGTCAATTTTGCGAGTTATTTATAGCAGATGAGGCGTTTTTGTCCAGTCTCCGGGCAACAAAAAACGGGCGGGGAAATCCCCCGCCCGTTCACTATTCGTCATGCCGATCGCTTACTTGCCGTCGCCGTCGAGAAAGATGATTTTGCGCAGACCGTCAATGGCGGTGTTGCCTTGGCTGGTCTCGTCGGTGAAAGCATTGCGATAGGTGTAGGTCAGGTAGGTGCAGTCGCAATCCGATGGCAGAAAGGCGTCCTGGAGGATGAATTTCTTGTTGTCGGTCTTGCGGGTCAGTTCAATCTCCCCGGCGCTGATGTCGTTGCCGAACATGCTGTAGTTGACGTTGGGCGAGTCGAAAAAGACGATCTGGGACACGGTGTCGAGGGGAACGTCAATGGCGGTGCCGTTGAGCCAGCCCTTGACGACGTTGCGACCCTCCATGCGGAAGAAGGAGATTTCCTGTCCTTCGATGGTGACGAATTTGCCCGGCCGGGTCTGCGCGCCCAGGGCCACACCCGCTGTCAGGGTCAGGGCAAGAAGGACCACGGGAACAAGCCGTACCCATTTAAAAACTCCCATTTCAAAAGTCTCCTTTAGGTGATTTTATAGACAATTTAATGCAAGTGATCGGTTCAGGATGTCGATCCTCTGCAAGCAAAATTTTTTCGGCATCCAGTATACCGATTTATCGCGCAAATGGAAGGTGGGTGCGGGTACGTTCGGACACCCTCATCCTGGCGGGGACACGCAAACCACGCAAGGACGCGAAATGGCGCCCTTTCCCCTGATTTGTCCGCAGTACCGGACCGGGCCAGGGCCGGAGCGAGACCTGATTCGAGCCTATTGCTTAGCAGTTTTCAAAGAGAAAATCAACGGTTTTTGCTGAGTGTCCGCTGTATCTTAGCCCCCCTGGAGCTGTTTTGACGCAGAGCGTGCCCCGATGGTTTCCCCCGGCGGCCGGTTGTGTTACCATGCCATGATTGTGCCAACCGGCAACTGCCATGGAGGACCCTGTCGTGATCATTAAATCCACCGTTTTCATCAAAAGTGCCACTCAGCCGGGGAACTACCCGGAGGGCCTGCTGCCGGAGGTGGCCTTTGCGGGCCGCAGCAATGTCGGCAAGAGCTCGTTGATCAATGTCCTGGTCAACCGCCGAGCCCTGGTGCGAACCTCTGCCACCCCCGGGCGAACCCAGTTATTGAATTTCTTCGCGGTCAACGAGAACTTTTCTCTGGTTGACCTGCCCGGTTACGGCTTTGCCAAGGTCCCTCTGGCAGTGAAGAAAGACTGGGGGCCGATGGTGCGGACCTACCTGGAAAAGCGCCCCAATCTCAAGGCGGTCGTGGTGCTGTTCGACATCCGCCGGGTGCCGCGGGAGGAGGATCTGCAGCTGCTCGACTGGCTGGAGGAATTCTCCATTCCCACCATCCCGGTGTTGACCAAAGTGGACAAGATTGGCCGGGGGGAGCGGGCGCGACAGATCAAGCCGATTTTGGAGGCGACCGGTCTGCCGCGGGATGCCTTCACCCTGTTTTCCTCCGTGAGCCGGGAAGGTCGCGAGGCGATCTGGGAGCGCATCGAAACCGCTCTGGGGCTGGTCCCCTCTGCGCGGGGAGAGGAGCCGCCGGCCGCACCCTGAGGGGCTTCCGCCATGCACAACAAAGGCCACCCCGGCAACGGGGTGGCCTTTGTTGTGCCGCGGTTGGGTCAGCGACTGTATTTGCCGGTAATGTTGTTGGCGATCCAACTGCCGTCCCACCATTCGATGGGGTTGACAGAAACGCCGGAAATCAGGACTTCGTAGTGCAGGTGGTCTCCACCGGCCATGCCGGTGGCGCCCGTGCGTCCGATGATCTGGTCGCGGTTTACGGGGTCACCCTCCTTGACGGCGATGCTGCTCAGGTGGGCATAGAGGGACTGCAGACCCGCACCATGATCGATGATGACACATTCGCCGTAGATGCCCAGGAATCCGGCAAACACCACCCGACCATGGTTGGCCGCCGGCACCGGGGCCTGTTCGTTGGAGGCGAGATCGAGGCCGAGATGGGTCTGCTGGTCGATTTCCCGATCCTGATAGAAGTAGGTACGGTGGTCGCCAAACAGGCTCAGGGTGGCGGCCCGGGGCTGGCGCAGGAAGGGGCCGTCCCAGAGGGGTTCAGGCTGGGTGCGGCGGCCGATCTCCAACAGGGTCTTACGGTTGGCGGCCCGCATGGTCCGGTTGACCTCGAGGAAGATGTCGTAATTGCTTGTCCCGGCGGGATACTGGTCGGCGAACTGGGGCATCTTGGCGTCGAGGAAACTGTCCGAAATGTGGATGGTGTCGTTGCGGAAGCTGCGCTCAGCGGCGTGCACTGGGATCCCGGCTCCCCCTTCGTTGCCGGCCTGGTCGAGGGCGATCAGCTTGGGACTGAAGGCGCCGGCAGGGCTGTCCCAGGGGAAACTGAAGAAGCAGAGGTAGTCACCGTTGGGCTGCTTGTAGGCGGGGAAAAAATACTCCCCGACCTGCAGCCCGGCCTGTTCCACGTCCTCATTTACAGTAAAGACCACCAGGCCTGCGCCGCCCCGGCTGATGTTCATGCCCGTGGTCTTGACCTGAATGCGCGGGGCCTGGGTGTCGACCTCGTAACTATGGCTCTGCTCGACCTTGCCGGCGAACAGGGCGGCGTTGAAGGCCTGGACTCGCAGCATTACCGGGCCGTTGCCGAGGGTACCGGCGGCAGCCAGGTCGATTTCCTCCCGCACCTGTTGGGGCTTCCCCTCGTAAGTTTTGGCCAACAGTTGGGTGGCCGCTCCGCCCTGATCGAGGGTCAGGGTGAGAGACTTGATGCCCGACTCCCCATCGCTGAGTTCGATGCTCAGCGGTCTCTTGGAAATGGTGCCGGATGCCGGGGTCAGGGTGTAGCTCGGAGGTGTGCCATCACGGAACACCAGAACGGAGGCGACGGCCAGCAACAGGGCGAGGACGACGACGATGAGCAGGGTTGAGCTGCCTTGCTGGGATGGGAGGGGGCCTTTCACAGACAATGACTCCTTGCAGGGATGAAGAAAAATCGGCCGCGGGCGGCGCCCGCGGCCGTGGTTAAACAGCGAGGTGAAGCGTTTAGCTGCCGCCGTAGGAATGCAGGCCGGAGAGGACCAGGTTGACCC
>CAZYXS010000078.1:4091-14802 GCA_964650955.1 uncultured Desulfuromonadales bacterium | reverse complement strand
CCAGAGCCTGCAGACCTACCTGGCCGCCCGGGTCAGTGAACGTCGGATTGCCACCGGACAGGAGATGTTGCGGGAATACCCGACATGGCTTGACCGGGTGGAAAAATCCTACCAGGTGCCCCGGCGGGTCATCGTAGCGCTTTGGGGGATGGAGTCGAACTACGGGGAGCGGATGGGTGGGTTTCCGGTCATTCCGGCCCTGGCGAGCCTGGCCTACGATGGCCGGCGGGGGGAACTGTTCCGGCGGGAATTGCTTGAAGCTCTGCGGATTCTGGATGAAGGGCACATCTCCCTGCCGGCCATGAACGGCTCCTGGGCTGGCGCCATGGGGCAATGCCAGTTCATGCCCTCATCTTTCCGCCGGTTTGCCGTGGACGCCAATGGCGACGGCCGCAAGGATATCTGGACCAGCGTCCCCGACGTGCTGGCTTCCACTGCCAACTACCTGCAGCGGGCCGGTTGGCAGGAGGGGCTGACTTGGGGCCGGCCGGTGAAACTGCCGAAACGCTTCGACGCCAAGCTGGTCGGCCTCAAAACCCGTCTCCCCCTTTCCCGCTGGCAGGCCCTGGGGGTACGAAAAAGCAACGGCGGCCCCCTCCCGGGGCGCCGCCTGCAAGCCTCGCTGATCCGTCCCGACGGGCCCGGCACCCAGGCCTACGTGGTCTATGACAACTTCCGGGTACTGCTGGCCTGGAACAATTCCCAATCCTTCGCCGTGGCGGTGGGCACTCTTGCGGACCGTCTGGGCACTCCCCCGCGCAAGGGAAAATAAAATTCCTACTCTCGGTCGGCCCGGTCGAAGGCCGCCTTGGCGCCGGCCCGGTCACCCCGTTTGCTGCGCGCCTCGCCGATGATCCGCCAGTTCTCCGCCCGCAGTCGGCGGTCGCCACCCGCCAGGGTGTTGGACTTGGCCGCCAGGTTTTCCGCCTGCAGGTAATCCCCCTGTTCCAGTCGTACCCGGGCCAATCGTTGCCAGAGCGCCGGATTACGCGGCTCGATGCGCAATGCCCGCTCCAGGGAAGCCCCGGCGGCATCCAGTTGCCCGGCTGCCGACTGGTTGTCCGATTTCTTCAGCAGGGCGACCACAGCCGAATTGCTCGATGGGGGAGCGGCCGGCGGCAATGGCGCGGGCGGCAGGGGAACCGGCTCCGGGGCCGGCAGCCAGGCGGGCTCCTGGGGCTGCGACGGCGGCAACGGAAGAGGTGCCGGTGCAGGCATCGGCTGGGGTCGCGGCGGCGCTGGCGGCGGCGACCAGGGAGTGGAGGCCCGCGGGACTACGGCACACCCGGAAATCAGCGTCAGGGCCACAAATAGAAACAGCTTGCGCCAGGCAAGGGTCATTGAAAAATCCTTTCGAACCAATTGCGAATTGTCTCCCCCACTGCGCCGGGACCACAGATGACCGACTCCGTCGGTGCGGACCCCCGGATGAAGGGAACCTCCACCGCCCCCGGGCAAGCCGGGTCGCTGCGCAGGCCGCTGGCGACATCGATCCAGACGCGCTCGACACTCTCCGGCTCGGGAGGAAAGAGCGGCTCCAGATCGAGACCGGCCATCGTTTCCCCCCAGACCGCCATGGCGCCGCTGGCGCCGCTCAAGCCTGTAGGTTGGTTGTCATCCCGCCCGACCCAGGCCACCGCCAGCCGGTCGCCGGTGAATCCCGCAAACCAGCTGTCCTTGTAATCGTCGGTGGTCCCGGTCTTGCCGGCCGCCTGCAGACCCGGCGGCAGGTAGGCCGCCAGCCCGGCCGCCGTCCCCTCCCGGACCACCTGCTGCATGGCGTGGGTGAGCAGATAGACCGGCCCCGGTTCGCTCTCCTGCTCTACCTTCAGGGGATAGCGCTGCAACGGCTCCCCCGCGGCGCTAAGGACTTCGCGAATGGCACTCAGGGGGGTTCGGAACCCCCCGCTGGCCAGAGTCTGGTAGACCTGCGTCACCTCGAAAGGAGTCAGCTCATTGGCCCCCAGCAGGCTGGAAGCGAATTCCGGCAGGTCCCTCTCCACCCCCAGACGGCGCAGGTTGGCCATGACCTTTGACAACCCGATCTCCAGGCCGAGCCTGGCCGTCGAAACATTGTAGGAATGGGTCAGGGCTGTGCTCAGGGACACCGGGCCGTGAAACTGTTTATCATGGTTTTTCGGCACCCAGTCGCTGGTTCCGGCCTGCTTTAACACCAACGGGCTGTCATCCAACTGGGTAACCAGAGTGTAGCGCTTTGGCTGCTGCAAGGCGGTCAGAAAAACCACCGGTTTGACCAGGGAGCCGATAGGCCGCCTGGCATCCAGAACCCGGTTGAACCCCTCGAAGCGTGGATCCCGTCCCCCCACCGCCGCCTGCACCTCGGCATTCTGGGTGGCGGTCACCAGTACCGCCCCCTGCAGCTTGCCGGCAGGAATTTTCCGGCTTTTTTCCAGCCGCTCCAGTTGCTTGGCCAAAGCCGCCTCGGCGGCGGCCTGCACCCGGGGGTCGAGGGTGGTGAAAATCTGCAGACCCTCGGAACGCAGATCCTGGTCCCGGTAATCCCGCAGCAGCTGCCGGTGCACCAACTGCAGAAAGGCCGGATAGGGAGAGGTTCCCCTGGGCGCCCGGGAAACCAGGCCGAGGGGCTTGGCCTGCAGTGCCTTGACCTCCTCGTCTTTGAGGGCACCGGTTTCGGCCATCAGCGACAAGGCCAGGTTGCGCCGCTCCAGGGCCCGCTTGGGCTGGGTGCGGGGGTTGTACTGGGAGGGGCCCTTGAGCATTCCCACAAGCAGCGCGGCCTCCGCCACACCGAGGCGCTCCAGGGGCTGGTCGAAATAATGGGCGCTGGCCAGTCCGAAACCGTGGATGGCGCGGTTGCCGTCCTGCCCCAGGTAGACTTCGTTGAGGTAGGTCTCGAGGATCTCCTCTTTGCTGTAATGCACCTCCAGCAGCACCGCCATCACCATCTCGGTCAGCTTGCGGCGCAGAGTCCGCTCGGCGCTGAGGTAAAAATTCTTCACCAGCTGCTGGGTCAGGGTGCTCCCACCCTGCAGCCCGTCACCGCTGACCGTGGCGAAAACCGCCCGTAATATCCCGCGAGGATCGAGACCGAAGTGGGAATAGAAGCGCCGGTCTTCCACGGCGATGAGGGCATCGATCAGGTGTTTGGGCGCCTGCTCCAGTTGCACCAGCACCCGGTCTTCGTTCTTGCCGGGGTAAATCCCGCCGATCAGGGGCGGATCCAGGCGGATCAGGTCGAGTTCCTGACCGTCGGCGCTCTGGCTCAGGGCCAAAACCTGGCCCCCGGAAAACTCCACCCGCACCGCCAGCGCCTCCTGCCGGCCGTCGCCGAAGGCAAAGGGGCGGGTCACCAGATCCAGCGAATCCCCTCGCCAGCGGTAGGTGCCCGGCTCTTGAGGTGGAGCCGCTTCCTGGTAGCCGAGCAGTTGCAACTCGGTCCGCATCTGCGCGGCGCTGAGATCCCGACCGGGATAGAGTTCCAAAGCCCGGGCATAGACCTGCGCCGGCAAGGCGAAGCGCTTCCCCTCGAAGCGTTCGCGCACGGTCAGGTCGAGGTGCACCACCAGAACCGCCGCGACCGCGACCGCAGCGAGAAAGAGGATAAGAAACAGGAATTTTAGCAGTTTACGGACGCGCGCCATGGAAATCGGCAACCTCCGGCGGCAGTTCATCCTGCCGCAATGTCAAACCCTGCCACAGACCGGCGTAGAAACGGTCAACCAGCGCGGGCGGTTCGAGTACCTGAACATGGGGCAAATAGGAGTATAGCCAGGAGAGCAGTTCCTTTTCCCCGGCGGCAGACAGTTCCAGCAGCAAAGTGCCGTCAGGCTCCTCCTGCAAACGTTGGGTCGGATGCCAGCGCCGCTCCCGGATCAAATGGGCCACCTCGGGGCCAAACCTTACCCGCACCATCAACGGCGCATCATCGATCAGGCCAAAGGCATTGCCCGTCAACTGCCGGGGGGAAAAGTCCTCCGGCACCTCGAAGCGCTCCCGCGTCACATCCACCTCCTGGATGCGGTCGACCAGGAACAGCCGCAACCCCTGGCGATTGTGCGCAAAACCCCCAAGATAGAGGGCATCCTTGTAGAACAACAGGGTATAGGGGTCGATGTCGTAGTTCTCGGTCGGCCGCCTTGGGGGTGCGTAGCGGATGACACAGCGGTACTGGTACAACAGCGCCTGACGCAAATCCTTCAACACGCCGGTCTGGCCTGCATAATCCCGCAGCCCCTGGTAACGGGGCGCCGCTGCTGCGGCCAACCGCTCCAGGTGCGCTACGCTGCGGGGGGGCAGGCTCGAGCGGATGCGGCCGAAGATCGCATCAAGGTCCTCCTGGAAGGGGGTCCCATCCAGAAAGGCCAACTGCCCCCGGCAGAAATAGAGGGTCAGCAACTCCTCGAGGGAGAAGGTGATGGGGGGCACCTGCTTGAACCCGGTCAGAAAGCGGTAAAGCCCCCGCCCGTCCTCCGTCAGGTCCCGCACCAGGGGATAGCCGGCCTCCGCCACCGCCTGCAGATCCCGGTAGATGGTGCGGCGATGCACCTGGCACTCCTCCGCCAGTTCATCCACGGTGCAGCCGTAGCGGGACTCCAGCAACCGGATGAGGTCGTGCAGGCGGGCGGCCTGGCTGTATTTTTTCGCGGGTTTGGGCATAGGGAGAGGCAGAATCCGGCGCTCAGGACGTTCAGTCCGTTCCCTGGCTCTTGGCTTCCGGGTTCTGTTCCTGATAATAGGTGTATTTGTGCGCCTTACCCCGAACCTGTTCACTGGGGTATTTGCGGATATTCTTGTCCATCTTCGCCTGAACCGTTTCGGCCAGATCGAGTTTCAGGGTGTTGGCCATGGAAAGAGAGTAGATGACGATATCGGCCAACTCCTCGCCAATCTCGGCCAGAGCCTCCGGCCCGAGGTTGCGGGACTGCTCCACGGTCAGCCACTGGAAATGCTCCATCAGTTCCGCCGCCTCGATGGCGATGGACATGGAGAGATTCTTCGGGGTGTGAAACTGTTCCCAGTCCCGCTCACGGACGAAACATGCCATCCGCTCCTTCAGCTCCTGCAAGGTAATCCGCTCATCGCCCATGGCCGCCTCCTTGGTTGCCGCCAGTATAGGCGCTCCGGCGACAGAAAAAAAGGCCGCCGTGATCTGGCAGCCTTTTTCCTGCTTCGTATCATGTGCTGGCTCAGTGGTGCCGCAGCCGTTGTCCCAGTTTGACCGGTCCCATGATCAGCCAAGCGACCAACGCCGGGCCACCCCAGAGCGCCAAAGCCAGTAGCAAGCCTTCAAGCATGACGTCCTCCTTTGAGGGATAAGTTTGGTCATATATTACTCAAAACTTCCTAAGTTGTCAAACCAGCGAAGAAAAGGCCGCCCAAAGAAGGGGCGGCCCGAGCAGGTCCGGTCGGCGAATTACTCCCACTCGATGGTGGCCGGTGGCTTGCTCGAAATGTCGTAGACCACCCGGTTGATCCCCTTGACCTCGTTGATGATGCGGCTGCTGATGTGGGCCAACACGTCGTAGGGCAAGGGATACCAGCCGGCGGTCATGAAATCGCGGGTCTCCACCGCCCGCAGGGCGACCACGTATTCATAGGTACGGCCATCCCCCATGACGCCGACGCTCTTCACCGGCAGGAACACCGCGAAGGCCTGGCTGATTTTATGGTAATGGCCGGTGCGGTAGAGCTCCTCGATGTAGATGGCATCGGCCTGGCGGAGGATGTCGGCATACTCTTTTTTGACCTCACCCAGGATGCGCACCCCCAGGCCGGGGCCCGGGAAGGGATGCCGCCAGACCATGGGATGGGGCAGGCCGAGCTCTTCGCCGATGGCCCGCACCTCGTCCTTGAAAAGCTCCCGCAGCGGCTCGAGCAGCTGCAATTTCATGTAATCGGGCAACCCGCCCACGTTGTGGTGGCTTTTGATGTTATGGGCCTTGCCGGTCTTGGCCCCGGCCGACTCGATGACGTCGGGATAGATGGTTCCCTGGGCCAGCCACTGGGCGTTGCTGAGCTTGGACGATTCCTCCTCGAAGATCTCGACGAACAAATTGCCGATGATCTTGCGCTTGCGCTCGGGGTCCGCAACCCCGGCCAGGGCATCGAGGAAGCGCTGTTCGGCATTGACCCGCAGCACCTTCACCCCCATGTTCTGGGCAAAGGTGGACATGACCTGGTCCCCCTCCCCCAGCCGCAGCAGGCCGTTATCGACGAAGACGCAGGTCAGCTGGTCGCCGATGGCCCGATGGATCAACGCCGCCGCCACCGAGGAGTCGACGCCACCGGAAAGCCCCAGGATCACTTCCTCGCTGCCGACCTGCTCACGGATGCGGGTGACGGCGTCTTCGATGATCTGCCCCGGCGTCCAGCTGCCGCCGCAGGCGCAGATCTTGCGCACGAAGGTGTCGATGAGGATCTCCCCCCGGGGGGTGTGATTGACCTCGGGATGGAACTGCACACCGTAGAGATTGCGGGCGACGTTCTGGATGGCGCAGACCGGCGCGTTATCGGTCCCGGCCACCACCTCGAAGCCGGTCGGGACCCGCTCCACATGGTCACCGTGGCTCATCCAGACCGGGCTCTTGCCGGCAATGAAGAAGCCGTCGAACAGTGGTCCCGGGTTCCCCTGGGCCAGCAGTTCGGCATGGCCGAATTCCCGCTTGCCGGCCGGCACCACCGCCCCGCCGAAATGGCGGCTCATCAGCTGCATGCCGTAGCAGATCCCCAGCACCGGCACCCCCAGCTCGAAGAGCTCCTCGGTCACCGCCGGGGCACCCGACTCATACACCGATTTGGGGCCGCCGGAGAGAATGATCCCCTTGGGGGCGAAGGCCCGGATGGCGTCCAGGTCGAGGTCGAAGGGGTGCAGTTCGCAGTAGACGTGCGCTTCCCGCACCCGCCGGGCAATGAGCTGGGTGTACTGGGAACCGAAGTCGAGGATCAGGATCTTCTCGCTGTGGATGTCCTGGGACATGGAAAATCTCCGCGCCGCCCTGGGTCCCGGTCGGGACAGGCGGCTTTGAAAAGGGTCAGGCGTTCAGGCACAAATGGCCGCCGGAGTCTCCTCGCGACGGCCATCGGCACATTCCTTTGCGCGGCGGGTCAGTTGCCCCGCTCGAGGCGGTAATTGGGCGCCTCGTGGGTGATGGTCACGTCATGGACGTGGGACTCTTTGAGGCCGGCGTTGGTGATGCGGATGAACTGGCCGTTCTCCTGCAGTTCCTTGAGGGTGCGGCAACCGGTGTAACCCATGCCGGCCCGCAGTCCGCCCATCAGCTGGTGGATGTTCTCCGACAGACTGCCACGGAAGGGCACCCGCCCTTCGATTCCTTCGGGCACCAGCTTGACCTCGCTGTCCACATCCCCCTGGAAATAGCGGTCCTTGCTCCCCTTCTTCATGGCGCCGATGCTCCCCATGCCGCGGTAGGCCTTGTAGGTCCGCCCCTGGTAGAGGATGGTTTCCCCGGGAGACTCCTCGGTGCCGGCGAACAGGGAGCCGATCATGATGACATCGGCGCCGGCGGCCACCGCCTTGGGCAGGTCGCCGGAATACTTGACCCCGCCGTCGGCGATCAGGGGGATGTTCAACTTGCGGGTCACCGTAGACACGTTCATGATCGCGGTGATCTGCGGCACGCCGACGCCGGCGACCACGCGGGTGGTGCAGATCGAACCCGGCCCGATACCGACCTTGACCGCGTCCACACCGGCCTTGATCAGGGCTTCGGCAGCTTCGCCGGTGGCAATGTTGCCGGCCATGATCTGCAGTTCGGGGTAAGCCCGGCGGGTGGCGGCCACGGCGTCGAGCACTCCCTGGGAGTGCCCGTGGGCGGTGTCGAGCACCACCAGGTCGACCCCTGCCCGTACCAGGGCGTCGAGGCGCTCTTCCCGGTCGGCGCCGACCCCGACCGCCGCCCCGACCCGCAGGCGGCCGAACTCGTCCTTGCAGGCATTGGGGTACTTGCGGACCTTCTCGATATCCTTGATGGTGATCAGCCCCTTGAGGGCAAAACTGTCGTCCACCACCAGCAGTTTTTCGATGCGGTGGGCGTGCAGATGCTGCTTGGCTTCTTCGAGGGTGGTGCCCGGCGGGACGGTGACCAGCTTGTCCTTGGTCATCACGTTGGAGATGGGCTGGTCGAGCTTGGTCTCGAAGCGCAGGTCGCGGTTGGTGAGGATCCCCACCAGGCGGCCTTCCTTGGTGATCGGCACCCCGGAGATGCGGTACTTCTTCATCAATTGCAGGGCTTCGTAGATCTTCTGGTCGGGGTGCATGGTGATCGGATCGACGATCATCCCGCTTTCCGACTTCTTCACCTGGTCCACCTCCAGCGCCTGCTCGTCCGGGGTCAGGTTTTTATGGACAATGCCCAACCCCCCTTCCCGCGCCATGCAGATGGCGGTGCGGGACTCGGTGACGGTGTCCATGGCGGCGGACAGCAGGGGGATGTTCAGGCGGATGCGGCTGGTGAGCTGGGTGGTCAGATCGACCTCTTTGGGCAGTACGGTCGAATGGGCGGGAACAAGCAAGACGTCATCGAAGGTGAGACCTTCGCGAATCATCGGATCCTGCATCTCCATCTCCTTGATCGGGTTCCGGGGGGGCGGGGAAAAATATTAATCGCAAACTTTATAGAATCGACACCGCCGAGGTCAAGTAAAAACCCCCCAAGAGCCCCCACGACAACCTCCGGAACCGGGGGATGAAAATGCTGTTTCCCCGAGCTTTTTCCAAGCGTGCCACGGCCCCTGAGGGGCGGCGGCTGGTTGCGAAAAATTTTTTCAACTCCCGTTATTCTTGTGCCCGGCTCAGTTGGGGATAAAGCTGTTGCGATCGCCGATGCGGTACATCAGCCCCGCCAGCAGTTGTACCGCATGGTCCACATCGGCGAGGGAGAGGACCTCCACCGGCGTATGCATGTAACGCAGAGGGACGCTCACCAGGGCGGTGGCAACGCCGCCGCGGGAGAGTTGCATGACGTTGGCGTCGTTACCGGCGGCCCGCGGCAGGGCCATGACCTGCACCGGGATGTTCTCCTCCCGGGCGGTGCGCAGCAGCAGTTCGAACAGGGCCGGATTGATATTGGCGCCCCGGGCCAGGATCGGCCCCGCCCCGAGTTTGAACTCGCCGATCTCCTTCTTGTCCACTTCGGGGAAGTCGGTGGCGAAGCCGACCTCCACGGCGATGCCGACGTCAGGCTGCACCCCGTAGGCGCTGGTGGTGCCGCCCCGCAGGCCGATCTCCTCCTGCACCGTGGAGACACTGAACAGATCCACCGGCGCCGGGCCGCGGCGTTTCACTTCCTTGAGCACCTGGGCGACGATGAAAGCGCCCATCTTGTCGTCGAAGGCCCGGGAGGCCACCCGGTCCCCCTGCAGCCGTTCCAGGCCGACGGCGAAGGTCACCGGATCGCCGATGGCGACCAGTTCTTCGGCAGCCTTGCGGTCCGAGCAGCCGATGTCGATGAACAGGCTTTTCGGCTTGGCCACCGCTTCCCGGTCCTTGGCCTCGATCATGTGGATCGGCTTGCGACCCATCACCCCCAGCACCGGCCCCTTGGCGGTATGCACCCAGACCCGTTGGCCGGGGATCAGGTGATTGTCGACCCCGCCGATCGGCCCGAAGAACAGGAAGCCGCCCTCGTCGATGTAGCGGACCATGAAACCGATTTCGTCGCAATGGCCGGCCAGCATCACCCGCGGCCGGTTCTCCCCCTCCCCCTGCAGGCAGGCGATCACGTTCCCCATCACGTCGGTGGTCAGCTCATCGGCCACCGAAGCCAGTTCCCGTCGCAGCACCCGCTGCGCCGGCTGCTCAAAACCGGAGGGGCTGGGGGTTTCGACGAACTCCTTGAAAAAGGCGAAATCCTGCTCGGTCATGGGGGATACCTTGAGGGCAAAGGCGAGAATTCAGGAGTCAGAATTCAGAAGCCGGAAGGAAAACAAGCGGTCAACGGGCAAGGGCCTTTTGCACCAGCGCCTCCGAATTGCGCCGGGTCTGTTCGAACTGCTCCTCGGTCAAACCCGCGCCGAGGGCGATCTTCCGCGCCATGGCCAAAGGGGTGAGGTCGCCGGGGGCGTGGCTGTCGGTGTTGACCACCAGCTTCGCCCCGGCCGCCAGGGCGAGGCGGGCGACATGGCCGTTGCTCAGGCTGTGCCCCTTGCGGGTGGTCAGCTCCAGGCAGATCCCCCGCTCGGCGGCCAGGGCCACCTCCTCGGGGCTGATCAGGCCGGGATGAGCGAGAATGTCGATCTCCGCTTCCAGGGCTGCCCGGTTGGTGCCCGGGGCCACCGGCTCGACGATGGTTTCGCCGTGCACCAGCACCAGCCGCGCGCCCAGTCGCCGCGCCTCCTGCGCCGCATCGGCGATGGCCGCCGGCGGTACGTGGGTCAGCTCGATGCCTGGCAGCACCGTCAGCCCCCAGGCCCGCCCCAGGTCCTCGGCCACCCGGCAAAGGCGCGGCAGGATCAGGTCGAGATTGGAGAGGTCGCCGTGGTCGGTAATGGCCATGGCCCGGTAACCCGCCACCGCGGCGCGCCGGGTCAGCTCCGCCGGGATCAGTTCGCCGTCACTGTAGATGGAATGGGTGTGCAGGTCGATCATGCCTCCCCCTCCACCCGCTCCCCAAGCTGGGAGTTGCGGTTGGCCTTGGTGACCCGCACCGGCACGATCCGCCCCACCAGCCCAGGCTCGCCGGAGAAATTGACGATGCGGTTCCAGGTGGTG
>CAZYXS010000078.1:0-4081 GCA_964650955.1 uncultured Desulfuromonadales bacterium | reverse complement strand
AGACCTGCCCCCCCTTCTGCTTGCTCTCCCCCTCCACCAGCACCGGCAGCACCCGGCCTACATCCCCCTTCCAGGTGGCCTGGCTGATCTGCTCCTGCACAGCCAGCAGGCGGTCGAAGCGGGCCTGCTTCACGGCCGGCTCGACGTCATCCGGCAGGTCCGCGGCGCTGGTTCCCCGCCGCACCGAGTAGAGAAAGGAGAAGATATCGGCGAAGCGCACCGCTTCCACCAGGGCCAGGGTGGCGGCGAAATCTTCCTCGGTCTCGCCGGGGAAGCCGACGATGATGTCGGAGGTCAGCCGGATCTCCGGGCAGACCGTCTGCAAACGCCGCACCTTCGACAGGTAGTCGCCGCTGGTGTAGCCGCGGTTCATCTGCTCGAGGATGCGGTCGGAACCGGCCTGCACCGGCAGGTGGATATGCTTGCAGAGCTTGTCGAGGCTGCCGAAGCAGTCGATCAGTTCATCGGAGAGGTCCTTGGGATGGGAGGTGGTGAAGCGGATGCGTTCGATCCCCTCCACCGCGTGCACCTGCCGGAGCAGCTGGGCGAAGGAGATTTCCCCCGGCTCCTTTTCGCCGTAGGAGTTCACATTCTGTCCGATCAGGGTGACTTCCCGCACCCCGGCCGCCGCCAGATCCCGCACCTCGGCGAGAATCTCCCCGCTCGGCCGGCTCACCTCCCGCCCCCGCACATGGGGGACGATGCAGTAGGAGCAGAAGTTGTCACACCCCTGCATGACCGTGACGAAGCGGGTGACGGCATCCCCCTCGGTGCGCTTGGGGAAGAGCTGCAGGCGGGTCTCCTTGTCCAGGAATTCCGTCTCCAGGCAGCGCTCCCGGCCGGCTTCCACCTTGCCCACCATCTCCGGCAGCTTGTGTACGTTGTGGGTGCCGAATACCAGGTCGACATAGGAGAGCTTTTCCAGCAACCGCTCCCCTTCCTGCTGGGCCACGCACCCGCCGACCCCGATAATCAGAGAGGGGTTGCGATCCTTGATCGGCTTGAAACGGCCGAGATGGCCGTAAACCTTGCGCTCGGCCTTGTCCCGCACCGAGCAGGTGTTGAGCAGCACCAGGTCGGCCGCCTCGGCGCTGTCGACCTGCCGGTAACCGATCTGCTGCAGCAGATCGACGATGCGCTCCGAATCGACCACGTTCATCTGGCAGCCGAAGGTTTCCAGGTAAAACTTTTTCTGCATATACACTGCGATTGCGTCCTTCCGGGAGGGAGTATGAACCATTCAGATTAGCCAAAGGCGGGGGATAAAGTCAATTCTTCCCGGAAACATCATCGGATGGCGGCAGCGGACACTCCACTCCCCGGTCGATGAGCCGTTCCTCCAGCTGCCGGGTCAGCAGTTCTGGATGTTCGAGACATTCCAGGTCCAGCCGGCGGGCCGGATGGCAACCGCTGACCCGCACCGTGGCCAGATGCTGGCCGAGGGGTTTCTGGCCGATGGAATTGAGCTGGTCCGCGGGCAGATAGTCGATCTGCAGGCGGAACAGGCCATGCATGGCCAAGAGACGCCGGTCGGTCAGGGCGTAGAAAATATGCTCCCACTCCAACCGCGCCAGCAGCACCTGGCCCACCGCCAGGTAGAGGCCGATGGCCATGAAGGGCGTCGGCAGAAAATCGAGCATCGGCACATCATAAACCAGCCGCAGTTGCACCCCGACCAGTTGCCAGTACATGGAGAGAAACAGCAGCAGGAAACCGAACAGCGAAGTCCGCCAGTTGCGAAAGGTGAAGGCGCGGGGCGCCGGGCGCCCCGACCACAGCAACCGCTCCCCCGGGCGCAGATATACCGACCAGTCCATGCTAACCTCCCAGGGCCTTGACCCGCGCGGCGGCGGCCTGCCCCAACCCCACCCACGGGTCAGCTCCAGCCAACGGCGGGGCAGAGTTTCCGAATCTGCGGCGGAAGACCCGCCAAACACATCCGCGCCTCCATGAGCACCCGTGATCTCCTTGCCGAACATGCCGCCAAGTCCTTCAGGCTACATGCCAATTTTAGAACCTTAACGTACACCGTGCAAGCATTGCCCCTCCTTCCTCGGGAAAAATCCCCTTCCTCCTGTTGATTTTTCTGGCTTCTGGGAAAATAATCATCTAAAGTTGATGGGTTTTGCAAAATCGGACACGATCAAGTCGCACATCAGGAGCAGTGAGTTTTCCCATGCCGAACAACATTCGTAACATCGCCATTATCGCCCACGTCGACCACGGCAAGACCACCCTGGTCGACGCCATGCTCAAGCAATCCGGAGTCTTCCGGGAAAACCAGGTCATCACCGAACGGGTGATGGACAGCAACGACCTGGAAAAAGAGCGGGGGATCACCATTCTGTCGAAGAACCTCTCCATCCACCACGGCGGACTCAAGATCAACATCGTCGACACCCCCGGTCACGCCGACTTCGGCGGCGAGGTGGAGCGGGTGCTGAAGATGGTCGACTCGGTGCTGCTGCTGGTCGACGCCTTCGATGGCCCCATGCCCCAGACCCGCTTCGTGCTGAAGAAGTCCCTCGACCTGGGCATCAAGCCGATCGTGGTCATCAACAAGATCGACCGCCCCGGCGCCCGCCCCGACGAGGTGGTCAACATGGTTTTCGACCTGTTCTGCGAACTTAACGCCGACGAGCAGCAACTCGACTTCCCCATCGTCTATGCCAGCGCCAAGCAGGGCTACGCCATGCGCGAACTCGGCCAGGAATCCTCCAACCTGGAGCCCCTGTTCGAAATGATCCGCGACCGGGTGGCGCCGCCGGAGGCCAATCCCGAGGCCCCCTTCCAGATGCTGGTCACCTCCATCGCCTACAACGACTACATCGGCCGCATCGCCACCGGCAAGATCTTCAACGGCCGGGTCAAGGCGGGCGAGACCATCGCCCTGATCAAGAAGGACGGCAGCATGACCCGCGGCCGCATCTCCAAGCTGCTCGGCTTCGAGGGGCTGAAGCAGGTGGAACTGGCCGACGCCATCGCCGGAGACATCGTCTGCATCGCCGGCTTCGAGGAAGTCGGCATCGGCGAGACCTTCGCCAGCGGCGAAACCCCGACCGCCCTCCCCTATGTCGCCATCGACGAGCCGACCCTGTCGATGAACTTCATCGTCAACAACTCCCCCTTCGCCGGCCGGGAAGGGAAGTTCGTCACCTCCCGCAACATCCGCGAGCGCCTGCAGAAGGAACTGCGCACCAACGTCTCGCTGCGGGTCGAAGACACCGACAATACCGACACCTTCAAGGTCTCCGGCCGCGGCGAACTGCACCTCTCCATCCTGATCGAGAACATGCGCCGCGAAGGATTCGAACTGTGCGTCTCCAAGCCCGAGGTCATCTTCCGTGAGATCGATGGCGAGCGCTGCGAGCCCCTCGAATACCTGGTCATCGACGTGCCCGAGGAATTCCAGGGGACGGTGATCGAAAAACTCGGCCCCCGCAAGGCCGAAATGGTCTCCATGCACACCATGGAGGGGACCAACCGCATCGAGTTCATCATTCCCGCCCGCGGCCTGATCGGCTTCCGCACCGATTTCCTGACCGACACCCGCGGCACCGGCGTGATGAACCACACCTTCCACGGCTACGGCCCCTTCCGCGGCCCCATCCCGGGTCGCAAGAACGGCGTCCTCATCGCCATGGAAGCCGGCGAAACCGTGGCCTACTCCCTGTTCGGGCTGCAGGACCGCGGCATCCTCTTCGTTCCCACCGGCATCGACGTCTACGAGGGGATGATCCTGGGGCAGCATGCCAAGGAGAACGACCTGATCGTCAACGCCTGCCGCGGCAAGAAACTCACCAACGTCCGCGCTTCTGGCAGCGATGACGCCATCCGCCTCACCCCTCCCCGGCTCCTGACCCTGGAGCAGGCGCTGGAGTACATCGACGACGACGAACTGGTGGAAGTGACCCCCAAGTCGATCCGGTTGCGCAAGCGCCACCTCGACGCCAACGAGCGCAAACGCCACGAGAAGAAGAAAAACGTCTGAGGCCACGGCCATTATTTGCAGACCCAAAAAGCCCCGGTTCGCCGGGGCTTTTTCTATTGCCAGGCGCTGCCTGCAAAAATACATGGGAGT
>CAZYXS010000077.1:0-15429 GCA_964650955.1 uncultured Desulfuromonadales bacterium | reverse complement strand
CGGGGCAGGTGCGACGGGAGGGGCGGCCCGGCGGATGACGGCCGGCGCCGGGGCGGCCTTGCGCACCACCGGCGCGGGCGGAGGGGGCACCGCGGCCACCGGTCGTTGTGCCGCGCGGGCTTCGCTCCGGGTCGGCAGCACCCGGGGTGCGGCGACGAACCGGCGCAGGCCGAGGGCGTCGAGCAGAGCCCGCCCATCGGGGGAGTCCTCCATCTCGAGCAGCGCCTGCTGGGCCCGCTCGAGGTGCTGCGGGCGACTCCCCTGGCGCATCACCACCACTGCGGTGGGACTGCCGTCGGGGCGCACGCCGCGGCCGAGGCGGAAGAACTCACCGGGAAGCTGATCCTGCAGATAGTCGGCGTCAAGCACCGCCAGGTCGATTTCCCGGTAACGGTTGAGCCAGTCGTGCAACTTCTGATCGTTGGCGAAGACCCGCCAGGTCACCGCTTCGCCGAGTCTGGACTCGAGGTAGGCGGCAAAGGCCTGGACCTGCGACTCGGAGCGCACCAAGCCGTTGGCTACCGTCACCCCGAGGGAGAGGGCGGCCGCCGAGGACACCGAGGCACAGAACAGGACAACCAGCAACAGCAGGCGAGCGATCATGGCATCCCCAGGCATCGAATCGAATGGATGAAATGTGCGCGGCCGGCACAGTTCCCAAGGTCATAACATAATTTTGTTTCATGCGCCACGACAAATCGACCCCCGCCCTCAGGCGGGTTCGAGCCCGGCGAACTTGAGCAGCAGCTTTTTCGGCCCGACGCTGCGGAAATAGACGGTGACCTTGGTCTGGTCCCCCTGCCCCTCCAGCCGCCGGACGGTACCGAGGCCGAACTTCACATGCTTCACCTGGGCCCCCAGGCGCAACCCCTCCTCCGCCTCCGGCACCACCCGCACCGACTCCTCGAAGGGGGCCTCGTCCCCCTCCAGATCCTCCAGGGGGGAGGGGGCCAACTGCTCGAAGAGGCTGGCCAGGTTGTGGCCGGCGGCGGGGGCCGGCCGCTGGGTCAGGGCCGCCAGGTTGTGGGCCGGGGCCACCGCGGGCGGCACGGCGAGGAGCCGGGCGGGGATTTCCGCCAGGAAGCGGCTCGGCGGGTTGAACTGGAAATCGCCGTAGACCCGACGCCGCCGGGCGTGGGTGAGATAAAGCTTGTGCATGGCCCGGGTCATGCCGACGTAGCAGAGCCGCCGCTCCTCCTCCAGATCCTCGGGGTGCTCGCCGATGCGGCTGTGGGGGAACAGCCCCTCCTCCATGCCGGTCATGAACACCACCGGGAACTCCAGCCCCTTGGCGGCGTGCAGGGTCATCAGGGTGACCCGGTCGTGGCGCTGATCGTAGCTGTCGAGATCGGTGACCAGGGCGACCTGCTCCAGGTACTCGGAGAGGGTCCCCTCGCTGCCCCGGTGCTCCTCCATCCCCTTGAGCAGTTCCTCCAGGTTCTGCAGCCGCTCCCGCGCCTCCTCGGTGCGCTCCTCCCGCAGCGCCGGGCCGTAGCCGCTCTGCTCGATGAGTTCGGCGGTGAGCTCCGGGTAGGGCTGCCAGGCGACCCGCTCGGAAAAGCCGTCCATCAACTCCACGAAGGCGGCCACCTTGTTCGCCGCCGCCCCCTTGAGCGCGCCCCGTTCCAGGGCCAGGCGGCAGGCGGGGAGAAAGCCGCCGGCCTCGACTTCGAAGGCACCGATGCGCTCGACGGTGGCCTTGCCGATGCCCCGGGCCGGCACGTTGATGATGCGCCGGGCCGAGAGGGCGTCGGCCGGGTTCACCAGCACCCGCAGGTAGGCGAGGATGTCCTTGATCTCCATGCGGGCGAAGAACTTGAGGCCGCCGACCATGACGTAGGGGAGCCGCTCCCGCACCAGCGCCTCCTCGAAGGAACGGGACTGGGCGTTGGTGCGGTAGAACACCGCCAGCTCCCGCAGCGGCCGGCCGGCGCGGTGCAGGCGGGTGATTTCGGCGGCGACGAAGCGGGCTTCCTCGAGGTCGTCGGGGAGGGTCTCCAGAGTCAGCGGTTCGCCGGGGGGGTTCTCCGTCCAGAGAGTCTTCCCCTTGCGGCCGCGGTTCTGGGCCACCACTTCGCCGGCGGCGGCGAGGATGGTGGCGCTGGAGCGGTAGTTCTGTTCCAGGCGGATGACCGTGGCGCCCTGATAGTCCCGCTCGAAGCCGAGGATATTGCCGACCTCGGCGCCGCGCCAGCGGTAGATGGACTGGTCGTCGTCGCCGACCACGCAGAGGTTGCGGTGGCGGGCGGCGAGCAGGTTGACCAGGCGGTACTGGATCTGGTTGGTGTCCTGGAACTCGTCCACCAGCAGGTAGTGGAAGCGCTCCCGCCAGCGCTGCAGCACCGTCGGCTGCTCCTCGAACAACTGCACGGTGAGCAGCAGGAGGTCGCCGAAATCGACGGCGTTGGCCCGCTTGAGGCGGGTCTGGTACTCGGCGTAGACCCGCGCGGTGAGCTCGCCGTAGTAGTCCCCCCGTTCCACCTGGTCGGGGCGCAGGCCGCGGTTCTTGGCGGCGTCGATGGCGACGGCGGCGGCCCGGGGCTTGAGCACCTTTTCGGCAATGTCGAGGTCCTTGAGCAGATCCTTGAGCAGGCGCTGCTGGTCCTGGTCGTCGTAGATGGTGAAGTCGGAAGTGAAGCCCAGAACGGCGATCTCCCGCCGCAGGATGCGCACGCAGGTGGCGTGGAAGGTCGCCACCCAGGGGAGGTCGGCGGCGCCGAGCAACTGCTCGAGGCGCTCCCGCATCTCGGCGGCCGCCTTGTTGGTGAAGGTCACCGCCAGGATCTGCCAGGGGGGGACCCCCTGCGCCCGCACCAGGTGGGCGACGCGGTGGGTCAGGGTGCGGGTCTTGCCGCTCCCCGCCCCGGCCAGGATCAGCAGCGGCCCGGCGCCATGCAGCACCGCCTGGCGCTGCGGGGCGTTGAGACCAGCGAGCAGGTCAGTCATCCTCCCCCTCCTCTTCCAGGGTGCGGGCCATCAGCGCCCGGTTGTAGGCCGAGACCATGTCGCGGCGGGAAATGATGCCGACCAGGCGGGTCCCCGAATCCCGGTCGACCACCGGCAGCTGCTCGATGTTGCGATAGCCGATCTTCTGCATCGCCCCGTCGAGGTCGTCATCCTCCACCACGGTGATGACGTCGAGGGTCGCCAGCTCCTTGAGTACCACCAGGTCCATGAGGTCGTGCTCGAACACCACCCCCATGAAATCCTGCACAGAGATGATACCGGAGAGCTCGCCCTGCGGATTGACCAGGGGGAAGTTGGTGTGGCGGGTGTGGGCGATGAATTCGGTGAACTGGCGCAGGGTCATGTTCTCCGGCACCGTCTCCGGATCCCGCGCCATGACCTCGCCGACCCGGATCGACTTCATGATGTTGCGCTCCTTGCCCGCCGCCAGGTCGATGCCGGCCCGCACCAGTTCCTCCGTCTCGATGCTCTCCTTCTTGTAGTGGCGGGCGATGGAGGTGCCGACCACGCAGGTGAGCATGATCGGAATGATGACTTCATAGGAGGCGGTCATTTCGAAGAGCAGAAAGATGGCGGTCATCGGCGCATGGGTCACCGCCGAGAGAAAAGCCCCCATGCCGACCAGGGCATAGGCGCCGGGGGTGGCCCCGAGGGTGGGGAAGAACAGTTGCACCAGCTTGCCGAAGGCGCCGCCGGCCATGGCGCCGAGATAGAGGGAGGGGGCGAACAGGCCCCCGGGCATCCCCGCGCCGAGGGTGATGGAGGTGGCCAGGGCCTTGAACAGCACGATGGCCGCCAGCAGGTACCAGGCCCCCTCGCCGTGCAGCACCTGCTCCATGAACTCGTAACCGTCGCCGAGGACCTGCGGGAAGAGGACGCCGATCACCCCCACCAGCAGACAGCCGAACACCGGCTTGGCCAAAGGATGCATGTTCAGGGCGGCGAAGCGGTCCTTGATGGCGAAGTGGGTCTTGATGAAGGTCATCGCCAGCACCCCGATGATCAACCCCAGCACCAGATAGCAGAACAGCTCGTAGGAGGAACCGAGGGTGTAGGGAGGAACCACGAAGGCCGGGGTGTTGCCCAGCAGCGCCCGGGAGACGACGGTGCTCATGCCGCTGGCGATGACGATGGAGGTGAAGCTGGAGAGCTCGAAGGCGGAGAGCAGCACGATCTCCTGGGCGAAGAAGACCCCGGCGATGGGGGCGTTGAAGGTCGCCGCCACCCCGCCGGAGACGCCGCAGGCCACCAGGGTCTTGAGGCGGTCGCCGCTCATCTTGAAACCCTGCCCCACCTGGCTGCCGATGGCCCCCCCGATCTGGGCGATGGGCCCCTCGGGGCCGGCGGAGCCGCCGGTGCCGAGGGTGATGGCACTGGCAAAGCCGCGAGTGAAGATGGTGCGGGCCGGCACCTTGCCGCCGCGCAGGTTGACCACCTCGAGGAAGCGGGAAAATCCGTAGCGCAGGTCTTTGCCGAAGTAGATGTAGAGGGGAATCATGGCCAGCCCGCCGATGACCGGGAACAGGGCCATGGCCAGGCGGTTCCAGCTCCAGGCCGTGGGGTCGACGGCGAACAGGGTCATCCCCTGCTCCACCACCAGGTGGTCGATGATATGGATCAGGCGGCGGAAGGCGTAGTTGCCCAATCCGGAAATCAACCCGATGGCCACCGCGAGGATGGCCATGAAGGTGTTTTCGCTGATGCGGAAACGGCTCAAGGCCGCGGTGCTCCGGCGCCGCAGCCAGACATAGAGCTTGGTGCTCCGACGCACGGCTTACTCCACGGTGACGCTTTTGGCCAGATTGCGGGGCTGGTCCACGTCGGTCCCCTTGCAGACCGCGATGTGGTAGGCCAGCAACTGCATGGGGATGGAAGTCACGATGGGCATCAGGTCATCCGGGGTCTCCGGCACCACCAGCACCAGGTCGGCCTTGGCGGCCAGGTCGGCATCCTCCTGGTCGGTCACCATCAACACCTTGCCGCCGCGGGCCCGCACTTCCTCCATGTTGGACACCACCTTTTCGTGGGTGTCGTTGTGGGGGGCGAGCATGACCACCGGCAGCTGCTCGTCGATCAGGGCGATGGGGCCGTGTTTCATCTCCCCGGCCGGGTAGCCTTCGGCGTGGATGTAGGAAATCTCCTTGAGCTTGAGGGCCCCTTCCAGGGCGATGGGATACTGGTTGCCGCGCCCCAGGTAGAGGAAGTCCCGGGCGGTGCTGAAGGTGCGGGCCGCCTCCTCGATGACGCCATCCAGCTCCAGCGCTTTTTCGAGCTTGCGGGGGAGGCTCGACAGGGCCGCCGCCAGCTCCCGGCAGGCCGCCGCATCCAGGGTTCCCCGGGCCCGCCCCAGGCGCATGGCCAGCAGCACCAGGGCGACCAGCTGGGTGGTGAAGGCCTTGGTGGAGGCCACGCCGATCTCCGGCCCGGCGTGGGTGTAGAGCACGCCGTGGCTCTCCCGGGCGATGGAAGATTCCACCACGTTGCAGATCGCCACCACCCTCCCCCCCTTGCCCCGGGCCTCCCGCAGGGCCGCCAGGGTGTCGGCAGTCTCGCCGCTCTGGCTGATGAGCAGGGTCAGGGTGCGCTCGGTCACCAGCGGGTCGCGGTAGCGGAATTCGCTGGCGATGTCCACCTCCACGGGGAGGCGGGCCAGCTTCTCGAGGAGAAACTTGCCGACCAGGCCGGCATGCCAGGAGGTGCCGCAGGCGACCACGTAGAGGCGCTCGATCCCCTGCAGTTCCGCATCGGAGAGCTGCAGGTTCTCCAGGTAGATGTCCCCCTCCTCCCCCCGCAGGCGGCCGGCCAGGGTATCGGCGATGGCCCGGGGCTGCTCGTAGATCTCCTTGAGCATGAAGTGCTTGTAGCCCCCCTTCTCCGCCATCAGCGGACTCCAGGTGATGGTCTTGCTCTGCTTGACCAGGGGGACGCCGGCGAGGTCGGTGAAGCGCATGGTGCCACCGCTGCAGACCACCATTTCGCCATCCTCGAGGAAGATCATCTCCCGGGTGTGGGAGAGCATGGCGGGAATGTCGGAGGCGACGAAGAACTCCCCCTCCCCCTGCCCCACCACCAGCGGCGAGCCGAGCTTGGCGGCCACCAGGGTGTCGGGCTCCTGCTCGCAGATCACCGCCACGGCGTAGGCGCCGCGCACCTCCGCGAGGGCCCGCCGCACCGCCAACTCCAGGGAGATGCCGGCCTTGCGGTGCTCCTCGATAAGGTGGGCGATGATCTCGGTGTCGGTCTCGCTGCTGAAATTGTGCCCCAGGGCCCGCAGCCGTTCCTTGAGAGCCAGGTAGTTCTCGATGATGCCGTTGTGCACCACCACCACGCCACCGGCGAAATGGGGATGGGCGTTGATCTCCGAGGGGCGGCCGTGGGTGGCCCAGCGGGTATGGCCGATACCGCGGCTGCCGCTGACCGGCTTGTCCCGCAGCAGCTGCTCCAGGTTGCTCAGCTTGCCTTCGGCCCGCCGGATCTCGACCTTGCCGCCGTTGAGGGTGGCGATGCCGGCCGAGTCATAGCCGCGATATTCGAGACGGCGCAGGCCGTCGATGATGATGGGAGTGGCCTGCTGCTGGCCGATGTAGCCGACGATACCGCACATGGGAACATCCTTCTGAATCGGGAAAAGTAAATTAACCTTTTTTCTTCTGCTGCTTGGTCCGCTGCCGGGCGGCCCAGCCCTCGATGACCTTCTGCTCGGGGCGGGAGAGGGCCAGGGCATCGGGGGGGACGTCCTTGGTGATGGTGGAACCGGCGCCGATGAGGCTGCCGCGGCCGATGCGCACCGGGGCGACGAACTGGGTGTCGCTGCCGACGAAGACGTCGTCCTCGATGACGGTCTTGTGCTTGTTGACCCCGTCGTAGTTGCAGGTGATGGTGCCGCAACCGATGTTGACGTTGCGCCCCACCTCCGCATCGCCGATGTAGGTCAGGTGGCTGGCCTTGGAGCCCTGGCCGATCACCGACTTCTTGGTCTCGACGAAGTTGCCGATCTTGTTCTTGCCGGTCAGCACCGTGCCCGGCCGCAGGTGGGCCATGGGGCCGACCTCGCTGCCGTCGCCGATACGGGAGTCGGTCAGCACCGAGCCGGCCTTGAGGTGCACGCCGTCGCCGACGACGCAGCCATCGAGGCAGACGCCGCTGTCGATGCGACAGTCGCGGCCGATGGTGGTGGCGCCCCGCAGCTGCACGTTGGGCTCGAGGATGGTGTCGGCGCCGATGCGCACCTGCGGTTCGATGTAGGCGGTGGCCGGGTCGACCAGGGTCACCCCGGCGAGCATCAGCTCGCGGTTGATGCGCTGGCGCATCAACGCCCCGGCCTCGGCCAGCTGCACCCGGTCGTTGATCCCCATGGTCTCCTCGGACGTACCGGCGGCCAGGGCACAGACCCGGCGGCCGGCGCTGCGGGCGGCGGCCAGCACGTCGGTGAGGTAGTATTCCCCCTGGGCGTTGTCGCAACCGATGGTTTTGAGGGCCTCGAAGACGAAGGGGGCCTCGAGGGCATAGATGCCGGTGTTGATTTCGTTGATCGCCTTTTCCTGCAGGCTGGCGTCCTTCTCCTCGACGATGCGCAGCACTTCATCCCCCTGGCGGACGATGCGGCCGTAGCCGTGGGGATTGGCCATGTGGGCGGTGAGCACCGTGACCGTGGCCTGCTGGGCCCGGTGGTAGTGGAGCAGCGCCTCCAGGGTCTGCAGCCGCAGCAGCGGCACATCGCCGCACAGCAGCAGCACCGTGCCGGTGAAGCCGGCCAGCGCCCCTTGTGCGCACAGGACCGCATGACCGGTGCCGAGCTGCTGCTCCTGCAGGGCGAAGCGCACGCCGGCGTCGGCCAGGGCGGTTTCCACCGCCGCGGCGCCATGGCCGATGACCGCCACCGTCGGGCTGCAGCCCAGGGTGCGGGCCAGCTCCACCGGGTAGCGCAGCATCGGCACCCCCGCCACGGCGTGCAGCACCTTCGGCAGTTCCGATTTCATCCGCGTCCCCTTGCCCGCGGCCAGGATGACGGCAGCCAGGTTATCGTGGCTCATAGCTCCCCCAGTTAAAAGTTTTTACAAAAATAGGTTATTATTGCGGAAAGGGGCGCCTTCGTCAAGCACTCTGGCACGGCAAAAACCCTTTCCCCAGGCGGCTTTTGTGCCATAAACCTTTGCAATGGCTGGAACAGTTCAGTATAGTTGGGCTGTTTGGAGGGCTTATGGACGAGCGGAAAACTATCGGGCGCGAGCTCGGCGAGATCGAACAGTCCCTCAAGGACCTGGAGGTGACCTTCGAGCAGTATTTCGCCGGGGTGGAAAAACGCGCCCCGCTGCAGGAGCGGGAGAAGCTCAGCCGACGGCTGCTGCGCTTTGCCAACCGCCGCATCATCCAGACCGATCTGCGCTTCCGCTACCAGAACCTGGCCACCCGCTTCCACCAGTACTGCGGCCATTGGGACCGCATCCTGCGGTTGATCGACGAAGGGCGCTACGAACGCCACCAGGCCCGCCTCAGGCCGGCACCGGTCTCGCCTCAGACAGCTGCCGCCGAACCCTCCAGGCCCACAGCTGCGGAAGCGGAATTGGACCGGGTCTATGACGAACTGCTGGCGGCCAGGCAGAGCTGCAAGCTGGGGGGCGCCGCACCTGGGCGGGCCCAGATCGCGGATTTCCTGGAAGGTCAGCGGGAAAAGATCCGGGAGAAGTTCGGCGACCGGGAGGTGGAGTTCCGGGTCACCATCGAAGAGGGCAAACCCAAAATCAAGGTCAGGGCCAAGACCTGACCCGGGGGCAGGCATGCAACCGGCACCGGCACCCTCGAAAACCGCTCTGATTCTCGCTGGCGGCGGGATCATGGGGGCCGCCTACGAAATCGGCTGCCTCACCGCCCTCGACCGCCTGTTCGCCCGTGGTTTCTCCACTTGTCGTTTCGACCTCTTCGTCGGGGTCAGCGCCGGCTCGGTGGTCGCTGCCCTGGTGGCCAACGGCATCCCTCCTTTCCGACTGTTCAAGGACATCCTGCACGACGTTCCCAGCCCCTTCAACTTCCGCCGCTCGGACATCTACAAGGTCGACTCCCGCCAGATGCTCGCCTCCTGCGGCCGGGTGCTGGGCAACCTCTGGCAGATCTTCCGCCATTACCGTCGCCGCAAATGGCAATCGAGGGGCAGCGACCTGATCCATATCCTGCAGGAGCAATTCCCCGCCGGCCTCTTCAGCCTGGAGCCGATGCAGAAATACCTCTGCGAGGCCTTCGCCCAGGCCGGCCTGGTGGATAACTTCACCGACCTCCCCCGGGAACTCTACATCCCCGCCTATGATCTCGATCTCGGCCGGCGGGTGATCTTCGGCAGCGCAGGAGAGCGGGATCTGCACCTGTGCCAGGCCATCACCGCCTCCTGCGCCATCCCCTACTTTTTCCGTCCCCCCTGCTTCGGCGGACGGCATTTCGTCGACGGTTCCACCGGGCACATCGCCCACCTCGACATCGCCATCGAGCGGGGAGCCAAGCTGATCGTGCTGATCAATCCGCGCACGCCGCTGGTCAACGACCAGGAATCGATCTGCCTCCCCTCCCTCTCCTACGGCCGCTGTTCTTCCATCGCAGAACTGGGGATCTCCTTCGCCTGGGAGCAGTCCCAGCGCATCGCCAACCAGGCCAAGCTCAGCGAGGCGCTGGCCAACTGCCGACGGGAGCATCCCGATGTCGAGATCCTGGTTTTCGAACCAGGGTTGGAGGAAGCCCTGATGTTCATCCAGAGCCCGATGAGCGGCGCTGCCCGCCGCCACATCATGAGCTACGGCTACAATCTGACCCTGGGGCAGCTCAAAGCGGACTTTGACCGCTACCAGGATATTTTCGCCCGCCACGACATCCCCCTGAGCCCGGACCGGCTGGCCCGCGCCCCGGGGGTGGAAATCGCCGCCTGATGCCTGAACCGGCGCTGCGGCGCCCCCCGCGAGGTTGCCCATGATCATCGCCCTGCCCACTCTGCATGTGCGCCCCTCGGCCCAGGCCGTCCCCCTGGCCGCCGGCTGCCTGGCCGCGGCCCTGCCGCCGGCCCTGCAGGCCGGGGTCCGGCTGCTCGACGGCTTCCCTGCCGACTCCCTGGAGACCCTGCAAGGGCGGATTCTCGACCTGCGACCGCAGCTGGTGGCCTTCCCCCTCTACCTCTGGAACCGCGAGCGGGTCCTGCAGTTGGCCCGCAACCTGCGCCAGGCCCGACCCGGACTGCTGCTGGCCGCCGGCGGGCCGGAGGTGGCCGCGGACCCAAACGCGGTGCTGCGGGAGGGAGCACTCGACCTGGTCATCCGCGGCGAGGGGGAGCGCACCTTCGCCGAACTGGTGGCCCGCCTCGCCGCCGGCCACCCCTGGCAGGATGTGGCGGGACTGAGCTGGCGCACCGCGGCCGGATTCGGCTCCAGTCCCGACCGGCCGGTGGTGGCGGCGCTCGACCAGCTCCCCTCCCCCTGGCTAAGCGGCCTGCTCAGGCCCACCGCGGCAGGGGGAGTGCTCTGGGAGACCTCCCGGGGCTGCCCCTTCCACTGCGACTTCTGCTACGACGCCCGCGGCAGCCGCGGGGTGCGGCACCTGGGAGAGGCGCGACTGGCGGCGGAACTCACGCGCTTCGTGGAACTCGGCGTGCGCCAGGTCTGGGTCCTCGACTCCACCTTCAACTACCCGCCGGAGCGGGGCAAGGCCTTGCTGCGGCTGATCGCCCGGCTGGCGCCACAGGTCCATTTCCACCTCGAAGCCAAGGCCGATTTCCTCGATCGGGAGACCGCCCGGCTGTTGGCCCGCATCCCCTGCTCGCTGCAGATCGGCCTGCAGTCGGCGGACCCGGCGGTGCTCAAGCGGATTCACCGCAGCCATGATGCCCAGCAGTTCTCCTCCCGCATCCACCAGCTGGCCGCCGAAGGGATCACCTACGGCCTCGACCTGATCTACGGCCTGCCCGGCGACAGCCATGCCGGCTTTTGCCGCAGCGTCGACATCGCCCTGCGGCTGCAGCCCAACCACCTCGACCTCTTCCCCCTGGCGGTGCTCCCCGGCACCCCCCTGCACCAGAACCGGGAAAGCTTCGGGCTGCATGCCCAGCCCGCCCCCCCCTACCTGATCGAAGAGAGCGCCAGCTACAGCGCCGCCGATCTCGCCGCCAGCCGGGAACTGGCCGGGGCCACCGACCTGTTCTACAATGCCGGCCGGGCGGTGGCCTTCTTCCCCGCCCTGCTCAAGGCCACCGGGCTGGCGCCAAGCGAACTGTTGACCCGTTTCGGCCGGTGGGTCAAAACCCGGCCAGGCTCCACCCCGGAGCGCCTGGCCGACCCCACTGCCTGGTCGAGCCAGGAGATTGTGGCCCTGCAGGAGGACTTCAGCCGCCAGCTGCTCCACGACTGCGGCCGGGATGATCTCGTTTCCGCCGCCCTCGACCTGCTCCACTACCACTTCCACTACGCGGAAACCCTGCTCGGCCCTGAAACCCGCCCAGCGCCGGCAAAACAACTGCGGAACCGCCCACTCTGGACGACCCCCTGGCGCCGGGGGCCGGGGGTGCGCCTGGTCCCCTTCCGCTACGAGATTCTCGATCTGCTGGAAATGGAGGAGGTGGACCTGGACCAGTTCGCCGCCCTGTTCCGCCCCGTCGGCTCGGTGGCCATCTTTTTGCGCCGAGGTCCGGAGGTGATGTGCGAATCGCTGGAGGAGGATTTCCTGAAACTGCTGCAGGGGAGTGATGGCCGGCGCACACCGGCGGAGATTTTCGCCGGCAGCATCGGCCGGGTGGAGGGGGAAGAGATCGTCGAATTCGCCCTTGCCGAAGGGTTTCTCCAGCCGCCGGAAAAACCCAAAGCCCGCACCGCCCCCTACTTGAGGAGCAAATCGACCAGGCCGCGGTAGGTGGCGCGCTTGCGTTCGGAATCGCCGTAGAGGGTAGCGGAGAACAGGGCGGTGGCGGCATGTTCGGCGAGCATGGAGAAGAGCTGGTAGTCGACCTGCTCGAAACGCACCTTCTGCAGGAACAACCGATAGATGGCCAGCAGCCCCATGGGCCGGCCATGGATGTGCAGCGGAATGGCGGCGATGGGATCGAGCAGATCGTCGCTGCCGGCCGTCACATCCCCGTCGCGAAAATGGCTGGCGGTGCCGGCCGCGACCCGGCCCAGCAGGCCCTCTCCCAGCACACAGGGGGGGAATCCTTCCCGCTCCACCTCTTCGCCGGTCTCGAATTGCAGTCGCGTGCCTTCCCGGTCGAGCAGCAACAGGGCAAACTTCTCGGCGCCGACGAAGTTGATGACCACTTCCTTGATAATTTCGACCACCTGCTCCCGGTCCAGCACCGAATGCAATCGGGAGGAGGCGACATAGAGGTTGGTCAGGTTGTTGTTGACCTCCTCGGCATGCACGATCTGGGCGGCGAATTCGTGGTTTTCCGCCTCCAGTTCGGCGATACGCTGCCGTAACCGCTGCCGTTCGGCCCGCAGGTCGGTGTTGACCTTCTCCAGCCCGACCAGGCGATCCTGCTGGCTGCAGGCTTGCGGAAGGGGCGGCGGTGCCGCTGGCAGCGCCTCCCGTTCCTGTTCCACCAGCTGTCCCAGGATCTTGCGTCCCAACGGCTCGGGGTGGATGAAGTAGATGCCCATGCCGCCATCGGCCCCCTCCTGCACCCGCTTGACCTTTCCCAGCACCTGCATCTCCCGCCCGTCGGGCAGGCCCAGTTTGAGCTCGACCACCGTTCCCGGGGCCAGGGAGTTTTGACTCTTGACGTAGATGCCGTTGGCGGAGATATCCCGGGCACAGGCAGACAGGCTCTGCCCCTCGGCCTTGAGCTGGACCTTCAGGGCCACCTCGGCCCGGGGCAGGGTGCGGGCGCGCACCTTGCCGAGCAGGCGATTGACCTTTTCCAGCAGGTCCTTCTTGTTGACCGGCTTGGTGATGTAATCGTCGCAACCCGCCTCCAGGCAGCGCCGCACATCCTCCTCCTTGCCCGCCGCCGTCACCATCAGCACCGGCAACTGCCGCCAGCGGGCGCTCTGGCGCAGGCGGCGGCAGACTTCGTCGCCATCCAGGCCGGGCATGTAGAGGTCGCACAACAGCAGATCGGGCTCGACCTGGCCCAGGCGCTCCAACGCCTCCTCGCCGCTGCCGGCAGTCACCGCCCGGTGGCCGCCATCCTCCAGGAACGAGCGCTCCAGTTCCAGAAACAGTTGTACGTCATCCACCAGCAGTATCGTCGCCATACATCCAACCGAAAAAAAATCCAGGACAATCGAATCATCGCCTGGATGGTCCAGCCTGCATGGGCACCGCCCACGATCCTCCGCCGCGGAACCGGGTCGGAGCCTGATTTCTACCCCTGGCGGCCGCCTCAGGCCACCTGCTGCATCCGCTTGAGGTACCGGGGCCGCTCGGCGAGGATGCCGATGATTTCCGGAACTTCCGGAACCCTTCCGGCCACCCGCAAAACATCGTCGACCAGCAGGGCCGGGGAGACATAGACCCGGGCATCGATCATCTTGCGCCGATCCTTGTAGAGGTGTACCTCCGCCTCCACCCCGGCATCGGCCAAAGCCTGTCGGACGTTGCTCAGGGTCAGTTCGCAACGACGCCCACTCTCCGGCTTGCACAGAATATCGATCCGCATGGCCGCCTCCTTTCCGGGGTCGACACCCCGCCACTAATCATGACTACTTTTGTAACATTATACCTTCCTGTCGCTAAAGAGCAATAACTCGTTGAAAAACCTAGCGCCGCGGGGGGCGGTCGCCATAGTTGACGCGGAGCGCCCGGCGCACCCGCGAGGTCAGCCGGACGGGGTTGATCGGCTTGGCGATGAAGTCGAAATAGCCGGCGTCGAGGAGCTTGGCCTCTTCCTCCGGGGCCGAGCGGGAAGAAAGGGCGATAACAGGGACGGCCCGGGTGGCGGCCTGGCTCTGCAGGGCCCGGAACATCTCGAAGCCGTCCATGCGTGGCATGACCGTGTCGGTGATGATCAGGTGGGGTAGCTGCTGGCAGGCCGCCTTGAGCCCTTCGGCGCCATTAGCCGCCTCGCTGACCAGGTAGCCTTCCCGTTTGAGGGCGGCGACGATGGCGGCGCGCACCAATTCCTGATCGTCCACCACCAGAATGCTCCACCAGCTGTCCTTCTCTGCCTGCGGCTTGGGCTCCACCACGCCGCCCAGGTAATGCTTCTGCACTGCGGCCTGGATTTCCGCGGCCGTGGTGACGCAGGGAAGGATACGCAACCCGGTACGGAAAGTCAGATTGTCGATGGATTCCATGTCCAACGGGTTGACCATCGCCAGGTAGAGCTGTTTCCCCTCGAGTTTGAGGGGGAAGATGTTGCGCTTGATCGCCGTGTCGCTGTCGACCAGGGCCAGCAGATCGTCGGCGAAGCTGTATTTGGCCAGGTTCTGCACCGTCTTGAAACCGAACTGCCGCGCCAGCACGACAGCCGTATCCTTTTCGGAGACGATCCCCATCTCCTCCAGCACTTGCCCCAGCCGTTGCCCGGTGGCTCGCTGCTTGTCGAGAGCGAGGCTCAGCTGGGTCTCGCTGATCACCCCGGCCTCGACCAGGATTTCTCCGAACCGTTTGCGTTTGCTCATGGCTTTTATCGTCCTCGGCCGGGCTCCGCCGGCCAACTGGTCCCAGGACCGGCATCCGGCAGGGACAGACTTAATAGTGTGATATTGGACATTTGCAAATTCCAGGCCGAAACTACAGCATATCCCCCCAGCCAAAAAAAATCCCGTCCTGCGGCGCATGACAACCCCAGAAAGGGGCAGAACGACCTCGTTGAGCGGGGAACGCGGCTGACTTCTGACAAATTTTGTCACAAAAACGGCCAACGCCGAGGGCATTGCCCCCGGCGTTGGCCGCTCCTTTCAGGTGGATTTCTACTGGCAATTCTGCCGTCAATGGACGACCGTCGCCTCCGCCACTTCCTCCAGTTGCAGTGCGCCGTCGTGGCAATCGATGCGGATCAGCGCCCCTTCGCTCACCTCGCCGGCGATCAAGGCCCGCCCCAGGCGGGTTTCGAGCTGGTGCTGCAGATAGCGCTTGAGGGGGCGGGCGCCATAGACCGGGTCGTAAGCCTCGCGGGCGATGTGGTCGCGGGCGGCCTCGGTGAGCTCGAGGCGGATGCGCCGCTGGGCCAGGCGCTTGCGCAGATCCTGTGTCAAAAGGTCGACAATCGCTTTAATCTCCTCCCGGGTCAGGGGCTTGAACAACACCACATCGTCGACGCGGTTGAGAAATTCGGGGCGGAAACCGGTCCGCAACTCCCGCAGCACGCTCTGCCGCGCCCCCTCGCGGATCTCCCCCTGGTCGGTGACCCCCTCGAGCAGGTGCTGGGAGCCGATATTGCTGGTCATGATGATGACGGTGTTCTTGAAGTCGACCGTGCGCCCCTGGGCGTCGGTGACCCGGCCGTCGTCGAGGATCTGCAGCAGCACGTTGAAGACGTCGGGATGGGCTTTTTCG
>CAZYXS010000076.1:0-15553 GCA_964650955.1 uncultured Desulfuromonadales bacterium | reverse complement strand
GAACAGTGCCGCTTTGCGGCCTAAACGGTGTCCGTTTTTACTTGACCATTACACTACTGGTTCCTGTACGTTTTATTGATGATGTTCATTTTGTACGCTTTCTTTGACGCCGTAACCCGCCATTCGGTAATTGCATATGCATTATTAGGTATGGTTCTCTACTGTGTTCCCGTAGATAGTGGTGTCAGAGTTGTCGAGAAGTTATGCGAAAATACCATTTATATGGTATCTGGCATCTTGTACTCAAAGTACGTTGCGTTGGACATGAAAAGGAGCGTGTATAATGGTTTCCGATCCTCTCAATGGGGACTCCTCAATATATACGCAATATTTGCGCTAACTTTTTTTGTCTTGTTTGCCATGGACGCTACAATTAAGGGCGGTAAGCTTGCACTTTCTCTTTTAGGGGTAGGTGCAGTGGTAGTGGGCTCCAGGTGGGTGGCTGGAGTGTATCGTAGTGGACGTCTGCTAAACTTTTTGGGAAAGCACAGTATGCCCATCTATTTGGCTCATGTGATCTCAGGAAGCGGAGTGAGGATACTTCTTGAGCGGGGGCTCGGGGTGAGAAGCCTTGTAATTCATGTGATAGTGGGTGTTCTTGTTGGGCTCGCTGTTCCTTTATTTATGTACAGAGTTTCAATGTGGGCAAGGGTGCCCCTTTTTTCGCTCAGAGCAAAGTAATGTGTTTCTTTGCTGTCAGGACAGAGTTTTTGTAGCCAGTCTTGCATATAACTTCAATGTCCTCAGGATCGGCTGTGGGCTGCTTCGGCAGAATAGAAAGGTAATTGATAGGATACGATGAAGACCCCAACAGTCATTTTTGGTGACTCGCTATCGGCCTATGGCTGTATCCGGTCGCTCGCAGCAATCAATGTGCCATTGCACTTGGTTTCACGCAAGAAGACGGGGATTGCTTGCCATTCCCGTTTTGTAAACACGTTGTTGCAAGTCCAGCCGGATGCCGCGGATTTTCTAGATATCATAGACTCTTCTTTTTCAAGAGAAATAGGGGAAGAAGCAGTATTGATAGTCACTGAAGATGGCTATCTTGACGCCTTGTCCTGTCACATTGATGATCTTCGACCAGGCTGGAAAACTACCTTCCCAGAGAGTGATGTTGTGAGGAACACGCGTGAGAAGCAACAGACATTGGAAATTGCTGTGCGTTTGGGGATTCCAATACCAAAAACCCAAGTCGTTCGGGCAGAAAATGATCTGGAGGCGCTCTTAAGAGATCATGGAGAAATTTCCTATCCGGTAATAGTGCGGCCTGCTGTATCGAACTCCTGGGCAACTCGAGGCGAACTCTGTGCCAACGAGTCCGAACTGAGGATGATCTACGAGAAGTGGGGGATGGAGAACACATCATTGATACAGGAGATGATCCCTGGTGAAGAAAACCAGTTGATTAACGTTTCAGCAGTACTGAACAGCCGAAGTGAAGCCCTTGCTGTCTTTATGAATAGAAAGAGGCGATCGACCGGCAAGTTCGGGACAGGAACCTTAATCGTGAGCGACTGGTCTGATCAAGCGTGTGATTATACGGTAAGGTTACTCAGAGAAATTCGGTACTATGGCTATGCAGAAGCGGAGTTCAAGTACGATACCCGTGACGGGAAATTGAAGTTGATTGAAGTGAACGGGCGTGTCAGCATGCTGAACAGCCATGCCCTCAGGTGCGGAATCGACTTGGTGCAACTGATGTACCAGGAGGCGATATCCGGCCCTCTGAATGCACCCACTGCTCAGAAATGCAAATATGAAGAAGGCATCTTGTGGTGGTATCTTCCTTACGATGTCAAGTCTATCTGGACAAACAAATATTATCTGGATCCGATCAGACTCATCTATAGCTTCAAGGGAAGAGGGCTTTACGCCGAGCCATTTTGGTGGAGAGACTTGCGGCCCTTTTGGGCATCTACAGGGGGCATGTTGCTCCAGAAACCTGCTTTGCGCAAATGAGCAGTATGTCAAACTATAACTTAATTAACCGCGACTCATTGTTTTGGTACTTACTTGCAGAATCAGTGATCAACAGGAATACCTGTGTGGCTAAATGGGGCCGGGGTGACTCACTGCAAGCTGTGGAGTGTTTATGAGAGAAAGGGTGCGATATTGTGCCGGATGGGTTCTTGGCACTGCGCTCAAGCTGACAGGGCGAGTGGAACATGCTAAGCGCGCTCTTCTGTGTAGCGATGGTGTCTTGGCCCTAACGTTCCATAACCCGACGCGTCGGCTTTTTTACAATTCAATACAATGGCTACTGCAGAACGGTTTCCACTTCATAACCACTGATGAATTAAGCGAAGTCGCCAGAGGACATCGCCAACCTAACCAAGGTGCTGTTTGGTTATCGCTCGACGACGGGTGGAAGGACAACCTTGTCAGCGTTTTTCCTGTTGTTGTTGAATTTGGAATCCCTGTGTGCCTATTCATTTCTACCGACCCAGTGGAGAGAAGCGGCCATTTCTGGTGGAGCCTTGCGAAACGGGCAGACTCACAGCTTCATGAGGGAGGAAGACTTCTCCCGCGCCTCATGGCTCTTCCAGAGAGCGGGAGACTCAAACAGGTACAGGAGCTTGAGAAGCAGTTTGGATACCAAATGCCCCGTGAAAGCTTGACTATAGAAGAAGTGAAACGGATATCAAGCCTTCCTGAAGTCACCCTTGGATGCCATACCATGCACCATGTTGTCGGATCCAATTGCAGTGACTCCGAACTTGAGAGTGAAATAGGTGGAAGCAAGGCTGCGCTCGAAAACTGGACGGGGGAAAAAATACGCTATTTTGCTTACCCCCATGGGCGTTTCGATGGAAGGGAAAAGGCTATTCTTGAGAGTCTCGGGATTGAAATGGCTTTCACCCTGCAGCATTCCCATATCTTCAGGGGACAGAACCCGTATTACCTGCCCCGGTTTACTGTAATGGATCGGGGCTTTCTGGCAGAGAATATCTGCCACATGCTTGGCCTCTGGAGCCAGTGGATAGACCGCCTTAAATGGCCAGAAAGTAAGTTGAGAGAAACCTATGGTTAAACTCAGAAAAGTTCTCATAATGTCTTTGCTGTATGCTCCGAACGCTGAGGTTGGGGCAAAACGCTTCAGTTTTCTGTCAGACATCCTGTGTGATAAAGGCTTTGAAATTCACGTCCTGACAATCAAGAAGAGCCTTATAAAAATGGTTGATCAATCAATTTCTGGAAAAGGAGAAATCCACCGTTCATCCATGTATCCCAGGTTTCCGCTCATGGTCGGAGGCTTGGTGGGAAGAGCTTATAGGAGATTGTGGGAAGATTACATTTGTCTTCTCGATCCATATGCCGGATGGCTTTTGCCTGCTGTTATAAAAGGAGCCGAGATTATACGCAAGAACATGATAGATGTCCTCATCGTCACGGGGCCGCCGTTTTCACCATTTGTAGCCGCCGCTATGCTGCGGCGACTTACCGGAGTGAAATTGATCCTTGATTACAGGGATCCGTGGACAACTCAGAACTATTTATTAAACGCTAAGCACAGAAAACCTGTAGTAAGACTCATAAACAGATTGGCAGAAAGAATTGTCATAAAAAAAACTGCGTCAGTTGTTGTCTGCTCAAGTATTATGAAGAGGCTTTTTTTGGAAAGGTTTCCATGGGCCGACAATATTGATATCGAAGTTATTCACAACGGGTATTTGAATGATCCTATCCCCATGAAGCAGCCTCTCAGTATAGATGGTGAGAAGAAAGTGATGATTTATGCCGGGGAACTTTACGGAGAACGGCGGATAGAACTGGTAGCACGACCTTTAAAAAAATTGATATATAATAAACTGATTACTGATAGTTCTTTTGCTTTTCATATATTTGGCAGTATTAATGATCAAGATCGTGCGGTTCTGAGGGAACTTGATCTCGAAAATATTATCGTACAGAGAGAAAGGGTCGATTATTCTTTAATGTTACAGTATTTGAAGGGAGCCGATATTCTGTTTTTGCCATCCGGGGCAAGAGTCGACTATGCTATTCCTTTCAAATTCTACGATTATTTGAGAGCCAGAAGGCCCATACTCGCTCTCACTCCTGAGAACTCTGAGCTGGGGGGAATCATGAAGACGATTGACTGCGGAGAAACCGCAGATATAGGGGATCCGGCGGCTATAGAGTCGGCGCTCTTGAAGATGATCCGTAATGAGCGAACCTACACGTTCAGTGGGGCGGAAGCATATTCATGGAACTACGCTGCGAGACGATATGCTGACCTGATTGAACGTGTTTAGACATAGATGGAGTGACTTTGTTTGTATTATATGAATTTATAACAAGTGAGTGAAAAAAATATATGCCGAGGATAAGAGTTGCACATGTGGTTGGTTCTCTCGTCAAGGGAGGAGCCGAGCGCCAAGTCATAGAATTGCTGAATCACATGAATCCAAAAGAATTTGACCGTCATCTTATCGTATTGCGGGAAAGGCCAGACAACTTCGGGTACCTCTTAGACTCTAAGGTTAAGTGCTTCAATCTGAATTATAGAAGCAGATTTTTTTTTGCCGGCATGATCAGGTTTGTCGATTATCTGAAAAACCACAGAATTCAGATACTGCATTCCCACATATATGACCCAAGCAAGCTTTCTGCCTTGGCAGGCATGGCAGCTCGAGTTCCGGTAATTATGACAACAGAACATGGAAAAAACTTGTGGAAAAAGTGGTATCATCACCTTATAGAAAAATTTCTTATCAATCGTGCTGCGGTTAAACGAATAGCTGTTTCGGCGGATATTCGGCAGCTCAGAATCAAGTTTGACGGAACAAAACCAGACAATATCCTGGTGATTCCAAACGGAACCATCATTCCTGAATACATGGCAGATACGGGCAATGATCCAAGAATCATTGGTACGCTGGGCAGGCTCGTAGAGCCTAAAGACTATAAGACGCTGATCGAGGCGACGCGCCTGGTGAGAGAAAAAGGATTTGACGTGGAGCTTCAAATTGCTGGCCAGGGGCCGGAAATGTCCAATCTGCTGGATTTCATAGAGAGAACAGGCATGGGAAAGCATGCTCATCTCATGGGATTCCAGAATTCATCGGCTTTTCTGAAGAGGATCGATTTGTTCTCGATGTCGTCGGTAAGAGAGGGATTGCCGCTGGCGCTGCTCGAGGCCATGGCATGCGGACTGCCTGTGGCTGCAACCCGCGTGGGAGGAATTCCCGAGGTGGTAGAAGATGGCGTTTCGGGGTTGCTGTCAGAACCGCGGGATCCGGAAGGACTTGCAGAGAATATTGTGAAAATCCTGCGGGATTCAGAGCTGCGCGTGTCTCTTGGGCGAAGTGCCAGAAAAACTGTGGAGAAGTCCTACAGCATAGAAAGCGTTGCAAAGTCGTATGAACAAATTTACCGGAACATGCTGGAGGCGGGGAAATGTTGAGTATTCTCGCCGACCGGAGCATTGTACCTGTTGTCATGTTCCACAGCATTGGATTGGAGGAGTCCGACTGGATTTTTAGATATATATCGGAACCTGTGGAGAATTTCGAAGATAAAATCCGTTGTTTGAAAGAAGCCGGATTTCAATTTCTTTTTTGGGATGAGCTATATAATTACATGGCCGGGAGGATGTCTATCGATCTTCCGGCGATTCTATTGAGCTTCGATGACGGTTATCTGGATAACTGGATTTATGCGTTCCCGATACTGAAAAAATACGGTGCCAAAGGCACAATTTTTGTGAACCCAGAGTTTGTGGATGAGAATGGCGGTGTTCGACCGAACCTGGAAGACGTTTGGAAAGGAAGGGTGTCCCGATCGGAGCTGATCGTAAAAGGATTTCTAAGCTGGGACGAGATGAGGCAAATGGAGATCTCTGGGGTAGTGGATATCCAGTCGCACTCGCTCACTCATACATGGTACTTTTCAGGACCTGATGTTGTTGCCTTTCACAGCCCTGGAGAGAAAAGGTATCCATGGGTCGGCTGGAATGCGCATCCGGAAACCAAACCCTATTATATGCAAGCGAATACAGATGTAGCGGTTGCCCTGGGCACCCCCATCTATGATTTCAAAAAGTCTCTGATATGCAGGCGGTTCTTTCCGCCCGAAAAAGTTATAAAAGGAGTTGTGGAGTTTGTTGAACAAAGTGGTGGAAAAGACTTCTTCCTTGCAGAGAATTGGGATTCCCAGTTGAGGAATGTCCATGACAGATTGATGACTGAGCATTCAGGTGAGGCATTGTACGAGACTGAAGAAGAGCACCAAGCCAGGGTTTTCCACGAACTGGCTGTTTCAAAGGATATCATCCAACACAAGTTAGGGAAGAAAGTGGATTTCATCTGCTGGCCAGGGGGAGGTTATGATCAGGGAGTATCAGAAATAGCCCTGAAGTGCGGCTACAAGGCATGGACCCTTGGTTCCGCGGATCGTAGGAAACATCTGAATAAGCCGGGGTCGGATTCAAGCATTGTCAAAAGAATCGGCTCTGCGCCGCGACAGTACTTTGGCCGGCGTTTTTTGGGATACACAACGGGGCATGAGTTCCTGTCAGGTGTTTTAAGACACCAAGGTTCGCTGTTTTCCCAGGTAACCGGCTGGTGGTGGAAGCTTCGCAGACTTTTGACAGGTTCAGCAAAAGCCCCTAAACACTAATAGAGGCAATTGAGGAAGAGTAAAGCAAAAGAAGAACCAGAGATTGTGCAGCAGCTTTAAATTTCAAACGAAATATTCACATCCTGGAGTTGTCATGGATCTATTTAAATATCATAGTAGCGATAGAGAGAAGGAGAGAATCGCCGATTTGATGAAGCTTTCGGAATGTTTCGATGAAGAGGGTTTCCCCCTTGACATCGAAACCGCTCTAGATGTTGGTGCTAGAGATGGGTTCATTTCAAGACTATTGGCTGAACGTTTTTCTCGTGTCACATCTCTTGATCTTGAAAAACCTACTATAGATCACCAGAGAATTACCTGCGTGAAAGGTGATATTACTTCCATGGATTTTCCTGATAATTCTTTCGATCTTATTGTATGCACTGAAGTACTTGAACACATACCTACCAAACTGCTCAGCAAAGCCTGTGATGAATTAATTCGTGTTTCAAAACGATTTGTGCTTATTGGCGTGCCATACAAACAAGACATTAGAGTGGGGCGCACAACATGCAGTATATGCGGCAATAAGAATCCGCCTTGGGGGCATGTGAACATTTTTGACTATAAGCAATTGCAGAGACTATTCCCATTATGTAAGGTCGTTAATAAAAGCTTTGTTGGCACAACTACCAATAGAACTAACTTTATTTCATGTTTACTGAATGATATGGCAGGTAACCCAAACGGAACGTATTCGCAAGAGGAACCGTGTGTGCATTGTAATGCACGTCTCAAGCCTCCAAATGAAAGGAAAAACGGTTTAGTTCATGTGCTTACAAAGGCTTCTTCTTGCGCGAGGAAGGTGCAGTCATTGTTCTTGAAACCACAACCGAATTGGCTTCATGTGTTGTTTGAAAAGTCAAGAGCAGTATAACCGAAAGCCTAATACAATAGGTGAAAAAAATGCACCCGATGAGAATTTCCAAATATCCGAGCCTCACCCTGCAACCTTTGATCCGAAGCAGAGGATGTAGTATTGCACGTTTTTTGGGTCAACACAAGGTACAATCCTACGAGATCTGCGACTACAGTTCCCGATCGCTCTTTTTAGGGCTTCGGGCTCTTGGCATTTCTGAAGGAGCCAATGTAATAGTGCCGGCATTAATATGTGATGTTGCCATTGAGCCTTTCCGACAAAGCAGAATTCAGTTCAGGTATTACAGGTCGGGATTGGACCTGTTTCCAAATCTGGAAGACATTGAAAGTCTCATTGATCACAGGACGAAGGCTATTGTGGCAGTTCATTATTTTGGCTTCTTCAATCCCGGGTTCAAAAATATTTTCGATATCTGCGAGAAGCATGGCGTTGCCTTGATAGAGGATAATGCACAAGGTTTCCTGAGTACAAAAAACGGGAGACTGTTGGGAACCATGGGCTCAATCGGTTTTTCAAGTCTATGGAAAGTGCTTCCGATTCGTAATGGGGCTGTCCTGTATCTGAACCCGACTCTATTTTCAAACAAGGACAAGGTCTTGCACACTGCCTCAGGAAGAAGTACAAAGGTCGCAGACATGAAGTTCATCCTGCGATCTCTTGTTGCATCAATGGAAGGCAAGGCAGCCTGCGGACCCAGCTTTCTTTGGAATTGCCGGGGGAAGATCGGGGATACAGGAGAGAGGTCGGGATTTTTGGACTACACTACGAAGAAGTATGGTGCGTCACCAATATCGCTTCGGATTGCAGACCGTGTTGATTTCAAAAAAATTATCGGCAAGAGGCGAAGTAATTACGCGTTTTGGAAAGAGCAGGTGGCAGGTACAAAGTTGACGGCAGTTTATGACACTCTCCCGCAGGGTACATGTCCTTTTGGGTTTCCTGCAATCGCCAGGGATCCCGGCACGCTGCTGGATGCAGCACGACGAAATGCTGTCAGCATCTATACTTGGCCGAAGCTGCCATTGGAGATCAAAGGATCAAGGCGGTTTGCGGTAGAGAACGAACTGGCCCGAAGAATGGTAATGCTCCCTGTTCACCAGTCTGTGAACATTCGCTGTCTTGAAGATCAGAGTTTTTTTCGTGGGTTGTTTTCAAAATCGTGAGTCTGTCGAAACCCCTGAGACTGACAGGGGCTGATAGCGCATTGAAACCGTTGCCCCTGATGGGGTCAGCGGGTGAAAGTTCAGGTGTTTTTTATGGCAGGAATGCTTTGTGTCTTCGGGCTTGACAGGAAATTGATCAATCGTGCTTCACTGTTGGAGATGCTGGATCCAACTGGAAAGTGTGAAACGGTTTCTATCGGTGATACTGATAATTTTTGTTTGTTGGCCTACCACTTGCGAGCACCTTATAGAGGACCGCGCGTATTCGAAGATTCGAGATACTTCGCTTGTCTGGATGGTGATTTGGTGTCCGCAGAGGATATCCCCTGGTCAGAATTGGCAGGGCAAGTAGTTAGTGGAAGAACGGGGAAGGCTTTTTCCGGTTATCGCGGCAACTTTGCAATTATTGTGTTCGACAAACAAAACCGGATTGTCTACGGTATAAGTGACCGTTTGGGAATACACCCACTTTACTATCATCATAGGGACGGCACTTGCATTCTGTCCTCTCATATAGCTTCGTTCTGCCAGTTCCTTGAAACGCCGAGGATTGATGTTGGGTGGATGTATGAGTATCTTTTTTTCAATTTCCCAACGTCCTACAGAACTCCCGTAGAAGGCGTAAGTCGTGTGTTTCCGGCAACCGTGGTCTCTTATGATCTGCAGGCACGTTGCACAAAAGCTGAGGAGTACACTGACTCCTTCAAGGCTGCTAACAAACCCCTTGGAGGTGCGGAGGTAATTGAGAAAGCAATCAACGTGTTCGGCAGAGTAGTTCCCCGGTACTATCATCCTGTCGCTACAACTGCGTGCGCACTGACAGCCGGTTTTGATACCAGAACACTGTTGGCGCTGAGGCCCCGGAATTCTGACCATCTCATTGAGACATTCACCTACGGAATAGCAGGCGCTGCCGACCTGCTTGGGGCTAAGGAATTGGCCCTGAAAATGGGGTGGCGGCACTATGAAATACTGCTTAATGAAGAGTTTCTGAGTCAGCTCCCCCGGCTGATCTGGCAAACAGTATGTCTGTCGGGAGGTTTGCAGGGCATCAATCGCTCCATGCTTATTTACGTTTACCGGAAGTTGGCTGAAAAAGGGGCTGAAGTTGCATTGAGCGGTGTTTCCGGCGGGCAGTTCATACGCGGTGAAGGCAATGTACCCTCTGTTGTGTCCATGAGCATGTTTCAGGTATTCAAAACCGGAAAAGCCTCGGTGGACAGCCGGTTCTGGGATGGAGTTGTCATGGATATTGCCGGATTCGAAGCTCATATAATGGAATGCCTTGAGTCGTTGAGACAGAGCATCGGGTATTTTGATGCCCCGGAGGCATTTTTCAGGTATCTGCTGTATCAAGTTGCGCCCCGATATTTTGCGGGGGAATCGGTTATTGCTGAAGCATTCCTGACGTTTCGGAACCCATACTGGGATGCCGATATAATAGAATTTCTCACTCAGATCGAGTCATCCGCGGCATTCCAAAAGGCTCAGTACTGCGAGTCTTCCTTCCGGAAGAAGCAGCTCCAGGCTGCACTGATATCGCAGGATCCTAAACTGGCTGAGCTTTTGATCCATAACACGCCGCTTGATTATTTTGTGGATCAGAAGACGATCCGGAGAGCCATAAGAAAAGTTGGGCTGGTACTCCCGAGGTTGCTTCCAGGTAAATTGAAGGGTGACAAAAGACCGCCCTGCGAGGATTGGGGTGCTTGGCAACGAACGGTTCTTTTTTCAGAGTTGCAGTCGCTTCTTGGCAGGGGTTGTTTTGTGTCCGAACATGTCCTGCCAGCCTTCATCGAAAATGTGAGGAAGGCAGGGGATGTTCATTGGATCGGCAAGCTTGCGACCGTCGAGATTGTTGTGCGCCTGATTGAAAGCAGATGGAAATTACCAAAATGACTGGCCGCTTTGGAAGGAGGGCATAGTGTTTGTTGAGACGTTGAGATTGCATCTGGTAAACTCCGTATTTTTCCCGCTTTTTCACAAGACTGCTGGCAGTAATGCCTGGAGTGAGATACAGGCTTACCGCAAAAATCAGTGGCTTTCTTCGCTTGAGCTGCAAAAACTCCAACAGGCAAAATTGATCGCCCTCGTTAAGCACTGCGAAGGCACGGTGCCATATTACCGTGAACTTTTCAGGCAGATTGGCTTTGATGCCAGTGCTGCGGCCGATTCCGATCAATGGCTCAAAATTCCTTTTCTAACCAAGCGAATAATCAATGGGAATAGGAATAAACTGATAGCAGAGAACACAGGCATATCGGAGCTGATTCGCAACTCCACCAGCGGTTCCACAGGTGAGACGCTGCGTTGCTTCTACGATCAGCGTTCCGCCAAAGCCAGACAGGCGGCTGTCTGGCGCGATCTGGAGTGGACTTCCTGCGGGTACGCTGAGAGAAAGGCTTATCTCTGGGGAGCGCAAATCGACTTGAGGACGAGCCAGTCTCTTAAGGGGCGTTTTCATTCTTTTGTAACGGGCGATATGAATCTAAGTTCATACGAATTGTCTGACGAATCTATGAATCGATATTTCAGGTTGCTTCAGAAACACAGCCCGAAGCTTTTAATATCATACCCCAGTCCGCTGGAAACTTTTGCCGATTTCCTTAAGAAGAAAGGCTATAGGATTCCTTCCATTAAAGCCATTGTTACTTCTGCTGAACAGCTATATCCCTGGCAGAGAGCTAAAATCGAGGGGGTTTTTGGCTGTCGCATCTTCGATCGATACGGATGCCGGGAATTTGGCCACGTTGCTCACGAATGCGAATGTCACGATGGATATCATGTAAATTCAGAAAGATTTTTTCTGGAAGTGATTGATCAGGACGGCAAGTCGGTTGGGGAGGGAGAGAAGGGCGAAGTCGTGATAACCGACCTTGACAATTACGGCTTTCCAATGATTCGCTACCAGATTGGGGACATCGCCCAGCAAACGAACCGACAGTGTCTCTGCGGCAGAGGGCTGCCCCTGCTACAGTCAATCGGGGGAAGGTCGTTCGATGTGATCGTTTGCCCCAATGGAAACCGCGTGGCCGGAACATTTTGGACAATTACAGTCAAATCGATAGTTCCGGAAACCGGCGTTGTCAGCTTTCAGGTCGAACAGAGCGCCATAGACAAATTAATCGTACGAATAGTTAAGGGTGAAGACTATCCTTCATGGGCAGAAGAAAAAATCAGTGAGGCATTTAAGATCAAGTGCGGCAATGACATGAGGATTTTCTTTGAATATGTAAAAAATATTCCACTGACGGAAAGCGGTAAAACAAAGTTCGTAGTATCCAGGCTTGCCAGGAAGGAGACCCTGTAATGAGAATCTGTATTGTTTCCCCAAGAGCCTATCCTTTGCTCATGAACCTGAATGATCTATCCCAGGGCGGCGCAGAGGCGCAGTTAAAGGCGATCGGGTTTAGATTGGCCGAAGAAGGAAATGATGTTCACTTTATTGTTGATGATTATGGCCAAGCCCAGATTGTAAAATTTAACAACACTACAATTCACAAGGTTGGACTGCCTTACATGGGTGGCTCAAAACTTGCGATGCCAGGCTCATGGTTGAAGTTATGGAAAGTTTTAGTGGAGATAAATGCGGATATGCACCTGATCAAAACGCCCAGAAACCTGCTTTTCCCTTTAGGGATGTATTGTCGGAAGGCTGGATCTCTGATGGTTTTCATCGGTCAGATGGATTCGGATGCTGATCCGAAATTTATAAGGCATTCGGAAGGGTTTTTCGGATATATTCTTTTTAGGGCGGGGATGAAATTGGTTGATCATGCAGTTGCCCAGAATTCAATTCAGGCAAAAGGCTTTGCATCTGTCTACAGGCGAAATACCAGTACTATTGGAAATCTCCTTACACTTCCTGTCTTAGATAGCTATACAAAAAAAGACTATATTCTATGGGTCGGAAACAGCCTTCCCAAAAAACAGCCATACTTATTTCCGGAAGTGGCTAAACGATTTCCACAGTACAGGTTTCGCATGATAATGTCGGTTGCTCGTCAGAGCCCTGATGATAAAGCAATCAGGGAAATTGCAGCTTCCTTGCCCAATTTCGAATATCTTGGTTTTGTGCCATTTGGTGAGATTGCCGAGCACTACCAGGGAGCAAAGCTTTTCGTCAGCACTTCTTTACGGGAAGGCTTTCCAAATACCTTCCTTCAGTCCTGGCAATATGCGACCCCAGTCGTGAGCCTGCACGTTGACCCGGACGGACTGATTCAGCGCTATGGTTTCGGACGACTTTCATCTACCCTGGAGCAGATGTGTGCAGATGTCGAGGAATTGATGGAAGACGAAGTAAAAAGGGCAACCGCAGGCCGTCTTGCCAAAAAATATGTGGAGAAGAACCATTCGGTGGAAACTATAGTAGATCAATACAGAACTCTTTTGTCTTCGTTTGCCAAGAAATAATAGATGTGCATCTCTAATGGGTCAAATGGATTTTTCTGACTTATCAACTATTAAGCGGATTAAGGTACTGAACCTTCACTGGGGGTTTTCAGTAGGCGGTGGTGCGAGCTATTCCGCAGAGATTGATGATGTGGGCTTATATACTCCCATTGAAATGCGTACAATATGTGTGTTGGGTGCTGACTGGCCAACTAATAGAGGACTGTTGGCCCGGGTGAAGAATGTGACGGAGGTCTGTATTCAAAACAGATGTGACTTCTCATGGCTCTGGAGGGTTATTGCTGAAGTTCGCCGAGTGCCACCGGACTTGATCATGACCCACGGGTTCAACGGGCATTTTATAGCTATGATATGCAGGGCCTTATCAGGTCAAAAACTTAGGTTGATTTGCTCTTATCACGGTGAGTATTATGCGCCCATGCCTGGAAGAAAGCTGCTGGCAGGGTTGTTCAATCGTTTCACCATATACTTCATTCAGCGGCAGGCTTTCAGTACGGTTTGTGTATCCGATTACTCCAGGAATTGGCTTATTACCAAAGGAGTTCCAGATAACAAGGTAATTGTTGTTCATAACGGAATTGATTCAAGCCTGGTATCTTCCGATAAGAAGCGAGAACGCATCCGGCAGGAGTGGGGTTTAGACAGGGAAGAACTTGTCTTAGGCATTGCCTGCCGTCTTGATCCCATCAAGGGTATCCCCTTTTTACTTGATGCAATGGTACGCCTTGTTAATCGGAACCTGCGTCTCAAATTGGTGATTGTTGGAGACGGGCTGATGGAAAAAGAACTGAAGGTCAGAGTGGCAGATAGCGGACTTGGCGGCCATGTTCTTTTCACTGGATTCCGCTCTGATGTTAAAGATTGCCTGGCAGCGTTCGATATCTTCGTTCTTCCGTCTTTGGCTGAAAACCATTCGGTGGCTTTGCTTGAGGCGATGAGAGCGGAGAAAGCCATAATCGCCACAAAAGTGGGAGGCAACACGGAATCCATCTGTCATGAGAGTGAAGGCTTGATTGTGCCGGCAGCCGATTCAGAGGCGCTGATTCATGCCATTGAACGGCTTGCAATTGATTCCGACCTCCGAATTAGATTGAGCAGAAATGCCAGGGAGAGATTTTTACGAGAGTTTACTAAGGATCAAATGGTGCGCAAAACCTCAGAGTGGATGATTATGTGCGCACAGCAAGCTACAGAGGGTAAGTAAATACACGGTATGCGAATAGTTGTAAACTCCGGAAGAAGAAAGTTTCCTTCAATGTTGTCAAGGGGAAGAGACCTGTGAGAATTGCCTTTTGTGTCCCGGGCTTTAATGTTAGGAAGCTAAGCCTTCAGCCATGGTTAACAGTTGACAGAGTGGCCAGTAAACTTGCAGCTTCCGGGCATGATGTTCATGTGGTTACGGATTGCGCTTCAGGGCCTGTCCCGGAGTATGTAGCCATTCACAGTGTGAAGACATTGCGAGGGACAAACTCAGCTGAGGTTTGCCATGTCCTCAGTAAAATCAAACCTGAGCGTGTAGTGGTTTCGGTTACGCCCCTCAGCCTGCTGACTACGGGTTGGTACCGGGAATTGGCAAGTTTCCGCTCTTCGTTTGCTTACGTGAGCTACCCTTTCTATTCAGGTATGCAGATTCTTAGAGCGTTGCCGCATCTTGGGTCGAGGGATCGGTTGGAGTATGGGAGGCATGTTATGGTACCGCGCTGGCTCTGGGCAGACCGACTGGTAAAATCATATCGAGGTGTGATCAGCCAATCTGAGCCGACGGGACAAACCCTTTTGAGGGCGACATCCTTCCGGATTCCCGTCTATGTCATTCCTCCTGGAGTGGACAGACAACACTGGGTGGGTGGAGAGAATGACAAAGCTAAAGCTGGAGACCTGGTGTGTCTATACGTAGGAACTGCGTCCAAAATCCGTGGTTTTTTTGTGGCCTTGGATGCTTTGGCCAGGATCAAGGATACTGGTATTCGTTTGCGCGTGTTGGCTCGAGGCGCAGATACCCTTAGCCTTGATGAGCTTTCAGCCCATGTGGCGCGGCGCGGGATCGGGGATCGTGTCACAATCCGTGGAGGCTGGTTAGACCCAATGGATATTCGAAAGGAAGTACAGGCAGCTTCATTGGTGTTACTGCCTTTTGTGCTTGTTCCTTCCGAATTGCCGGTTTCGGTTCTTGAGGCGGTTTGCGCACAGACTCCGGTAGTGGTCTCTGATATCGATGGTCTGGCTGATGCAGCGGGGCAAGCCGGGATCGTTGTGCCTCAGGCAAGTGCAGTGGGATTGGCAAATGCGATCCAGGCTCTTCGAAAGGATAATGAGCGTTTGAAGGCGCTGAGGGCTGCCTGTATAGTGCGCCGGGAGCAGGTAATGGATTGGGACGCTGTGGCGACGCATTGGGAGGCTGTGCTGACGGAATAGCTGCGAGATGAGAATTCCTTCATTGATATCGATTGTCGGCGCAGACGGCTCTGGC
>CAZYXS010000075.1:0-15561 GCA_964650955.1 uncultured Desulfuromonadales bacterium | reverse complement strand
CAAGTTCCGACGAGGGGACAAGGTCCGGTTGAGGGTCACCCCCCACGACGGCAAGGAGAACGGGCCGGTGTTCGAAGGGGTGGAAATGGTGATTCCCAACGCGCCTCCCAAATTTGTCAGCGAACCGCCGAAGCAGTTTCAGGGGCACGATTATCAGTACCAGGTACGGGTGGATGATCCCGACGGCGATCAATTGACCTACGCCCTGGAAAAAGCCCCGCAGGGGATGCGGATCGACCCGGCCAGCGGATTGCTGAGCTGGACTTTCGGCAAACAGGACACAGGTGAACACCGCATCCGCATCGTCGCCAAGGACCCCGAGGGGCTGGGAGCCTACCAGGAATATTCCCTGGCCCTGACGATCCCGCAGTAAGGGGGCAACATGTTACGCAATAACCGTGGTATGACCCTGATGGAGTTGATCGTCGCCATGGCCTTGGGAATAATCCTGATGGCCATCGCCTACCCGAACTACCGGGACTGGCGCCAGAGTGCCGCCTACAAGGAAGTTTCGCGCAGGATCGCCTCCATGATGCTCGACGCCCGCTCCCGAGCGGTCAGCAGTAACCGGGAGCATCGGGTCACTCTGACCCTCGATGGCAGCGGTGGCAATACCAACAATCGCATCGTCATTGAAATGGGCAATCGCAGCCGCAACAGCACCGCCTGGACAGCAGTGGCCAACGGTGGCGGGCCCCTGACCTCCGGTGTCGAGGTGCGGGGGGTCGCTGATTGCAGCCAGACCGCTGGGACGGTGATCGTGGTCTTTGCCCCCAAGGGTGGTGCGCCTGGTGCCGGCGCGGCGAACATGCTTTGCGTGCTGGATAACGCCGGGGCCACAAAATTTACCGTGGGGGTGGCCGATGCCAATACCGGCCGGGTTGCGATTCATTGACAACATGGCGAACTTTCCCCGATGGCGTCATTGGATTTGTGTTTTTCGACCTGGGGATGTAAGATTTCCGGACCGGAATGGGATTGTTGAGCTTCCCCCGCTCGTTCCACTATCTTAATGGTTGCGAGAGTGCAGAAAATAACCTCCAAGGGTTTTACCCTGATTGAAATGCTGATTGTGGTCGCATTGCTGGGCATCCTGGTGGCCATTGCGGTGCCCCAGTACAACGCCTATAAAATCCGCTCCAACCGCGCCGAAGGCAAAGTGGCGCTGGTGCAGGCGGCCCAGGCTCTCGAGCGGCTCTATTCGCGGGAGAGTACCTACGCTTCAGCCGTGGTCGGGACGACTTTCCCCGGCAAATCGGAGCATGGTTTCTACACGCTTTCTTTCAGCGCCGGGCCTACGGCCACCGGCTACACCCTGAGTGCCACCGGCACCGGAATCCAAGCGGGAGACACGGGCTGCACGCCTCTCACCCTGACCAGCACCGGAGCCAAGGGGCCTGCTGGGTGCTGGTAGGACAGCACCTCTCTCCCTTCTGAACAGTGCCAACCCCACCTCCTGTGAGATGGGGTTTTTTATTGTTGTTTCATGTGGTTATCCTCGATTTTTCTGGTGTTAATCCGGCAGCAGGGCAAAATGTCACGCAGAAATAAATAGTTGCACCTAAGGAGGGTTCAATGTAGATTAAAAAAGCTTTTTCATTTCCAGGATCCGAACCCGTCAAGGCACTCCAAACGATGTTTACATCAAGGAAAGTTGATACCCGCCCTTTACGGGGATTCACCCTGGTGGAGTTGCTGACCACCATGGCGGTTGCCGCGATCCTGCTGGCAATCGCTACGCCGGGCCTGGGCCGGATGCTGCAATCCTTCAGGCTGAATCAGGCAGCAAACGAGTTGGTCGCAGCCGCCAACCTGGCTCGCGTTGAGGCGGTGCAAAGGGGCAGCCGTGTAACCCTGGTACCTTGCCGCTGGAATGAGGGGACCGGGCTTTGTACCACCGGCTCCCGCTGGCGGGACGGCTGGGCCCTCATCGCCGGGCCGGCCGAAGGCAGCACCGATCTCACGGTCACCAGGGCCAACATGGTACGACTATTCTCACCTCTTGCCGCCGACCTTACCATTAGCAACATCGCGCCCGGTTACCTCTCCTACGCCCGCGATGGCCGCGCCCTGACCTGGGCCGGTTTTCCCCAGAACCAGACCATCACTCTGCGAGCCGGCGAAAAATCCCGGGAAGTAATCATCAATCGGTTGGGCCGGGTGCGGGTGCAACAGGGGGGAGGGTAATGTCAGTGGTCATTTCCATTCCTGAGCAGGGCAGGGAGGTGGGTAGGGCAGGGTTTTCCCTGGTCGAGGTGCTGGTGGCTCTGCTGGTGCTTTCCATCGGCCTGCTGGGCTTGGCCGGCCTGCAGACCCGCGGCCTGCGGGACAATCATGGTGCCTATCTGCGCACCCAGGCCACCTTTAGCGCCAAAGATTTGGTTGATCGTATCCGTGCCAACCGTCCCGCAGCCCTGGCCGGGGCCTACAACATCGAATTTGGCGTCGCGGCGCCGGCGGGGAGCACGGTGGCAGCGCAGGATCTGCGCCAATGGCTGACCGCCCTGGCCCAACTGCCCGGGCCCGGGGAAGGGCGGGTCGCGGTGAACGACACTACCCGCCGGGTACAGGTGGAAATCTCCTGGGATGACAGCCAGGGCGAAGACGCCCGCGCCACCCTGCGCCTGGAGACCGAGTTGTGAAACCTCTGCCAAGCGATCTGCGGTGCCAGTGCGGTCTGTCGCTGGTGGAATTGCTGGTCGCCATGGCGGTCAGCCTGGTATTGCTGGGGGGGATCTACCAGATTTTCTTCAGTTCCACCACCACCTACAGCGTCAACGAAAACTTCTCCCGCTTGCAGGAAAATGGCCGCTTTGCAATGAGTTTCCTTGAGCGGGATGTGCGGCAGGCGGGGTATCGGGGCTGTCTCAACCATGCGGGGACCTTTACCAACCTGCTCAATAACTTCAACCAGTTCGAGTTCAATTTTAGTCAGCCACTGGAAGGGTTTGATGCCCGTTCGCGAGGCTGGGACCGCGCTTTGCCGACAGTCGTCACCGAGCCGCGCCGGGGCAGCGACATTCTGGCCTTGCGAAATCTGTTGGAGGGGAGTCAAAGCTATCTGCGGGTGGACATGGGTTCCTCGCTGGATGCTTTACCGATACCCCGGGGAGGGCTCGATTCCCCCTATAAAAGCGCCGGCGGCGATCTGCTCATGGTCAGCGATTGTCAGTCGGCCACCCTGTTCCAGGTCAGCAGTTTCGATCACGCCCAGGGGCTGGTCCACCACGCGGCCAATGCCGGAACCCCTGGGAACAGCAGTGCCGACCTGGGGCGGACCTATCCTCGGGCAGCCGAGGTGAACCGGGTGGCCACGGTCATCTACTATGTTCGACTCTCCACCGAAAATGTACCGACACTGTTTCGGAAAATCGGATCCGAGCGCGCCGAGGCCCTGGTGGAAGGGGTCGAATCCATGCAGGTGCTCTACGGTGTGGATGACAACAACGACCAGGCAGCCGACCGCTACCTGGCCGCAGATGCTGCGCTTCCCTGGCAGCGGGTGGTCAGCCTGCGCATCGGGCTGCTGATGCGCAGCCTGACGGAAGTGACGCGGGGTGAGATCGACCGCCAGGTCTATGATGTCAACGGCCAGGCCCTCGGACCCTACCATGACCGGCATTTCCGCCAGGTATTTCTGACCACAATCGGTCTGCGTAACCGGCTGTTATAGAGGGCGTATGATGGAGCAGGGGGATAGATTCACGGTTTGTCTGCGAGAGCCATTGGCTAACCAGAGGGGCGCGGTGCTCGTGGTCGGCTTGATGCTGCTGCTGGTACTGACCCTGTTCGGGGTGGCGTCCATGCAGATGACCACCTTGCAGGAGCGCATGGCGGGCAACATGCGGGAGCAGGAGCAGGCCTTCCAGGGAGCCGAGGCGGCCCTGCGCGCCGGCGAGCGGTTCCTGGCCACGACCCCGATCCTGCCGGCCTTCACGGGGGTCAACGGCCTGTATGGGGAGCCCGACCCGGCAACACCCCTCTGGCGTCGAAAAACGACCTGGGGTGGCGACAGTTCCCGTCCTTACAGCGGGCCCGTCACGGCGGGGACGGGGCAGGCCCGTTTCATCATCGAGCGTCTGCCCTATGGGGGCCTTCCGGGTCAGAGCATTGCCCCCGATGAAGAGGAGACGGAAGGCAACATGTACCGGGTGACTGCTCGTGGCGAGGGTGGATTGGGGCAGGCCGTGGTGGTGCTGGAAAGTACCTGTCTCAAGTGAAGTGGTGAAGTGAAGAAGGTGGTTGGATAGGAGGATGACGATGGTTGGGCGACCACATCTGGATACGGGAGGTCTTTCACTGGCACTGGCCGGTCTGCTCTTCCTGTTGGTCTGCGGGCCCGCCGGTTCGGCTCGGGCCCTTACCCTTTCCCAGGTTCCGTTACCCACCGCCGCCAGCGCTCGGCCCAATATCATGCTGCTCCTCGACAATTCGGGCAGCATGAACAATGTCGTCCCCGATGCTCCTTTCGACCCGGCCACGAGTTACCTGGAAACTTGCCCACAGGAAAACCTGGTCTCCACCTCGGAACAGGTGGAGCTGCGGCTGTCGGGGGGGCAACCACAATTCTACGTCGGTGGGAGTTCTTACATTTGGGGAACCGCGACAGGCCAACGGTGCTTCGCTCCGACCGGGCGCTATCTGGCGAAGCTGGCCGCCGATGGCGGTTCGGCTCCCACAGGCTACCTTCCGGGGGAGTATCGAGGCAATTTCCTCAACTGGTATTTCCAGGTCGGCAACACCACCCCGGCCTGGGGCGCGGGGCAGCAGAAAAAACCGGGAACCGCAACCCGCATGGAGATCGCCAAGGGTGCGGCCACAGCTCTTCTGGATACCCTGAACGGGGTCCGGGTCGGCCTGGCAACCTATAATGGCAGTAATGGCGCCACCATTCTCCAGGGGATGACAGACATCGCGTCCGGACGGAGTTTGCTCAAAACCCGAGTTGCAGGGTTGACGGCTTCGGGGGCGACCCCTCTGGCTGAGGCCCTGCGGGACATCGGGGACTATTTCGCCCAGGGGCAGAATGGTCCACTGGTTCTTTATCCGGATTCGGCATCGCCTCAATCTGTAACAAAAAGTACAATTTTTTCCCGTGGATATGGTTTTTCACCACCAGCTCCTGCGCCTATCGAAGTGTTTTGCCAGAAAAACTTCGCCGTGTTGATGACCGATGGCCGCCCGACCAATGATAACGATATCTCGACGGTGCTGCAGGATTATGATGGGGATTGCCGCAATGCCAATCCCCCCTGCCTCTCCTTTGATCGCAAGCCCGGGCAGTCCTACGAAAGCAGCGGCACCGATTTCCTGGATGATGTGGCTCTGGCGCTGCGGGATATCGACCTGCGCCCTGACCTGAACGACAAAAAAAACCAGCCGGTCAAGAACAACCTGATTACCTACACCATCGGTTTCGCCGACGATCAGGTCATCAACGACCCGTTGATGCGGGATACGGCTGCCAACGGCGGTGGCCGCTTTTTTACCGCTGCCAAGCCGGTGGAACTGAGCGCCGCCTTTGCCAACGCCGCGAATTTCATTGTTTCGGGCCTTGGCTCATCCACCTCCGTAGCGGTCAGCGGCCCCAAGTTGGTCGAAGGGAGTCTGGTATTTCAAGCCATCTACTCCAGCGGCAACTGGACTGGCGATCTGCTGGCCTATCGGCTTGACAAGCTTACCGGAGCCGTTCTGGACCTCAAATGGGAAGCTTCCAAGAAACTGCCTGTCACCCGCAAGTTGCTGACCTGGAACCCTGAGAGCGGCAAGGGGGTCGATCTGCAATGGGACCTGCTCGGTTCGACTCAGCAGGCGGCTCTTGCAGTCGGACCCACCGGCACGGCCGATGGCCATGGCTCAGACCGTCTCGCCTACCTGCGGGGAGACACCAGTCGGGAGGAGCGTTTCGGCGGCGTCTTTCGCAACCGCGTAAGCCTCCTGGGGGACATCGTCAATGCCGATCCGGCCTATGTGGGAAACCAGAACTACGGTTATGACCGGTTGCCGGGCAGCGAGGGGGCTTCCTATCCCGATTACCGCGGCGGTTTGGCCAAGAACCGGCCGGCCATGCTCTATGTCGGCGCCAACGATGGCTTTCTGCATGCCTTTGCCGCCGAATCGGGAGATGAGATTTTCGCGTTCATGCCGGCGGCGGTATTGCCCCAGGCCAATCAGCTGACTTTCCCCAATTATGGCCACCGGTTTTTTGTCGACGGGCCGCCCCGTCCCGGCGATGCTTTTATAGGCGGGGGCTGGCGCACCCTTCTGCTGGGAACCCCGGGGGCTGGCGGGCGCGGCCTCTATGCCCTCGATATTACCGATCCGGAAAATTTTTCCGAAAAGAATGTCTTGTGGGAAATCACCAATTCGCCGAATCTGGGCTATGTCCTGGGGCAACCCACAGCGGTCCGGCTGGCCGGGGATCGCTGGGTGGCGGTAACCGGCAACGGTTACGGCAGCGACGGGCAACGGGCCATGCTGCTGATCCACGATCTGGCGACCGGCACACTTCTGAAGGCCTTGGACACCGGATTCGGCTCCTCTGCAGCCCCCAATGGTCTGTCCTCTCCGGTTCCCGCGGATCTCGACGGCGACCGGATCACTGAATTTGTCTATGCCGGTGACCTCCAGGGCAATTTGTGGAAATTCGATCTGCGATCCGCCGATCCTGCCAATTGGTCGGTGGCCGTAGGGGGCAAGCCCCTGTTCACTGCCCGGGACAACAGCGGCCGGGTGCAGCCGATTACCAGCCGGCCGGCCGTGGGGCGTCATTCCAGAGGGGGCGCCATGATCTATTTCGGCACCGGCAAGTATTTCGAGGTGGGCGACAACGACCCCAGCCGCAATCTGGCCATCGAAAGTTTCTACGGAATTTGGGACAACGGCACCTCCGCCGAGCGCAGCAACCTCGTCCGGCATACGATCACCGGGGAGTTTGTCGACCGGGGCAAGGGGGTGCGGACCACCACTGCCGTTGGCAGCGGCGACGGCACCCGCGGCTGTTATCTCGATCTGGCATTCCCGGCTGGACAAAAAAGCGGCGAGCGGGTGGTCAGTTCGCCCTTGTTGCGTCATGGCCGGGTGATTTTCCCATCGATCATCCCCTCCAACGCGGCCTGCGACCCCGGGGGCATCAGCTGGCTGATGGAACTGGACGCCCTCACCTGTGGCCGCCTGGAATATTCCGCTTTCGACCTCGATGACAATCGCCGGTTTACCGAAGACGATTACGTGGACGCCGTGGAGGACGGTAAGGCCGTGAGAATTCCGATCTCCGGTGTGCGCCAGGAGACACTGATCGATACCCCCGGGGTGGTGCAGGGAGACGACTGGGAGGTCAAATACATGGTCAATCCTGACGGGACTCTCAAGGGCCTGCTGGAATCCTCTGGAAATGGCATTCGTTCCGGGCGCCGCTCCTGGCGGCAACTGCAATAAACACCCTTGTTTGATATCTGGGCGGTGGTCAGCTTCACCGCCCTTTTTGCATGCCCGGGCAGGATTGGGGTACATTGGAGATCAGGTGGGCATCGGGCCTCGGAGTTGGGTCTGCAACGCCCCCGCCGCCGGAGGGGAGGCAGCGTCGCCGGCGCGGCTAAATCCCCTTTTTTCCTTGCATCTTCGGCGTCGAATTGCGTATAGTACGGCCAATTTTCCGGTAATCAGGGAGCCTTGGTGCATGGCCAAAATTGCCCCTTTTCGCGGGCTGCGATACAATCTCGAGCGGGTCGGCGAAGCCGCTCAGGTGGTTTCCCCCCCTTACGACACCATCTCTCCTTCTCTTCAGCAGACCCTCTACGATCGCAGCCCCTACAACGCAGTCCGGCTGGTGCTGGGGAAGGAACTCCCCGGCGATGACGACCGGAACAACCGCTATACCCGCGCGGCCGCCGATTTCCAGGCCTGGCAGCAGGCCGGGATCCTGCAGCGGGAAGAAAAGCCCAGCCTCTACCTCTACGACCAGGAATTCATTGACGATGCCGGCCAGCGGGTAGTGCGCCAAGGCTTCATGGCCCTGGTGCGCCTCGAGGACTTTTTCTCCGGCGTCATCAAGGCCCATGAGCAGACCCTCCCGGCCATTCGCGAAGACCGGTTGCAACTGATCCGGACCTGTCAGGCCAACCTCAGCCCGATCTTTTCCGTCTATGCAGACCCCTGTGGTGTCCTCGAAGTCTTGGCCAAACGGGAAAAATCCGCCCCGCCGGCCATCGACGTCACCGATGACGACGGTGTCCAGCACCGGCTCTGGGTGGTGAATGAACCTGGATTGCTGAAAAAAGCCCACGATCTCCTCGACAGCAAACCGCTGTTCCTGGCGGACGGCCATCATCGCTATGAGGCGGCGCTGGCCTACCGTGACGCCATGCGGGCCGCCCATCCCAATTTTACGGGCAAAGAGCAGTTCAATTACGTCCTGATGTATTTCACCAACATGGAAACCCAGGGGATGCTCATCCGTCCCACCCATCGCCTGATCGGCGGGCTTGCGGATTTTTCTCCGGCCCAACTCCTCGACCGGCTCGCTCCCTTGTTCGAAATCGATCCGGTCCGCTTTCCCCTGAGCACTGCCGATGGTCGTCAGGATGCCCGCCTTGCCCTGACGCAACGGGGCGCTGCCCGGCATACCCTGGGCCTCTACCTGGGTGGGGATCGGCTGCATTTTCTGTCACTGAAGGACGATCGCACCATGGATCGGTTTTTCGATGCCAAGGCGCCCAAAGTGCTGAGATTGCTCGATGTATCGGTTCTGCACCGCCTGATCCTGGAGGATCTTCTGCAACTCGGTCCAGATGGGCAGCAGGGAGCAGTGGGTTATATTCGCAGTTTTGACGAGGCGGTGGCCGGGGTGCAGCAGGGTGGGCAACAACTGGCGGTGCTGATGAACCCCACCTGCATGAAAGAGGTGCGGGACGTGGCCAACGCTGGGGAGAAAATGCCCCAGAAGTCCTCCTATTTCGATCCCAAACTGCTCAGCGGACTGGTTTTTCACAAGATCATCCCGGAAGAAACCATCGCCGGCTGACCGGGCTGGCTGGGGGCCTGCCCCCTTGGACATGCAAAGGAGGATTGCAGCGTGGACATTCTCGGAATTGATATCGGTTTCGGCTTCACCAAGGCGGCCAGCAGCAAGGAATCCCTGATTTTCAAATCGGTCCTCGGGGAGGCCACGGAAATCCAGTTCCGCGAGCATTCCCTCATCGGTTCGCCGAGCGAGGATCATCTGCAGATCGAAGTGGACGGCAAGGCCTATTTCCTCGGCGAACTGGCCGAGCGCCAGAGCAATGTGCGGTTTTTTACCCTCGACCAGGCCCAGTTTCTCACCCAGTTCGCCAAGACCCTGGCGCTGGCGGCAGCCGCCAAGCTGGTCAACAGTTTCGTTCCCATCAACCTGGTGACGGGCCTGCCCATCGGCTATTACCGTCAGCACAAGGACGAACTGGGCAAACTGCTGCAGGGGGAACATAAGGTGATGCTGGTCGACGGTGCCGGGCGCCGCACCGAGAAGGTGGTGAGCATCAACAAGGTGCGGGTGGTGCCGCAGCCCTTCGGCTCCCTGTTCAACCTGATGCTCAACGATATCGGTGAAGTAGCCGAAAAACGGCTGGCCCGAGAAAAAGTCGGCATTATCGACGTCGGTTTCCGCACCTCCGACTACACCATTTCCGATCGCATGCGCTATTCGGAGCGGGGCAGCCGCACCACCGATTCGGGTATCGCCCGGGCCTTCACCAGCATCGCCACCAAACTGCGGGAGAAGACTGGGGTGAACATCGAGCTTTATCGCCTTTACGATGCGGTGGAGCGGGGCTCGATCAAGGTGCGGGGCAAGGAATACGACCTCAAGGGTTTGACCGAGCAGGTTTTCAGCCAGTTGGCGGCAGCGGTGGCCAGCGAAGTGGACCGTCAGTGGGTCGACGACTGGGACATCGATGCCATGGTCATTACCGGCGGCGGCGGGGCGGTGCTGGCTCCCTACCTGCAGCCTCTGCTCAACGGCCATGTCCTTCCCGTCGACACCAGCCGGGATGCCCGCCTGCTCAACGTGCTGGGTTACCAGAAGTTTGGCAAGCACCTGTGGGCACGGGGCAACGCGCCCGGCGCCGAGGGTGGCTGAGCCTCCCTTCGCGGGCGCCCGATCCCGGCCGATTTCAGTGACGGAGACCGTAGCCCATGCCTCTCTCCCCTCAAGATATCCTGCAGTTCCTTGATCGGAACGCCCGCCATCCCCTGACCCTGGAGGAGATCGTGCAGGACGCCTCGCCCACCCGGGCGCAGCGCAAGGGGGTGGAGCGTCTGCTTGGGGAACTGGTGACCCAAGGGGTGCTGGTGCAACTCAAGGACGGCCGCTATTCCCTGCCCCGGCATGTCAATCTGGTCGTCGGCACCGTCTCCCGGCATCGGGAAGGGTACGGCTTTGTGGCACCGGCGACCCGTGGGGGGGGCGATGTCTTCGTTCCAACCCGGTTCATGCACGAGGTGATGCACGGCGATAAGGTCGTTGTGCGGGTGGAACGGGGAGGGCGGGCCGGCAAGCCCGAAGGGCGGGTCCTGCGGGTGCTGGAACGAGCGCACCAGACGGTGGTCGGCCGATTTGAAAGCGGACGCCATCATGCCTACGTGGTGCCGGCCGATCCTCGCCTGGGACAGGATATCCTGATTGCCCCCCGGCAAACCGCCGGCGCCCGTCCGGGGCAGATGGTGGTGGCCCGCATCGAAACCTACCCGGGGCGCTCCCGCAACCCCGAAGGGGTCGTGGCCGAAGTGCTGGGCGATCCCCGCGACCCCGAAGTGGAACTGCTCAGTATCGTTCACAAGCTGGGGCTTCCCTATCAATTCAGCCCTGAAGCCCTGGCCGCTGCCGCAGCCGTTCCCGACAGCGTGTCTTCCGCCGCCCTGCAGGGGCGCACCGATCTGCGCCAGCAGCCTACCGTGACCATCGACGGCGAAACCGCCAAGGATTTCGACGATGCGGTCAGCGCCCGCCGGGAACCCGACGGCAGCATCCGCCTCTGGGTGTCCATTGCCGATGTGGGCCATTACGTCCCTGTCGGGTCGGTGCTCGACCGTGAGGCCTACGAACGGGGGACCAGCGTCTATTTCCCCGGACGCTGCATTCCCATGCTTCCCGAGGCCCTCAGCAACGGCATCTGCTCCCTCAATCCCGAGGTCGACCGCCTCTGTCTGACCGCCGAGATGCGCTTCGACCGCCAGGGCAACCGCCTGGAAAGCCGCTTTTACCCCTCGGTGATCCGCAGCTGTGCCCGCTTGACCTACACCAGCGTGCGGGACATCCTCGAGGAGCCTGGCGGAGAGGCCCGCCGTCGGCATGGGGACCTGGTGCCGATGCTGGAGGTCATGGCCGAACTCGCCGGCTGGCTCACGACCATGCGCCGCCGCCGGGGGAGCCTCGATTTCGACCTGCCCGAGGCGGAAATCCTCCTCGATCTCGAGGGGCGCCCCGAGGAGATCGTGCGGGCGGAGCGCAACCAGGCCCATCGCCTGATCGAAGAGTTCATGCTGGCCGCCAACGAAGCGGTCGCGCGCTTCCTGCACGAACGGGGGGCGGTTTTCCTCTACCGCATCCACGAGCCGCCGGGGTTGGACAAACTGCAGGCATTCCAGGAGTTCATCAGCCATTTCAATTATGGTCTGGTGCTTCAGGACGGAGGCGTCGACCCCCTGGAACTGCAGCGTTTGCTGGCCCAGGTCGCGGGGACGCCCGAGGAGAGAATGATCAACCAGGTGCTGCTGCGCAGCATGAAGCAGGCCCGGTACGCGCCGGACAATGTCGGTCATTTCGGGCTGGCGGCTGCCTACTATTGCCACTTCACGTCGCCCATCCGTCGCTATCCCGATTTGCAGGTGCACCGGGTGCTCAAGGAGGTGTTGCGCAAGGGTGCCTTGACCGAGGCTGGCAAAGCCCGCCTGGAGAAATCCCTCGAGCAGATGGGGGAGGATACCTCCGCCCGGGAACGGCGGGCGATGGAAGCCGAACGGGAAATGGTCGACCTGAAGAAATGCCAGTTTATGGTGGAGCGGCTGGAGGAGGAGTTCGAGGGGTTCATCTCCGGCGTCACCCCCTTCGGCTTCTTCGTGGAACTGGCCGACATTTTTGTTGAAGGGTTGGTGCATATCTCCAGTCTCAAGGATGATTTTTACCATTTTGAGGAGGATTTTCACCGCCTCCTGGGAGAGCACCGGCGGCGAGTCTTTCAGGTTGGAAACAGTCTGCGGGTCCGGGTCGCCAAGGTCGACCTTGACCGTCGGGAAATCGACTTCGTGCTGGCCGAGCAACCCCCGGCGCGCCCTGCCGCCAAGCCCCTACGTCCCTCCCAGGGCAGAAAACCGAGTCCTTCTCAGGGCAGAAAGCCGCGCCGCCGATGAGAATCCTTCGCGATCTGCAGGAATTGACCGATCCCCTGCCGGGGGCCGTGGTCACCATCGGCAACTTCGACGGCGTCCACCTTGGTCACCGGGAAATCTTTCGCGCCCTGGTGCGTCACGCCCGCCAGATTGATGGCACCTCCGTGGTGTTCACCTTTGTTCCCCACCCCCTCAAAGTTCTGGCACCGGAGCGGGCCCCCAGGTTGATCAATACCCTGGGCGAAAAGCAGCGGTTGGTGGCGGCCTCCTGCGTCGAGGTGATGATCTGCTATCCTTTCAACCGCCAAACCGCCCTCATGTCCCGGGAAGAATTCGTGGAACAGATCCTGGTCGGGCGCATCGGCGTCAAACACCTGATCGTCGGTTACGATTACACCTTCGGCCGCGATCGCCTGGGCACCGGCGAGTACCTGCGCCTGCGAGGGAAGGAACTGGGCTTCACCGTCGATATTCTCGGACCGATCAGCCGTGAAGGGGAGGTGTACAGCTCCTCCCGCATCCGCAAGCTGCTGCTGGCTGGAGAAGTTGAGGCGGTTGTCCCCCTGCTCGGACGCCATTTCACTTTGGAAGGGGAGGTCGTGCACGGGGTGAAGCGGGGGCGCGGTCTGGGATTCCCCACCGCCAACCTGCAGACCGACAAGGAATTGCTCCCTAAACCCGGGGTTTACGCTGTCAAGGCGCGGCTCGACGGCGCGCTCTACGACGGGGTGGTCAATATCGGCTGCAATCCGACCTTTTGTCGGGAAGGGACCTCGGTGGAGGTGCACCTGCTCGATTTCGATCGGCAAATCTATGGCCGCAATCTGCGGATCTACTTCTTCCAGCGATTGCGCAACGAGATGGCCTTTCCTGCCGCAGAAGCTCTGGTCGAGGCGATCCATCAGGATATTGCCAGCGCCCGGCAGATTCTCGCCACTACCAGGGTCCTGGCCTTTCGGGATTATCTCGATTGTGGGCTGCTGGTGGAGCAGGGGGCGGGAGATCTGGGGGAGGACGAACCATGACCGCCATCAGCGGCAAAACCCGGGTGCTCGGCATTCTCGGCGATCCGGTAAGTCATTCCCTCTCGCCCCTGATGCAGAACCACGCCCTGGCTCTGCTCGGTATCGACGCCGTCTACGTCCCATTTCATGTCCGCCCCGAGCAACTCGGCACTGCGGTGGCAGGGTTGCGGGCTTTGAACCTGCTGGGGGTGAACGTGACGGTGCCACACAAGGAGGCGGTCTGTTCCCATCTTGACGAGCTCGATCCGGCTGCCCGGCTGATCGGGGCGGTCAACACCATCGTCCATCGGGACGGGCGTCTGGTCGGCTACAACACCGATGCCCCCGGTTTCCTGCGCTCCCTGCAGGAGGACCTGGGGCTGGCCCCGCAGGGGCGCAGCATCCTGCTGCTGGGCGCCGGGGGGGCCTGCCGGGCTGCCCTGGTGGCCCTGGCCCAGGCGGGAGCGGCGCGGATCGTGGTGGCCAACCGCAACTCCGAACGGGCGGCCCAACTCGTTGCGCAACTGGGTCAAAATTTTGGCGGCACGACATTTGCACATTGCAGCCTGGACGTGTTGGCCCTCCGCCAGGCCTTGGCCGGGGTCGACCTGGTGGTCAATACCTCGGCCGTGGGGCTCAAGGGCGAGTCGTTCCCAGGGTTTCCCTGGGCCGCGGTTCCTGCAAATGCGGCCCTTTACGACATGGTCTACGGGCCGGGTCTGACTCCTTGGCTGTCTGAGGGGCAGGCGCGCAACCTCCAGGTTGCCGGCGGTTTGGGGATGCTGGCAGGGCAGGGGGAGGAGGCCTTTTTCCTCTGGACGGGGCAGCGCCCGCCTTTTGGCGCCATGCGCAAGCGGCTTTTGGCAGCGGCCGGGGGATAACAGGTGATAATTATCAAGCTGCGATGTGATTCCATTCAATAACTGGCGACGGAGCATACCGAATCAATGAAAAGTAATCGACTCGGAGAACTGCTGGTCCGCAACAAGCTGATCACGGATGTGCAGCTTGCCAAGGCCATGGAAGACCAGAAAGTGCAGGGGGGCCGCCTGAGCATGAGCCTGGTCAAGCTCGGCTTCATGAAAGAGCTCGACCTGGCCTCCTTTCTATCCAAACAGTATGGCGTACCGTCCATCAACCTGGCCGAGTTCGATATCGACCCGGCGGTGATCCGGCTGATCCCTGCGGATGTGGCACAGAAATACCACCTGGTGCCCATCAACCGGGCCGGTTCGACCCTGATCGTGGCCATGAGCGATCCGTCGAATATCTTCGCCATCGACGACATCAAGTTCATGACCGGCTACAATGTCGAGGTGGTGGTCGCCCCGGACAGCTCCATCAAAGAGGCCATCGACCGCTACTACGACCAGAGCGCCACCCTGGCGGATGTCATGAACGACCTCGAGGACATCGACCTGGAGGTGGTGGACGAAAGCGATCAGGTCGATGTCCGCGACCTTGAGAAAGCGAGCGAGGACGCGCCGGTCGTCAAGCTGGTCAACCTGATTCTCACCGATGCCATCAAGAAAAAAGCCTCGGACATCCACATCGAACCCTACGAGAAGACCTTCCGGGTGCGTTACCGCATCGACGGCGTCCTGTACGAAGTCATGAAGCCGCCGATGAAGCTGAAAAATGCCATCACCTCCCGCATTAAAATCATGGCGGAGATGGACATCGCCGAGCGGCGCTTGCCGCAGGACGGGCGCATCAAGATCAAGCTGCCCGGCGGCAAGGACATGGACTACCGGGTCAACTGCCTGCCGACCCTGTTCGGCGAAAAGATCGTCTGCCGGCTGCTCGACAAGTCGAACCTGCAACTCGACATGACCAAGCTCGGCTACGAGCCCCAGGCCCTCGCGTGGTTCAAGGAGCAGATCAGCAAGCCCTTCGGCATGGTGCTGGTCACCGGCCCCACCGGTTCGGGCAAGACCGTCTCCCTCTACTCGGCCCTGTCGGAACTGAACAAGGTCACCGAAAATATCTCCACCGCCGAAGACCCGGTGGAGTTCAACTTCGCCGGCATCAACCAGGTGCAGATGCACGAGGAGATCGGCCTCAACTTCGCGGCCACCCTGCGTGCCTTCCTGCGCCAGGATCCCGACATCATCATGATCGGCGAGATCCGCGACTTCGAGACCGCGGAGATCGGCGTCAAGGCGGCCCTCACCGGCCACCTGGTGCTCTCCAC
>CAZYXS010000074.1:0-15830 GCA_964650955.1 uncultured Desulfuromonadales bacterium | reverse complement strand
GACAAATTCAAGCAGGAACATCGATGCCTCCCGGGGGGCAAGACGCTCCAGGTAGAGCAGGGAACCGGCGGTCTTCCAATAGGGCCAGAGCCCTTCGAGCTTGAGCAGGTAGATGCCGAGCAGCGGCGCCACCCGGCCGCCGAAATCCTGCGCCAAGCGGGCGGCCACCCACTCGGGAACCGGTTCTCCCTGGGCCGTGGGGGCGGTGCGGATCTCGGTTTCGTCTAAAAATTCCAGGCAACGGAGGAAATCGACCTGTCCCGCCACCCGTTGCCGCAGCATGGCGACGAATTGCCGCGTCCAGGGATCGGCGCTTTGCGGCAGGCCGGCGAGGAACTGTTCGGCCTCCCGGCCCCGGGCGATGAGTTCCGCCTCGGCTCTGAGATACTGGTCGCCGCTGGCGTGTACCGCGGCCTGGAAGATGAAGTCGATCACGGTCCCGTCATCCTTTCGAATGGTCAGAAATCCGTCTGTTCCCACCAGGGGGTAGCCTGGGGACGGCGCTTGCTGTTGGTGCCGCAGTGCACTTCGCCCAGCAGCAGGTGGTAGGTGTCGTAATCGTCGACAAAATGCAGCTGTCCGGCGCTGTAGCCCAGAGGGGCCAGCAGACTGCGCACCTCGGCTTCGATCAGGTCGGCGCCGCCGGCCACCGGGCCGAAGGGCCGGGCCAGCACCAGATGGGTTTCGGCCACCGTCGCCCCGGCGATCGCCAACAGGTTGACCATGCCGGGGATATGGGCATCGAATACCGGGTCAAGCAGCGGATCGCGTCGGCGCGGAGACCGGGAGTTTTCCACAAACAGGGCGGGAATCCGCAGGATATCCGCCGCGGCGAGCCCCAGCTCGGTCTGCATGGTGGCGCGCAGACCATCGAGGCGTCCCTGACAGAAGCTGTTGGCCCAGCCGAGCTCGCCGGCGCCGCTGCGCCCCAGTTCCGCCAACAGATCGTCGAGGGAAATCTCCTCGGCCTTGCCGCTGAACAGGGTGCGACTGCCGTGGCCGCCATCACGCAGCCGCCGCAGCAGGGCGATTGCCGCACCGGTATCGCAGATCAGCATCCGGAAGCCCTTGCCCCCATTGGCCGGAACGAAACTGATGACCTCATCCACATGCCCCACCGCCAGCCAGGCGGTGTCGATGGGGAAGGGTTTCTGCACCTGCTGGGCTTCGAGGAACTGGCGGAATTCATTGTTGAAGGGGGTGCTCGAACGCCCGCCGCCGTAATAGATGCGCCCCAACTGGTAGTTGCTCCCTCCCACCTGCACCGGCGGCGACACTTCCAGATTGCCATGGGAATCGAAGGTGTTGGCCGGGGTCGGGGTGCTGACTTCGAAGAAACCGTAGTCGCGGCCAAGCAGTTCGTTGCGGGCGAAATCCCGCAGCCCCCCCCGCCGCACCGCCTTGGCCACCACCGGCAGGTTTTGCCCCGGCATCCGGGAATAGCCGACCTCCATGGTGTCCTGCATCCAGCGGTCGCTGTTGCTGGTGCGATGCAGGGGGATGCCTCGGGCGGCGGCGATGGCGGCCAGTTCACCGACGAAACCGGCATTGTCCCCGGTTTCCACCACATAGATCTCCTGGCTCGGCTGCAGATGCGACGGCATGACCCAGGGCGCGACCCGCACCACCGCCTGATCCCGGGCCAGCTCGGCGGCGCCGTCGCGCAGCAGCAGTTGCAAGCGAACCTCGCCGTTGAACCCGGGGCCGGGATACTGCAGCGCCTCGATCCCCAGTTCGGCATCGGCGGCGGCGCTGAGGATGGTCGCCTCGGCAGCCAGGGGCGCCGGCCCGAGCAGCGCGGTCCCGGCGGCGCTGCGGGCATCGAAGATGCGGACCCGGTCGCGCTGGGCGGTGGCCAGCACCAGGGTGACCCCCGCCGGCAGGGCGCCGCTCTGGCGCACCACCAGGCCGGCCAGGTCGGGGATGTCGTCGGCGCTGTCCACCACCTGGTTGACGTGATCGATCTCGCTGTTGCCGGCAGGGCGGTCGTCATTGTCGCAGTTGAGCAGAATCACCGCCCCCTTGCGCCCGGCGCCGAACTCCCACACACCCTTGGCGGTGGCGCCGTCTTCCACGGCGCCGTCGCGGTCGGCGTCAATATCCAGAGTCAGGCGCACCACGAAAATCTCCACCGACCGGGTCACACCGGCGGCAGCCATGGTGGCCGTCACCGTCTGCCGGGTGATGGCGTCCCTGCCCACCCGGCGCCGCAACCCCTGCTCGGGAACCTCCTGGCCACCGCTCCAGCTGATGCCGCGGGGTGCGGCGCAGGTTCCTCCTGGAGTCACGGCGGTGATAAGTACCTCTTCGCCGGCGGCAAGAGTGGCGATGAAATTACCGCTGCCGGCGCCGCCGACCTCCATCGCCCCCGTCACCTCCAGGGTGAAATCGGTCGCCGCTGGCCCGCACACCAGCACATCGAAATCGGAACTGCCGTCGAGCCGCTTGCAGACCACATTCCCCTTGGCCTCCACTCCCGGGTCGTCGGCGGGGCGGGCCAGCACCGGCTCGAGAATCTCCAGAGTGTAGACTCCCACCCGGCGGGGCCGATCAGTGAAGGCAAAAGCGCCGCTGGCGTCGGTGCGCCCGGGGATTCCTTCCCCCTTGGGGGCGCTGCAGACATGTTCGCCGGTCAAATATTCGCCGTCGGGGTCGATCAGCAGAAACCGGGCATTGGCCAGGGGTGTGCCGTCGGCAAAGCGGATCGAACCGCGCACCGTCACCGATTCCGGCTCGGAGGGCTGCACCAGCCACTTGCCGGTTTCCGCCGGGTCGCGGGTGATGAAGCAGCAGGGACTGCCGGAGCTGCCCGGGCCGAGGCACCAGGGCGCGCCGGGGCCGGGCAGATCCCAGGTGCGGGGCTGGGGGATGGCGCAGGGGAGCGTCTCGGCCCGCACGAACAGGAACTCGGTCCGGCGGTTGGGGCGCCAGGCCGGTTCGGCGCACTGGCCGCGGGGGGTGGAGTTGACCGGCATCCGCTCGCTGCAGCCAAGCCATTGGAGACGGCCGCCGTCGCAGCCCTCGGCGGCATTGGCCAGGAATCGCTCCTCGGCCACCGCCAGGTTGGCTTTTTGCAGATACTCCTCGATCAGGACCGGCCAGGTCTGGTCGCCGACATCGCCATCGACGGTAAGACCGCGCTCGGCCTGGTAGCTGCGCACCGCCTGATCGGTGGCGCCGTCGTGGACCCCATTGACATTGCCCGAGTAGAAGCCGAGATCCTGCAGCATGTACTGGTATTCCCGGGCGCCCCAGCTGTCGCGCAGGCTGAGGGCAACTCCCGAGGGACGTTGCCGGCGCAGCTCGTTCCATTCGGCCAGGGCGGCGGCGCGGTCGCGGCCGAAGGTGAGAAAGGCATGGGCCGCCCGGGCCCGCCGTTCCGACAGGGACTGATTGTATTCGACACTTCCCGACTCGTCGGTATGGCCGACGATCAGCAGCTTTTCGTCGCCATGGCCGGCGGCATACTCGGCGACCCGCCGCAGCACCGCGCGCATGCACGGCTCGACAAAGGCCTTGTCGAAACGGTGATGGATCATGAACATGGTCGCCACCACCTGCCCGGCCCGCAACAGGATGGTGACCCGGGTGGTTTCGCCGGCACGCACCGCCGCGGCGGCGGAACCGGTCATGGCCGGCGGGCCGTTGACCACCGCGCGGCAGGTATAGCTGCCGGGAGGAAACTGTTCCTGACGCCAGATGTTATCGCTGCGCTGGGTGAGGGTGCGGGACAAAGGGGTGCCGTCTGCCTGATCCCCTTGCACCGTCACCGTGGTGGCGCTGTGGTCGAACTCGGCTTGCCCCTCGACAATGACCTCCACTTCGAGAAGGCCGGTCTCCGCCTCGGGGGGCGGTGGCGGCGGCTCTGGTGGAATCTCCCGGCGAGGCTGGGGCGGCGGGATGAACTCGCGCAGCAAAAAGGCGTATTCGAAGCGCAGGGCATGACCGGCGATTTCCCGAACCTCCATGGCCTCCATCAGCACCTGGTCGATGCGGGTCGCACTGGCGATATCGGCGACGAAGGCCACCGGCGCGGCGGCATGGAATTTCTCCCGCAGGCTGGTCAACCCCTCGCCGACCTCCGGCCCGGTCAGTACGCCATCGAGGACAAAGGTCGTCGCCCGCCGCCCCAGCCCCTGAAGGAAATCCCCCTCCAGGGCCGGCACGGGGTGCCGGACCAGGGTCTGGTCCAGATCGCTCTCGATGCTCTGTACCTGTTGCAGCTCGATGTCGCCGAGCATGGGCCGAAGTGCCATGGAACACCTTCAAGGCGATGGCCTGCTGTCAGGCCTTCAAAGAGTTCAGATGGGCGTTGATGGCGTCGATCAAACCGATGATCTCCGCCTTGACCGCATCGAGGGAGGGCAAACCCGTCACCACATCGGCCACGCTGCGCACATCGTCGATGGTGCTTTTCTGATCGGGCAGAAGGTTTTCCGCCGCATCCAGAAACGTCTTGATCTTGCTGGTAAAATTCGACGCCTCGGCGAGCCCGGGGATAGCGCTGACGTCGAGCTTGTTGAGCTCGGTCTTGAGGCTGTTCATCAGGCCGATCAGCTTGTCGATCAGCTCGTTGACCTGGGGGATCAGGGAGGCGATGGCCTGGATGGCCGGCTTGATGGTCGGCACGTTGCTGTCGAGGAAGGTCTTGAAGTCCTGCAGAACGTCTTTGAGTTCTTCGAAAAGGTTTTTTTCTGCCATGGGGAATCTCCTTTGCATCCCAGTTGGGGGCGAAAATGTCTCAGCGCCCCTGATTGAACTCTCTGAGCCGTCCGAGCAGCCCGGTCAGGGGCTCGACGAAGCGCTCCAGCCCGGTGGAAAAATCGAGGCCGATGTCGAGTCCGTCGACCAGATCGTCCAGCAGGTCTCCCGCCTCGTCGAGGATGTCGGCATCGAGCAGACCCGCCGGTTCAGGCTCCACCGGCTCGATGAATTCCCGCAGGGTCAGCACATAGGCGAAGCGCAGGGGCTTGCCGGCCAGGTCGCGAACTTTCAGATCGTCGATCACCATCTCGGCGATGTCGGTGTCGTTGATGATGTCGGCGACAAAGGGGACAGGGTCACCGGCGCGGAACTTTTCGTCGAGCTGTTCGATGAAACTCCGGGCGTCCGGACCGGTGGCGACTCCGCCGACCAGCAGGCTGGTCGGCTGCCGGCCGAGGTTCTGCAGCAGGCTGCCGCTCATCCCCGGGGGCTTGTGCTCGGCCAGTTCACGCCGGTCGAAGGTGGCTATGTGCTGAACCTGGACCAGTTCCAGGTCGTCGAGCATCGGTCGCATGGAGTCATCCTCGTCCTGTGGTGCTAAACATCGATGCCGTGGCGGCGGGCCTGTTCAACGAGAATCCGCTGGAGTTTGGCCGCAAGGTCATCGAGATCGTCGGCGGCGGCACCGGAATCGTCCGCCGGGGCTGGATCGAATTCCCCGCGCCGGGGAGAGCGTTGCTGGCGCAGGGCGGCGAAAAAGCGCGCTCCCGGCGGGGTGTCGGGGCCTTGCCAGAATTCGCCCCCTGCGTCCGGTTCCCCCCTGGATGGGGCCGGGCCGAGCGGCTCCGTTGCCTCAGGAGCTTGAACCGGTGCGCCCCTGCCACCGGTGGCGAATCCTTGGGTCGGCCCGGCATTTTCGCCGGTCTGGCCCCGGTCCAGCCGTCCAGCAGGCCGACCTGCCCGAAAATCCCCCGGCGCCGGGCCGCCACGCCCCGCAGAATACTCCCCGGGCCGATACGGCATCGCGTCCCAGCCGCCCCGGGCAGTTGGGAAAGGGGGGAATCCACTCGGCGAGCGCGGTGAATCGGCAGGAGAGTGCCCTTCCCTGCTCCGCCGCGGCTGGGAGTTGGGTGGGGCTTGGGGTGGCGAATCCCTATTCAAGCCGCGGACTGCCGAGAAGGTTGCAACCTTTTCCGCGCGCCCCCGGTGCAACACCTCCTCAAGGTACGCCCGGGGAACGGCCGGGCCCGCCAAGGGCGCAGCCCAAGGAGGGAGGCCTGCCACCACGGATTCGGCAACCGGCGCTCCCGACTCCGGACGCTGGGCCCCTTCGGCCTCAGGCGATCCAACCACCGAGGCAAGGCGCCGGGCCAGGGACCTGATCAGGCGGCCCGCCTCAGCCTGTGGGAGCAGGTGGCGTCGGCCTGAATGATCTGCATCAAACACCCGATATGTTTTGCCTGTCCGTGAGGAGTGCCCTGCCGGGACGGGTCCGGCCAGGGCGGCCAGCAAGGTGCCCTCGGCGCGGGTCCGGTATTTGGGGGGGAGTGGTGCCTGCGTCTCCCCCCTGACCAGGGACAGACCCGGCAACCGCTGGCTCCCCCCCCCGGCATTGGCCCGGTCACGAGGTTGGCTCCCGGGGGCCGGAGGAAAGACACCGGGGGCCGCAGCAGCCCGGGGAGAGGGGATCTCCGCACGCGCCTCCGGATCCCGGACTGCCGCAGCCAGGGAACTGCCAAAGAGGGGACCCTGGCTGAGGCTCGGCCGCTGTGCCAGCAGATCTGGCAACCAGGCCGCACCTCGGCGCCAGTCGGCCAGCCCGGCGATCTGCTCCGCCAGACTGCACAGGAACCTTCGGGGAGAGGTGGCGGCGGGGAAGAGTCGTCCCCGCGCCGGCGCCCGGTTGTCAGCCCGCGGCATCATCGCGCCTCCCCTGCCCCTGGGCCATTTCGAGGTAAAGAAGAATCTGGCCGATGGTCATGCCGCTGACCTCCTCCGGGGTCCAGCCGAACTCCCTGGCCAGAATGAAACAAGCCTTGGCCAGGGGGGCCTGGACGTACTCCTCCAGGGCGCTGCGTGGCGTGCTGATGCCGCTCAGGGTATTGATCTTCTCCACCAGGAAGCGGGCCAGCCCGGCGGAGAGTTGGTTGACCTGCTCAAGGCTCAGCGCCGGCTCGACCAGAGCCTGCTTGATCATCAATCCCGCCGACAGGCTCTCGTCGTCGGGAGCGGCCTTGGCGATGCGCTGCAGGTCGCGCACCGAAAGGGGGCGCAACTCCACTCGCCCGCCCCCCGGCCGCCCCTCCCGGGGGGGGAGCAGGTCGGTGGGTATCTCCACGGTGTGGGTCAGGCTGCTGCCTGCCAGCAGCTCTTCAGGTGTCAACCGCATCGAACGCCTCCGTGACTATCCGTCGACAAAAACCGGCCCGATGGTGACCGTATCCTCGATGTCGATGATCTCGACGGCGAGGGCCTTGAAGGTCACCTCCTCCATGACGAATTCATCTTCGGGGAGGCGGAAGCTCCAGTCCTGGAACTTGACGCCGCTCACCACCAGTTGGGCCCGCCCCACCACCGCCGGGTCGCGCAACTGGATGGTCATATTGAAGGCCGGTTGCACGTAGGGTTCGGCGGTGGAGGGGATGAAAGACTTGCGCCCCAGCAGCAGCCCGAGCAGCGCCCCGTTGATATAGGCCCTCCCAACCCGCCCGCTGACATGGACATTGCCCGGGTGCAGGGAAGTCGGGTAACGGCGACCGATTTCATGGAACTCCTCGAGGTCGGTTCTGACAAAAACCTGGATGTCGACCACCCGCCCCACCCCCTGCTGGATCTCGTAGGCGTTGATGACGGAACCGGCATCGCGCCCTTCGGCGTTGTCGAGGGGGGCCAGGGTCAGGGTGCCGTGGGCACCGGTAAAAACATTCGTGTTGGCCATGGTGTTTTATCCTCCTATTCCAGGAACATGGTGACCTTGATGAAGTCGATGCTGAAGGTCGGCCGCAGCACCAGCGTGACCCGGGCAATCCCCTGGCGTTCTTCCTCCCGGGTGGCGCTCACTTCGAGCTCGAAACTGACCAGCATTTCGTCCTCGACCATTTCGACCAGGAAGCTGTTGACGGTGGCCCGCAGGGCACTGCGCACCCGTTCGTTGTTGAGCAGGCCGATGTAGGGGTTGCAGGCCGAGCGAACGCCGAACTTGGCGTAGTCGACGATGCGCCGGGTGGTGATCTGGTGCCAGGCGGTGTTGGTTGCGGTGGTGATCCCCTTGACGATGCGGAAACCCTGGCGGTCTTCGACGGCCAGGACGCGGTCCTGCACCAGAGCGGTCAACTCCGCCGAGGTGAAGCGCTTCTCCACCCCGCCGACCCGCAGAACCTTGTTGGTCAGGCTGATATGGGCCGAATAGCCGGCGAGCAGGCCGGCCACCGCCGCCGCGGCATAGGCGCCGGGGAGGCTGACCTCCTTGGGTGGGGTGGCGGCATTGTCGTTGGTCTTGATCCCCGGAGCGACGAAGATCACCCGGTCGCTGGCCAGGCTGTGGCCGCGGATCTGGTCAAGGGTGGCCGCCGGCGCGCTGCCAACCACGGCAATGCGCTCGCGCTTGATGGCATCGCTCGAGGCGCTTTGGCAATGGGCGTCGAGTTCGTCGCCGAAGCTCTGGTCCTGTCCGGCGGCGACGATGATGTGCGCTGCTTCGTTGAGCAGCAGATTGAGGCCGGTCTGGTAATTGGCCCCGGTCTCGCCGTTGGCCCCCTTGGTGTTGGCGCCAGTACCAAAGGCCCCGAAGGCGCTGACCGAGCCGCTCTTGGAGGGAGGCTCGGCAACGTTGGCCAGGGCCACCCCCTCGACCCAACTGGAGAGCTGCTTGAGATCGGCGATCAGGTCGTTGCCGCTGACCACCGTGTAGACTTCCTTGACCACCCCCAGGGCCAGGGTGACCTTGACGGCGCTGGCCTTGTCCACCACGTAGGAGGCGGTGACCCGGTCGGCGCCACCCGGGGTGTCGGCGGCGTTGAAGGTCAGGGCGCCGCTGGCCCGGTTGATCTTGACCTCCCCGGGAGAGGGGGCCGCCACATTGTCGTCATAAAGAATCGCCAGCGAACGGGTCAGGCCGTCGGCGTCGGTGAACAGGAGCAGGCGGTTGCGGGCGCTTTTGACCACCGGGGTGTTGGTCAGGCTGATAGCCCCCCCGCCGGTATGTTTTTCCTCTTCGATGTAGGCATTTTCGTCGGCATTCCATACATTGACCGACAATTCGTTGCCCCAGGTCCCTTCGCTTTTCGCCTGCAGCCTTACGCAAGGCCCCCCAGCCGAGGCCAGGATATAGGTGGCCTTGGCAACAGCCCCGGAACCGACCCGCACGGCATAGACCGAGGTCGCCCCGTGGTTGTAGGCCTGCTCGAGGGCCCGCACCAGAGTCAGTTCGCTGCTCGCGCCATTGACCCAGGGATCATAGTTGCCGAAGCGGTCCTTGGCCTCGGCGTAGCTGCCAAGCAAAACCGGCACGCCGACGGGACCCTTGGCGGCGGTGCCGACGACCCCCAGGTTACCGACCGTCACCCGGCCGGGGGTGATCAGCCCTTCGGGTCGAACCTCGATGTAAACGCCTGGAAGAATCATCTCTGCCATTGTTCTCCTCCCTGAGTGGGCCTTACGGCCCCGTTAATGGTGGCTAGAGCCGGAAGCCGGACGTGCGCAGGTAAACCACCGCCTTGGCATCGAGCGCCGCAGCCTGGTAGCTGAGGCGGAAGAGGTCGTCCGCCGTGGCCAGCGGCAGGGGCGGCGCAAAAGCCAGGGTCTTCGGTTCGTAGAGATCCGCAACGCCGTCCTCGTCCCAATCCCCAAGTTCCAGAGGCGCCCCGGCATTGCTGAAAGCCGCCAGAAATGCGGCAACGGATGGAAAAGTCACCTGGGCATGGTGGTCGGGAGAAGCGGGATGGGTCACTGCGGCGACAAAAGTGGCCAGGTCGGCATAAACCGTCGGCGCACCGGCCACCGGGCGGCGCAACCGCGCCAGGGTGACCGGCTGGCCGGTCCAGCCGGTCGGGAGCGTGGCCAAACTGGCGAGGCCGCGCACCAGCACGCGGGCGCTGGCGTTGGCGGAAAACTCGAGGGCCGGGGCGGCCAGATCGTCCCAGCGCACCATGCGTTCGGTCACGACCCCGGTTTCCCGCACCAGCGATTCCCGCTCCTCGAGGTCGCTGTGGATGGGGATGCGGGCCAGCAGGCTTTCGGCCCCGTCCCTGTCCTGGTAATGGTATTCGTACAGAAAGGTGTAATCGACGCTGCGCCGCCAGGCGTTGGGGGGGTGCAGGTGCTCGGCCGAGGTGGCACCGGCGGCTTTCAACCTGAGGAAACCCGCATTCCAGAGGGCATCCCTGGCCGCCAGCAATCCCCCCTGCAACTGGGTCATCCGGGTGTCGACCTGAGCGGGGGAGCTCCCCCAGAGTTCGAAGCGTGCCGTCCCCTCAAGCCGCCCTCCTTTGAGGGCAACGGCGGCAAACCCGCCGCGAAGCTCGGTGCCGCGCTGGTTTCCCAGCCCCAAAGTGCGCTCCTGCACGCTCAGGGCGGTGACGCCGGCGGGGGGCAGAGAGCCGCCTGCAGGGGGGATGTGCCCTTGCAGAACCCCCAGCAGGGTTGTCAACACCAGATCAAGCGAGGGTGCTCCACCCGCAAAAGTCATGGCCATGGGGGTTGCCCCCACGGCCGCGGCAGGCGGGGTTGATTCCGCCGAAGCACGCCGGAAAGAGAAGAAAGGGCCCATGAAAAATCCTGTCCTGACATGGTCATAAGTGGTCGGTCCCAAAAAAATGCAAACCGCCGCAGGGCTGGTTCATGTCATTAAAACTACCAATCTTTCGGGGCATTTCTTGACATATTATTTTTATTTATTGATGTTTTAGAGTTAATCCAGGCGGGACAAACCGCGCCCCGCCTGGGCCGGACCGGGACAGGGCAAGCAGGAGGACAGGTTTAAGATGGGAAGGATACGCGGTCAGGAACGAAGGGACTTCCGATAGGCGCCGGGGGTCATGGAAGTGTGTTTTTTGAAGGTGCGGATGAAATGGAACTGGTTGCTGAAACCGGCTGCCAAGGCAACCTCGAGCAGGGAGCGACTGCGATCGGCCAGCAGTTCCCGGGCTTTGGCGATGCGCAAATCATTGAGATAGGCGGTCAGGGTCAGGCCGGTCTCGGTTTTGAACAAACGACAGAAGGCCGATTGGCTCATGCCGGCGACGGTGGCCGCCCGTTCCAGGGTGACCCCGGAAACGAAATGCCGAGCCAGGTACCGCAACACCCGCTGCAGACTGCGGTCGTCGACGGGAGGTGCGCCAGCCGGGACCCCGCGCACCCCGAGCATGGCGCGGATGCTCAGTTCCAGTTCGTCGACGGCCAGAGGTTTGTTGAAGTAGTCTCGCGCCCCGCAGCGAAAGGCGCGCACCGCCACGTCTTCCGACCCACAGGCTGTCAGGACGATGACCGGGACCCGGGGACGGGTCGCTTTGACCAGTTGCAGGAGCTCGAAACAGGGCGCTGCGGAACTGTGATCCACGAGCAGCAGGTCGATGGGGGCATTGAGAAAAAGCTGGTACCCTTCGCGCTGGCTGGCGGCATGCTGCACCAGACAACCGGCGAGATGATTGGCGAGGATGGCGGGATAATCGCCGGCGTCGCTGTCGATGATGAGCAGGCGGGCGGCTAGCCGGGTTGGGGACTCCTCCTGAAAACGGGCACCGAGCCGGCTGAGGTTGTAGTGGTTGCGCTCGTTGACTGGCATGACGTCGACTCCTTCGACGGGCGGGGTAAGCCGCCTGTGGCCCGACCGTTCCACGGTCGGCTTGTTCATGGTGAATGCCCTTTTTCCCTCCCCTTGCGGCGCTGACCGCCACTCTGGGTAAAACGGCGACCGGCTTCGGCCAGTTCCCGCAGTCGGTGATCGACCCGGGCGTTGACCGACCCGGCTGGCCAGCGACCATCCGCCTGCTGAATGCCGGCCGGGGTTCCCGTGAGGATTTCCATCCCCTCGTCGATGGTCGCCACCGCCCAGACATGGAACTTGCCCGCGGCGACCGCGGCGATGACCGACTCCTGCAGCATCAGGTTCTTGACGTTCTGCACCGGGATGATCACCCCCTGCTCGCCGGTCAGGCCGCGGGCCTGGCAGAGGGCGAAGAATCCTTCGATCTTTTCGTTGACGCCACCGATGGGCTGGAGCTGACCGCGCTGGTTGACCGAACCGGTCACCGCGATGCCCTGCCGGATCGGCAGGTCAGCCAAGGCGGAGAGCAGGGCGTAGAGTTCGGTGGAAGAGGCACTATCCCCTTCGATACCGCCGTAGGACTGCTCGAAGCAGATGGAAGCGGCCAGCGCCAGCGGCTTGTCCTGGGCGAAGCGGTCACCGAGAAAACCGGTGAGGATCAGCACCCCCTTGTCATGGATGGGTCCGGAGAGCTTGGCCTCCCGCTCGATGTTGACCACCCCGGCCTTGCCCAGATAGGTGCGGGCGGTCACCCGGGAAGGCTTGCCGAAGGCGTGATCCCCCAGCAGGTAGACCGAAAGACCGTTGATCTGGCCGACCACTTGGCCGTCGGTATCGACCAGCACCGTCCCCTCCTCGAGGGACTCCTGCAAGTGTTCTTCCAGCTTGTTGGCCCGGTAGGTCTTGGCTTCTATGGCCAGGGCCACATGGCTCCCCTCGACCAACGCCTTGCCCTGACGGGAGGCATAGAAGGAGGCCTCCCGCAGCAGGTCGGCGAGATCGAGAAAGCGGGCGGAGAGACGGGCCTTGTCGGCCATCAGGCGGGCCGAATGCTCTGCCACCCGTGCCACCCCGGTGGGGTCGAAAGGAAGGAGCTGTTCCTCGCCACCGAGGGTGGCAATGAAGCGGGCCAGTTGCTGGAGGTTCTCCCAGGTGTTTTTCATCATCCGGTCGAAATCGGCCTTGACCTTGAAATACTTGCGGAAATCGGGATCGAGCTGGTACAGCAGGTAGTACAGCGGCGAGGTGCCGATGAGAATGATTTTGGCGTCGAAGGGAATCGGCTGGGGCTTGAGGGAAACGGTGGCGAGCAGGCGGTACTGCTCGATCATATCCTCGATTTTCACTTGGCGGTTGCGGATTGCCCGCTTGAGGGCTTCGTAGGAAAAGGGGCTGAGCAGCACCTCGCGGCAATCGAGAATCAGGTAACCGCCGTTGGCCCGGTGCAGGGCGCCGGGCTTGATCATGGTGAAGTTGGTGCTGGCGTTGCCCATCTGGATCAGATGCTCGATCCGGCCGAAGAGGTTGAAATAGGTCGGGTTGGGCTCGTAAACCACCGGCGCCCCTGTGAGGGAACTGTTGTCGAGAAACATGTTGACCCGGTAGCGGTCGAAGGAAGGAGCCTCCTGGGCCAGTTTGAGGCCCGGGAGGCTGATGCGAGGACCCTGGGAGGGGCGAAACTCATCCAGACGCTGCAGCAGGTCCTCTTTGCAGTGCTTGAAAAAATCCAGCACCTCCGCCTGCTCGGCAAACCGCTCCTCCAGGGGGGCGTAGAGCTGTTCGACAACCTCCCGCAACAGTTCCTGCTCCATGCGCAGGGTTTCCTGCTGCATCTCCTTGTCCTGCTCCCGGGCCTGGCGCAACACCTCGTTGAGTTCCCCCTGGAGCTTGGTCCCCTTGGCATCGTACTGTTCTCGCTCGTCGGCGGGAAGGTCTTCGTACTCCTGCTGAGTCAGGGCCTCGCCCTTGCGGGTCGGCACCAGCACCAGGCCGCTGACCGAACGCTGCAGCACGAACCCCTCGGCCCGGGCCCGCTCCTCCAGGCTCTGAAACAGTTGCTGGTTTTGCTCCTGATATTCGCCGGCAATGCGGCTTTTGCGCCCCTCGTACTCCCGGCTCTCGAAAACCTTGGGCAACTCTTCGGCCAGTTTGACGACCAGCGCCTCCACCTCCCGCTGCAGGCTGGCCCCTTCACCGGGGGGCAGCGCCAAGGCGGCCGGCCGGGTGCCGTCCTTCAGGTCGTGCAGGTAGCACCAGTCCTGCGGCACCACTTCCTGCTCGGCCCGCCGCTGCAGGATCTTTTTGATGGTGGAGGAGCGACCGGTGCCGATATCGCCGAGGATGAAGATGTTGAAGCCGTCCTTGCGGATGCCAAGCCCGAACTCGATGGCGGTCAGCGCCCGGTCCTGGCCGATGGTCCCCTCCAGCCCCTCCAACTCCGCCGTGGAGGCAAACTCGAACTGCGCCGGGTCGCAGCGCCAGGTGAGCTCTTCAGGTGCGAGGCAGTTTTTGTCCACAACGGCTCCTTGACCGGCCTCAGCTGCAGGAAAGCAGCGTGACTGGCGCTTCCAGGTAGCTCTTCAGGGTGGTGAGGAAATCGGCGGCATCGGCACCGTCGAGGATCCGGTGGTCCGCCGACAGGGTCAGGCGCAGAATCGGGGCGATGCCCGGCTCCCCCTTGTCATCCACCACCACCTCCCCTTTCACCGTTCCCACCGCCAGCACCGCGGCCTGGGGCGGGGTGATGATGGCACTGAAGGACTCCACTCCCAGCATCCCCATATTGGAGATGGTGAAGGTGCCGCCCTCCATATCCTCCCGGGTGAGCTTGCCCCGGTGGGCCTTGTCCCCCAGTTCCGCAGCCTTCTGGCTGATCTGCTTCAGGGAGAGAGCGCCGCAGTCATGAATTACGGGATTGTAGAGGCCGCGCTCGGTGGCCACCGCCATGGCGATGTTGATCTGGGGCTGCTCCACCCCTTCGCCGTCACCCCAGTGGCTGTTGACCCAGGGGTGTTCCTTGAGGCTGCGGGCGGTCGCCTCGAGGATGAAGTCGTTGATGCTCACCCCCAGGTCCTTGCGGAAGCGGATGATGTCGGTCATGTCGACGGCGACGGTCACGAAGAAATGGGGGATGTTCTGCCAGCTTTCCACCATCTTGCGCGCTACCAGGCGGCGGATCTTCACGGATTTCTTGCCCCCGGCCGCCTGCTCGGCAGCCGTCGCTGCCGGCTCGTCAACGACCTTGGTCGCTGCCGGTTTGCCTTTTTTGCCGGCGGCCCGCTCCACATCAGCCAGCACCACCCTCCCCCCGGGGCCGGTACCGCGAATGCCCGCCAGGTCGAGCCCCCGCTCCCGGGCCAGCGCCCGGGCGGCCGGCGAGACCCCGCGCAGCGGCTGGGCCAAAACCGGCTCCTCCTCTTCGTCTTTCGGCACCACGGTCTTGGGAGCCGGAGATTCGGCGGCTTTGGCCGCAGTTGAAATGGCCGTTGGGGACTTGGCGGGCTCCTCTTTGGGCGGGGCTGCCGGTCCAGCCTTGACCGCAGCCTGAGAGGGGGCCGAGGCAGGCTGTTCGTTGGCCGCCGACGGCTTGCTGCCCGCCGGCTCGATCACCGCGATCACCGTTCCGACCGCCACCGTATCCCCTTCCTTGACCGCCAGCGAGGCCACCACGCCATCTTCGTAAGCCTCCATTTCCATGGCCGCCTTGTCCGTCTCCACCTCGGCAATGATGTCACCCCGGGAGACCCGGTCCCCTTCCTTGACCCGCCAACTCAGGATCGTCCCTTCCGCCATGGTATCGCTGAGTTTGGGCATGGTGATTTCAATGGCCATCGTCCTGCATCCTCCTGAAGATTGAATCCGGGCCCATGGCCCGAAGGTTAGAATAGCTGCTTGACCCGGGCCACCACCGTATCGGCATTGGGAATGGCGGCCTGCTCGAGGTTGCGCGCATAGGGCATCGGCACATCAGCCCCGCCCACCCGCAGCACCGGCGCATCGAGGCTGTCGAAGGCATGTTCCATGATCTGCGCCGCGATTTCCCCCCCCCAACCGCCCGTCAGCCAGGATTCCTCCACGGTGACCGCGCGGTGGGTGCGGCGCACCGACGCCAGCACCGTCGCCATGTCCAGAGGGTTGAGTGCCCGCAGGTCGACCACCTCGGCGCTGATCCCCCCTTCGGCCAGCCGTTCTGCCGCCTCAAGGCAGACATAGACCATGCGCGACAGGGTGATCAGGCTCACGTCGCTCCCCGGGCGCTTGATATCCGCCACCCCCAGCGGCAGGGTGTGGTCCCCTTCGGGCACCTCCCCCTTGACCCCGTAGACCCCCTCGTGTTCGATGAACAGCACCGGATCCTCGCTGC
>CAZYXS010000073.1:0-15850 GCA_964650955.1 uncultured Desulfuromonadales bacterium | reverse complement strand
CCAGGATCTCGGGACGGCTTTCCGGCCGGTGCCAGAGCAGCAGCGCCTTCTGCCAGCGGATCTGCCGGGGGTCCTTGACAACCGGCACTACTTCGCCGCTCAGGGGATCGATCCCCGTGTGGTAGATGCAAGAGGCGAGAGTCCCCGGAGTCGGAGTGAACTCCTGCACCTGTTCCACCTGCAGACGCTCCCGTTTCAGGAACAGGGCCACGTCGATCAGGTCGTCCAGGGTCGAGCCGGGATGGCCGGCGATGAAGTAAGGGACCACGCCCTGGCGCAACCCCAGGCGCCGGTTGGCGGCACGGAATTGGGCCAGGAAGGATTGAAACAGGGCCGCCCCGGGTTTGCGCATGATGCGGGTGGAACGGTCGTCGAGAGCCTCCGGGGCCACCTTGAGCAGACCTCCCACATGATGCTGGAGCAGGGCATCGAAATAGCGCTGCTGCAGCGCCAGCAGATCGTAGCGCACCCCCGAGGCGACAAAGGCGTGTTTCACCCCGGGCTGGCGGCGAACGCGCTCCAGCAACCGTACCGCCCGTTCGTCGTCGGTGGCCAGATGGGGGCAAGGTTGGGGATGCAGACAACCGACCCGGCGGCAATGTGCCCGGGCCGCGGCGTTGCTGCAGTGCAGGCCGTACATGTTGGCGGTCGGGCCGCCGACATCGCTGATGGTGCCGCGAAACTCGGGCAACCGGGTCAGGGCGTCGATTTCGGCCAGAATCGATCCTTCCGAACGAGACTGAATGGCCTTGCCCTGGTGATGGGTGATGGCGCAGAAGGCGCAGCCGCCGAAACAGCCGCGGTGGGTGGTGATGGAGAAGCGGATCTGTTCATAGGCCGGGATACTATCCCGGTAGGAGGGATGGGGGCGCTTGCTGAACGGCAGGCTGTAGACATGGTCCAGTTCCGACTCACTCAAAGGGTCGGCCGGCGGTTGCACCACCAGCAAGCGGTCGCCGTAGGCTTGAACCAGGGGCCTTGCGGACCAAGGGTTGGCCTGTTCGTGAGCCAGGCGGAAGGCCTCATTGTAGGCGGACTGGTCTTCCGCCACCTGCTCGAAAGAGGGCAAAACCACCGCACCGGGGGGGGCCTCCGTCTCCAGGCTGGCGGTCCCCCGCAGGCCGGAAAGGGGTACGGCGGGATTGTCAGCCAGGCGCCTGGCCAACTCCAGCAGAGGCCGTTCCCCCATGCCATAGATCAACAGGTCGGCCTTGCTGTCCACCAGCACCGAGCGCCGCACCCGGTTGTCCCAGTAGTCGTAATGGGCCAGGCGGCGCAGGCTGGCCTCGATGCCGCCGATGACCACCGGCAGCCCCTTGAAGGCCCCCTTGAGGGCTGCGGTATAGGCGATCACCGCCCGGTTGGGCCGTTTTCCCGCCACCCCACCCGGGGTGTATGCGTCATTGTGACGCAGGCGTTTTGCCGCAGTGTAGTGGTTGACCATGGAATCCATGGCCCCGGCCGACACGGCGGCGAACAACCTGGGCCGGCCCAGCGCCTGCAGGGCCCCCCGCTGCTTCCAGTCGGGCTGGGCGAGGATGCCGACCCGGAACCCTGCATCCTCCAGCAGCCGCCCGAGCAGGGGAACCCCGAAGGAGGGGTGATCCACGTAGGCATCGCCACTGACCAGCAGGATGTCCAGCTCGGTCCAGCCGCGCTGTTCCATTTCCTGCCGGGTCATCGGCAGGCAGGGCCGATCCATGGCCTCAGCCCCGCTCCCGGTCGTTCAGCAGCGCCCGCAAGGTCCGATCCCCCCGCCGCTCGGCGGCCGGGGTGAAGAAACAGCCGGGCATCTCCCCGCGGTCGCGATGGAAGACGACGCACTGGCAACAGTTGCCGTGCTTCTCACACTGGGTAAAACTGCAGTTGCAATGGGCCTTGCTGCGGGTCGAGGTACATTCCATGGCACACCTTTGACGAAAAGGGGAAACGGCTCTCAGGGGAAGACCGGCAGGGCCCGCAGACCGGTCTCTTCCGGCAGGCCCAGCAGCAGGTTGAGGTTCTGCACCGCCTGCCCGGCCGCCCCCTTGACCAGATTGTCGAGGGCGGAAATCACGATCGCCCGCCCGGTGCGCCCATCGGCAACCACTCCCAGGTCGCAGAAATTGCTCCCCCGCACAAAGGCGACATTGGGCAGGTTCCCCTGGGGACAGACCCGCACGAAGGGCTCGTCCCGATAGTAAGCGTTGAAGATCTCCAGCAACTCGTCGGTGCTGCGCGGCGCCGTCTGGCTGGCATAGATGGTGGACAGAATCCCCCGGTTGACCGGCAGCAGATGGGGGGTGAAGTTGACGGTCACCGGCGCACCGGCCAGGTCGGACAGGGTCTGTTCGATTTCCGGAGTGTGCCGGTGGTTGGCCACCCCGTAGGCGGCAAAGCCTTCGTTGACCTCACAGAACAGGAAGCCGACCTTGGCTCCGCGCCCGGCCCCGCTGGTCCCCGATTTGCTGTCGATGATCAGGGTGGCGGGATCGATCAACCCCTCCTTGAGAAGGGGTGCCAGGGCCAGGGCGACGCTGGTGGGATAGCAGCCGGGGTTGGCCACCAGCCGCGCCCCCCGCACCTGCTCCCGGTAGATCTCCGGCAGGCCGTAGACCGCCTCGGCCAGCAGTTGCGGGCTGGTATGGGCCTGGTACCAGCGCTCGTAGGTCGCCAGGTCCCGCAGCCGGTAGTCGGCCGAGAGGTCGATGACTCTGCGGCCGGCCGCCAGCAGGTCGGGAATCACCTCCATGGCCGTCTGGTGCGGCAGGGCGGTGAAGACGATCTCGGCCCGGGAGGCGATCAGCTGCGGGTCGGCGGAGTCGCAGATCAGGCCGATCCGCTTGCGCAGGGAGGGAAAGGAGCGGGAAATCTCCTCACCGGCATTCTGCCGGGAGGTGAGACAGGCGATTTCCACCCCGGGATGATCCGCCAGCAGGCGGATGAGCTCGACACCGGTATAACCGCTGGCGCCGACGATGGCAACTTTGACCATGGCATGTCTCCCCTAGACAAAAAGGGAAACCCGAGGGTTTCCCTTTTTCGTCCAATCTGACACCGGAAACCGTCCGGCGTGCAACCCTGGATTAGCGCTTGGAGAACTGGAAGCTGCGGCGCGCCGCGCGGCGGCCGTACTTCTTGCGCTCCTTGACGCGGCTGTCACGGGTGATGAACCCGGCTTTTTTCAGCACGCCACGCAGTTCGAGGTCGGCAACCAGCAAAGCCTTGGTGATGCCGTGCTTGATGGCGCCGGCCTGGCCGGAGGGGCCACCGCCGCTGACATTGACCGAAATGTCGAACTTGTTCACATTGTCGGTCAGCACCAGGGGCTGGCGCACCACCATCTTGGAGGTTTCGCGGCCGAAATACTCGTCGAGGGCCCGCTTGTTGACTTCGATCTTGCCGCTGCCGGGCTTGATCCAGACCCGGGCCACGGAGGTTTTCTTTTTACCGGTTGCGTAGAATTTCTGCTCGGCCATTACTGTCTCCTGATATTCAATCCTTTAAAAGGTCAGATTCTTCGGCGCCTGGGCCACGTGGGGATGATCGGCACCGGCATACACCTTGAGCTTCTTGAACATCTGCCGACCGAGCTTGTTCTTGGGCAGCATCCCTTTGACCGCCTTCTTGATCAGTTCCTCAGGCTTGGCGTCGAGCAGCTTCTCGGCATTGATGGACTTGAGGCCGCCGGGATGCCCGGTGTGACGGTAGTACATTTTGTCCGCCAGCTTGTTGCCGGTCAGCTTGAGCTTGCCGGCGTTGACGACGACGACGAAGTCGCCGGTGTCGACGCTGGGGGTGTAGACGGGCTTGTGCTTGCCCCGCAGGACTCGGGCGATTTCGGTCGCGACCCGGCCGAGAACCTGGCCATCCATATCAACCACGAACCAGTTCCGTTGAATATCCGACTGCTTGGGTACTTGCGTGCTCATGTAGATCCTCTCTATGTTGACCTGTGATGTGTGCAAACGGGGCTCACAGAAGCTGTGAACTTAAACAAAAGCTCCTGGGTTGTCAAGCTTATTTTCCGCGAAAAACAGACAAAAAGCGGGCTATTGGAGACACCGTGGCTGAGCGGGAAAAACCGGCCTTCAGAGAGCGGCCGGTTTGAGGCTGAGGACCGGGCAGGCGGCATGCTGCACCACGCGCTCCGCCGTGCTGCCGACCAGCAGATGGGAGAGTCCGGTGCGACCGTGGGTGCCGATCACGATCAGGTCGCAACTTTCCTGGTCGGCCTGGCGGCAGATCTCCTTGAAAGGGATGCCACTCACCACCCGGCCGGCGATTTCGGCACCGGCGAAGGCCTGCCGGCAGCGCAGCAGTTCCTGCTCCAGGACCCCCTGGGCCTCCTGAATGCGACGTTCGAGGACTTCGACCGGTTCGCCGCCGAGACTGGCAAAAACATCGACATCCCCGGTCATGACCACATGCAACAGCAGAAACCGGGCCGGGAAGAGCTCCCGCAGGCGCAGGGCCTGATTGAGGCTCTCCTGGCTGTGGCGGGAGAAGTCGGTGGGAACCAGGATATGCAGGGGTGTTTTCATGGTCGCCTCGCAGTGGACACTGTCTGACCGAACTATACCCCTCCCTCTTCGGTTTTCAAGCACTCCGTCCCGTACCAGACCTCCATCAGGCACAACCCCTGCGGTGGCGCGGTGCGCCCGGCCAGTTCCCGGCAACCGTCGCCAAGCCGTGCCGCCACATCCTCCACCGGCCGGCGCCCCAGGCCGATTTCCACCAGCGTCCCCACCATGGCCCTGACCATGTTGCGCAAAAACCCCTCTCCGCGGACATCGAGATGCAGCAATTCGCCCTGCTCCATGATCTGAAAGGAAAAAATACTCCGCTCGGTGGTTTGGGCTTCGCATCCGGCACCGCGGAAGGCCCGGAAGTCATGGCGACCGACAAAAGCGGCCGCCCCCCGGCGCATGGCGTCGAGATCCAGCCGCCCCCGAATATGCCAGGAGGTACGGGCCTGCAGGGGCGAACGCACCGGCCCGGTCTGCAAGGTATACCGGTACCACTTGCCGGTGGCGTCGAAGCGGGCATGGAAGTCATCGGCCACCCGCTCCGCGACCCGCACGGCGATATCGGGAGGAAGCAGGCGATTGAGCCCCTCCCGATAGGCGGCCAGGGGCAATTCCCGGCGGGGGGTGAAATGGACGACCATGCCGCGGGCATGGACCCCGGCGTCGGTGCGCCCCGAGGAATGGAGCCGCAATGACTCCCCGGTGATACGGGCGAGCGCCTCCTCGACCACGGCCTGCAGGGAGAGGCCGTTGGGCTGCACCTGCCAACCGGCATAAGCGGTGCCGTCGTATTCCAGAATCAGCCGAATGCGCATACGTTGAGCCATCCCAAAAGCGCAACAACAACCACCAGGCCGAGAGCGGCCAGCCAATCCCGGCCCGGCATACGGGACCAGGGGGGCAACACCGCCCGCCGGGGGACGACCAGTTCCCCCCGGGCCAGGGAATGGGCCAGACCATCCCCCTGCCCGACCACTGCCCGCAGCAACTCGGCCAGCATTTGCCCAGCCTGCTGCAGGCGCGCCTCCAATCCCCCCGGACGCTGCGCAGCCTGCCCCTGGGCCGCCAACCGCCCGGCTTCCCTCTGCACCAGGGGCATCATGGCCAACACCAGAAGCAAATTATCGGCCCAGCGGCGCACCGGCAACCCCAGGCGCTGCAATGGGGCAAGCACCCCGGCCATGGCTGCCGCCAGTGCCTCGGGGGGGGTGGTCAGGGTCAACAGGGCGGAAAACACCAGCGCCAGCAACAGCTGCAAGCAGACCTTGAACCCCAGCAACAGGCCATCCTGGGAGAGCCAGGCCAACCCCAGCAGGGTGTGCCCGGGGGAAAGCAGGGTGTGCAGTGCCAGCGTGCACAGAAACAGGTAGCGCAGGGCCCAGATCAGGCGCCCCCACCCCCCCCCAGAGTTTCCCGAAACGGCGACCAGCCAGCCCCCCAGCAACCCCAGGACAACCAGGGGCAGCCAGCGGGACAGGGCAAACCCGGCCATGACCAGCATCGGCAAACCGAGCAGTTTCAGCCGCGGGTCAATCTGGTGCAGCCAGGAACACCCGGGCTGAAATCGCCCGAGGGGGAGATTGGCCAGTAACTGCAATGCCATCAGGCAAAAAAGGGAGCCTGGCGGCCCCCTCCCCTAGCGCAAAGCCGGGCGGAAAAACTTCCGCCCGGCATGGTGTCATCGGCTTGCGACCCTTGGAGCCGGGTTTTTCAGCGCTCCTGCAGGATCCGCAGCATCCGCCGCAGAGGCTCGGCGGCCCCCCAGAGCAACTGATCGCCACAGGTGAAGGCCGAGATGTACCGGGAGCCCATCTTCATCTTGCGTACCCGGCCGATGGGAATGGTCAGGGTGCCGGACACGGCGGCCGGGGTCAACTGGGCCAGGGAGTCGGCCTTGGTGTTGGAAACCAGCTTGACCCAGGGGTTGTCGTTGCGAATCAGGTCCTCGATCTCGCCGATGGGCAGGTCCTGCTTGAGCTTGATGGTCAGGGCCTGACTGTGGCAGCGCATCGCCCCGACCCGCACGCAGATGCCGTCGACGGGAATCGGGGTGCTGGTGCCGAGGATCTTGTTGGTCTCGGCATACCCCTTCCACTCCTCCCGGCTCTGGCCGTCTTCCACTTCCCGGTCGATCCAGGGGAGCAGGTTGCCGGCGAGGGGGAAGCCGAATTCAGCCTTGGGCAGGGCATCGCCACGCAGCACCTCGGTGACCTGCTGGTCGATATCCAGAATCGCCGAGGAGGGATTGGCCAGCAGTCCGGCGACGGAATTATGCAGCACCCCCATCTGGGAGAGCAGTTCCCGCATATTGGGAGCGCCGGCCCCGGAAGCGGCCTGGTAGGTCATGGAAGAAAGCCACTCCACCTGGTTGGCACGGAAGAGCCCGCCCAGGGCGATCAGCATCAGGCTGACGGTGCAGTTGCCGCCGATGAAGTCCTTCTGCCCCTTGGCCAGAGCGGCATCGATGACGTTGCGGTTGACCGGGTCGAGGATGATGACCGCGTCCTTCTCCATCCGCAGGGAGCTGGCGGCATCGATCCAGTACCCTTGCCAGCCGGCCTTGCGCAGGGCGGGATGGATCTCCTTGGTGTAGTCCCCCCCCTGGCAGGTGATGATGACGTCGAGCTTTTTGAGTTCGGTGAGATCCGAGGCGTTTTTCAGCGTCCCGGCGTTCAGGGGGGCGGCGCCCCCGGCCTGGGAGGTTGAGAAAAAGACCGGCTCGATACCGGCAAAATCATTTTCCTCCTGCATGCGCTGCAGCAGGACCGAGCCGACCATACCACGCCAACCGACAAGTCCGACTTTCATTGTTTAGGTTCCTTTGCTGATGGTTGAAGTCCGGTGCCGTCCTGGCACCGTCAGAGGGCAGCGAGAATCGCGTCCCCCATGGCCTTGGTATTGACCAGGATTTCCCCGGCCTTTTCCTGATAGATGTCGCGGGTGCGGTAGCCCTGGTCGAGGACCTTGGCCACCGCATTGTCGATGGCGTCGGCCGCCTCGACCATGGCGCAGGAGTAGCGCAGCATCATCCCCGCGGAGAGGATCTGGGCGATGGGATTGGCAATCCCCTGCCCGGCGATATCCGGGGCGCTGCCTCCGGAGGGCTCGTACATGCCGAAGGAGCCCTCGGCCAGCGAGGCGCTCGGCAGCATGCCGAGGGAGCCGGTCAGCATGGCAGCCTCGTCGGAGAGGATGTCGCCGAACATGTTCTCGCACAGGATCACGTCGAACTGCTTGGGCCAGCGCACCAACTGCATGGCGGCGTTGTCCACGTACATGTGGGAGAGCGCCACATCGGGATACTCCTTGCCGATGCCGCTGACGATCTCCCGCCACAGCACCGACGTGGAGAGAACGTTGGCCTTGTCGATGGAGCAGAGTTTTTTGCCCCGCTTCTGGGCGGCCTGGAAGGCCACATGGGCGATCCGCTCGATCTCCGGCACGCTGTAGCGCATGGTGTCGATGCCGATCCGCTCCCGGCCGCTCCCTTCGATCCCCTTGGGCTGGGAGAAGTAGATGCCGCCGGTCAGCTCCCGCACCACCAGCACATCGAAACCGCCGGCGATGACTTCTTCCTTCAGACTCGAGGCGCCGGTCAGGGCCGGAAAGATGATGGCCGGGCGCAGGTTGGCGTAGAGGCCGAAGATCTTGCGCAGCGGCAGCAGCGCGCCCCGCTCGGGCTGCTCGTCGGGGGGGAGGCTTTCCCACTTGGGACCGCCGACACTGCCGAACAGGATGGCGTCGGAGGCCTTGCAGATATCGATGGTGGTCTGGGGCAGGGCCTTGCCCTCGCGGTCGATGGCGGCGCCGCCGACATTGGCCGCGGTCCGCTCGAACCGCACGGCATATTTGCTCTCCACCGCGTCGAGAACCCGCAGGGCTTCCGCCATCACTTCCGGGCCGATGCCGTCGCCGGCCAAAATCGCCACCTTAAAGGTCTTGCTCATGGTCATCTCTCCTTGGTCTGACCCGTCACAGTCCATTCGCAGACCGGGAACATCCGGTAAAACCTCCCTTTTTTCGGGTGGTTGCCAATATATGGAGGGGTCCGTTGGTTTGTCAATCGGATTTTCCCCAGGGCATTTTGGCCGGCTCGGTTCTGTGCCTACCTTGACACATCCGATGTGCCATTATCGACACAAGAGGAACCGGCGTCAACCTCTGGGCAAAGAAAAGGGCCGGAACACCCGGCCCTCGAAAAATAGTACTCACCTTGCCTCAATAACGGGCGTCGGCAAATTCCACCCAGCCGCCGGCCTGCACCAGGGCCTTGTCGAAGGGGGAAATCTCGAAGCGGCAGGTCTCGCTGCGCCCGCCAACCGTGGCGGTCACCTGCTGCTGCTCCAGATCGATGGCCACCGTTACATCCCCGGCGGCCCCGAGGGCAAACAGGCGGTCGATGTCGGCTTTGGGCAGCTCGATGGCGAGCATGCCGCCGTTGAACATGTTCTGCCGGAAAATCCGCGCATAGCTCTGGGCGATGATGGTGTGAATATCATTGACCTCGAATACCCAGGGGGCGTGTTCCCGGGAGGAGCCACAGCCGAAGTTCTCCCGGGTGATCACCACCCGCGCCTGCTTCAGCTTGGGCCCGGCCGGGTCAAACCCCTCGAGCTTGAGATCTTCGAGGCAGTAGGGCTTGAGGGCCTCCTTGGTGACCTCGGTCAGGTACTTGGCCGGAATGATTTCATCGGTGTTGATGTCGGACCGATCAAGGAGAATGGCCGGGCCGCCGAACTGTTTCTTCATATCTTGGATGCTCCCTGTGGAAAAATTTCTGTAGGGGCGGACTGCGTCCGCCCGGGCGCACGCAGTGCGCCCCTACGTTACCGGCCGGAGTTACAGGGTCCGGGCGTCGGTGATCACCCCGGTGATGGCGGTGGCGGCGGCGGTGGCGGGGCTCATCAGGTGCACCATCCCCCCTTTGCCCATGCGCCCGTTGAAGTTGCGGTTGCTGGTGGAGGCGCAGACTTCCCCTTCGGCCAGCACGCCGTTGCTCATCCCCAGGCAGGCCCCGCAGGTCGGGTTGGTGACGCAGAAACCGGAATCCATGAACACCTGGATGATCCCCTCGGCGAGAGCCTCGCTGAAGATCTTGGGGGTGGCCGGCGAAACGATGCCCCGCACGCTGTCGGCAATCCGGCGCCCCTTGAGGATCTCGGCGGCCTGGCGCAGGTCCTCGATGCGGCCGTTGGTGCAGGTGCCGATGTAGATCTGGTCCACCTTGGTGCCCGCGAGTTCACCCACCGGCTTGACCTGGTCGGGCTTGAAACCGAAGGTCACCATGGGATCGAGCTTGGAAACGTCGAAGGTCAAAACCTTCTCGTACCTGGCATCGGCGTCCGAATGCCAGCGGCGGAAATCCTCCAAGGCCGCGGCCTTATCGGCATAGTCCCCCTCGATGAAGGGCCAGAGGTAATCCACCGTGGTCATGTCGGGCAGACAGATGCCGCAGGTACCGCCGGCCTCGATGGCCATGTTGCACAGGGTCATGCGGGCATCCATGGTCATGGCGTCCACCACCGGACCGCGGAATTCGAGCACCCGGTCGGTGGCCCCGTTGACTCCGAGCTGGCCGATGACATGCAGGATCACGTCCTTGGAGTAGACCCCGGGGGGCAATTCGCCGACCAGGTCGACGCGGATGGTGGCCGGCTCACGGAATGCGCACACCCCCTTGAGAATCCCCACCTCCAGATCGGTGGTGCCGACCCCGGCGGCGAAGGCGCCGAATGCGCCGTGGGTGCAGGTGTGGGAATCCCCCATGATGACCGTGAACCCGGGGCGGATGTAGCCTTTTTCCGGGAACAGGGCATGGCAGACGCCGTTGCGCCCGACGTCGAAGAAATCCTTGATGTCATGGTTGCGGGCCCAGTCCCGCAGCATCTTGGCCTGCAGCGCGGTCTTGCTGTCCTTGGCCGGGGTCACGTGGTCGATGACCGCCTTGATCTTGGTGTTGTCGAACACCCGGTCCTTGCCTCGCGCCTGCAGATCGGCGATGGCCACCGGGGTGGTGATCTCGTGGCAGAGCACCCGATCCAGAGAGAGCACCTTGGCTCCCGGAAAGGGTTCATCCCGCAGGTGGGCGGCAAAGATTTTTTCGGCAATGGTTTTTCCCATAGCAATGAACTCCTCGAAAACTGACTAAATCGGTCTGAATGATTCTAGCCCAAGGCGCCTGCCGGCGGCAACTGCCCCACGGCCTCAGAGCTGGTGCACGCTGGTACGGTTGGCGCCGGTCTGCAGCTTGTTCAGGGCGTTGATGTAGGCCTTGGCGCTGGCGACGATGATATCCGAATGGGCCCCCTGGCCCAGCACCTCGCGACCATTCTCCTCCAGGCGCACGGTGCACTCCCCCTGGGCATCGGTACCGCCGGTGATTGCACCGACGCTGAAATTGAGCAGGGAGGACTTGGACTTGGTCAGTTTCTTGATCGCCTTGAAGGTCGCATCCACCGGGCCATCCCCCATCACCGCCACCTTCTTGACCTTCCCCTCGATCTCCATTTGCACGGTGGCGGTCGGGGTGGCGAAGGAACCGGAGGAGACATTCATCTGCAGCAGTTTGAACATCTCGGGGATGCGGATGATCTCGTCTGCGACGATGGCGTCGAGATCCTCGTCGAAGATCTCCTTCTTCTGATCAGCCAAGGCCTTGAAGCGCACGAAGGCCTTCTCCAGGTCATCCTTGGGCAGATCGTAGCCGAGATCCTTCATCCGCTGGTTGAAGGCATGCCGCCCCGAGTGCTTGCCGAGCACCAGTTTGTTCTGGTTCAGGCCGATGGATTCGGGGGTCATGATTTCATAGGTCGACTTCTCCATCAGCACCCCGTGCTGGTGAATGCCGGCCTCATGGGCAAAGGCATTGGCGCCGACGATGGCCTTGTTGGGCTGCACGACGATGCCGGTAATGGTGGAGAGCAGCTTGCTGGTGGGATAGAGGTGCTCGGTCACCACCTTGGTATCGAAGGGGAGGATGTCCTTGCGGGTGCGCAGGGCCATGACCACTTCTTCCAGCGAACAGTTGCCGGCCCGCTCGCCGATGCCGTTGATGGTACACTCGACCTGTTCGGCGCCGGCCTGCACCGCCGCCAGGGAGTTGGCCACCGCCAGACCCAGGTCGTTGTGGCAATGCACCGAAATGATCGCCTTCTCGATATTGGGCACGTGGTCCCTGAGGTACTTGATGATATTGAAATACTCGGAGGGGATGGTATAGCCGACGGTGTCCGGGATATTGACGGTCTTGGCGCCGGCCGCGATGACCGCCTCGATGACCCGGGCCAGGAAGGGCAACCGGGTGCGGACGGCGTCCTCGGCGGAAAATTCCACGTTGGGGGTGTAGCCGGCGGCCCGCTGGACCGCCTTGACGGCCGTTTCCACCACCTGGTCCTCGCTCATCTTGAGCTTGTACTTCATGTGGATGTCGCTGGTGGCGATGAAGGTGTGGATGCGCCCGCGCTCGCCGGCGTACTTGAGGGCCTCCCAGGCCCGGTCGATGTCCATGTTGTTGGCCCGGCACAGGCCGGCGATCTGCGGGCCGCGAATGGTCTGCGCAACCTTGCGCACCGCCTCGAAATCCCCTTCCGAGGCAATGGGGAAACCGGCTTCGATGACATCGACGTTCAGCTTTTCCAACTGATGGGCGATGCGGAGCTTCTCTTCCATATTCATGGAGGCGCCGGGAGATTGCTCGCCGTCGCGCAGGGTGGTATCGAAAATGCGGATGGTTTTGCTCTGGCTCATAAGACCTCCTGGTCGGGGACCGTCCGGCAGTGGCAGCGACGGTCGGGTTGTGTTGTCCCCAAGATGTGAAACGGTAGACCGGGTTCAATGGAGCGGACTAGCTCGCCAAGGTCCGATTCCATTCGACCACCCCCTTTCCTGGATCTGGGCCGAAAGGCCTGGGCCGCGGGCACAAAAAAAACCCCCGCCCTTGCAACAGGGGCGAGAGCTCGATGCTTCGCGGTACCACCCTGATTCAGCCTCCCGTTCCAGGAGACCCTCGTTGACCCTTGACGCAGGTTCACGGCGACGGCTGGCGTCGGGGGGCTCGACGTTTGACCGGCGCAGCTCGGAGGCGAGTTCGGATGGCCCTGTACCGGCTTGCAGCGACCGCCGGCTCTCTGGAACAGGGGAGACGTCCTACTACTCCTCGTCACAGCCTTTACGAAAATTTCCCCTAATAAAAGCAGAAGCTTGCCTGGGATGTCAAGAGCTTTTGCCGAGGCCAAGGCTCGGCAAAAGCTTTTTTCGACCCAACCAGACCCGGGTTCATCCGGCCCAATCAATCCCCCGTGGCCAACTATTTGAGATAGGCCAGCACGCTTTCGCCGGCCACGGTCCGCTCGCCGACCCGCACCAGAACCTCGGTTCCGGCAGGGAAATAGACGTCGACCCGGGAGCCGAAGCGGATCAGGCCGTAGCGCATGCCCCGCTTGAGCAGGTCTCCGACCACCGGGTAGGTGACGATGCGCCGGGCGATCAGGCCGGCGATCTGCACGAACAGCAGTCGGCTGCCCCCTTCGGTTTCGAGCAGGATGCCGGCCTGCTCGTTCTGCAGGCTGGCCTTGTCGAGGACGGCGTTGAAAAATTCCCCCTTGTTGTAGAACATGTCCAGCACCTTGCCGTTGGCCGGCGCCCGGTTGACGTGGACATTGAAGACCGACATGAAGATACTGACCTTCACCGCCTCGGCCTGAAAGTAGCGGTCCTCGAGAACATTGCCGACGAAAATCACCTTGCCGTCCGCCGGTGCCACCACCGCATCCTCCTCGGAGGGAATGCAGCGCTCGGGATTGCGGAAGAAGTAGACGGTGAACAGGGTCAGCCCCAGGAACAGGACCGTGAAAAAGCTCCATTGCAGCAGCGCGAACACCAGGGTGATGAAGGCGAACAGGGCGATGAAGGGGTACCCTTCGACGGCGACCGGCTGATTCTGATTGCGCATGGGAGAATCCTCGCAACGGATGAATAAAAAAAGGTGCGAGGGCAGGCAGCGGCCCACCCTCGCACCCTCGGGGTGGAGATATCAGTTACGCTCTTTGTCGACGATCTTGTTCTTGCCGATCCAGCTCATCATGCCACGCAGTTTGCCGCCGACTTCCTCGATGGGGTGGGCGGCCCCCTTGCGGCGCAGGGCGGTCAGGGTCGGCTTGTTGGCCTTGTTCTCCAGCATCCACTCGCGGGCGAACTCGCCGTCCTGGATTTCGCGAAGGATTTCCTTCATCACCTTCTTGGTCTCGGCGGTGACGATGCGGGGGCCGCGGGTCAGGTCGCCATACTCGGCGGTGTTGGAGATGGAGTAGCGCATGTTGGCGATGCCGCCTTCATACATCAGGTCGACGATCAGTTTGAGCTCGTGGAGGCACTCGAAGTAGGCCATCTCCGGAGCGTAGCCGGCTTCGACCAGGGTTTCGAACCCGGCCTGCACCAGGGCGCTGGCGCCGCCGCAGAGCACCGCCTGCTCGCCGAAGAGGTCGGTTTCGGTCTCTTCCTTGAAGGTGGTCTCGATGATACCGGCGCGGCCGCCGCCGTTGGCGCTGGCGTAGGCCAGGGCCACGTCCTTGGTGTCGCCGTTGGCGTCCTGGTGGATGGCGATCAGGGAGGGGACACCGCCGCCGCGGGTGTACTCATAGCGCACCATGTGCCCGGGGCCCTTGGGGGCGACCATGAAGACCGAAACATCGGCCTTGGGGACGATCTGGCCGAAGTGGATGTTGAAGCCATGGCCGAAGGCGATATAGGCGCCTTTCTTCATGAACGGCTCGATTTCTTCCCGGTACATGTCCCCCTGCAGTTCGTCGGGGACCAGGATCATGAGGACGTCGGCCACCTTGGCCGCCTCGGATGTCTCCAGCACGGTCAGACCGGCTTTTTCCGCCTTGGCCCAGGAGGTGCTCCCCTTGCGCAGGCCGACCACCACGTCGACGCCGCTGTCCTTGAGATTATTGGCATGGGCGTGGCCCTGGCTGCCGTAGCCGATGACCGCCACTTTCTTGCCCTTGAGAATGTCGAGATTGGCGTCCTTGTCGTAATAAACTTTCATGCTCCGTGATCCTCCTCACATGGGGACAGGCTGTCCCGTAAAAATGACCTGAACTTATAGCACATTCCATCCGCCCCTGCCAAACCCTTTTCATCGGGTCCGGGCGGATGGCCGGAAGGGCGTTTCTCAGTCGGTTCCCTTCCAGCCCTTGGGGCCGCGGCCAAGCACCACCGGGCCGGAACGCACCAGTTCCTTGATGCCCATGGGGCGCAGCAGTTCGATGATGGCGTTGACCTTGGCCGGCGCCCCGGTGATTTCCACCGTGTAGCTGCGGGGGGTCACATCCACCACCTTGCCCCGGAAGATGTCGACGATGCGCAACACCTCCGCCCGGGTCTCCTCCTCCGCCGTCACCTTGACCAGGCAGAGCTCCCGTTCGACGAAGTCCTGGCCGGTAAAGTCGATGACCTTGATGGTATCGATCAGTTTGTTGAGCTGCTTGGTGATCTGCTCCAGGATCTGGTCGTCCCCGGAGGTGACGATGGTCATGCGCGACAGGCTCGGATCGAGGGTCGGCGCCACCGACAGGCTTTCGATATTGAATCCGCGGCCGGAAAAGAGGCCGGCCACCCGGGTCAGCACCCCGAATTCGTTTTCCACCACCACCGAGATGGTATGTCTCATAGCAAGGTTCTCCGCACGGTTTGGAAGTCAGGGCGCCAAATCAAGACGCCAGCACCATTTCATTGAGACCGGCTCCCGCCGGCACCATCGGCAACACATTCTCCTCCCGGGCGATCTTGAACTCCATGATCACCGGACCGGGGGTTTCCAGGGCCTGTTTGATGACCCCTTCGACCTCGTCGGGGGTGGTGGCGCGCAGGCCGGTGGCGCCGTAGGCTTCGGCCAGCTTGACGAAATCGATGGGCAGCTCCATGCAGGTCTGGCTGTAGCGGCGGTTGAAGAAGAGCTGCTGCCACTGCCGCACCATGCCGAGGAAGTTGTTGTTGAGGATGACGATCTTGACCGGCAGCCGGTACTGCACCAGGGTGGCCAGTTCCTGGGAATTCATCTGGAAGGAACCATCACCGGAGACGTCGATCACCTGCCGCTCGGGGAAAGCCGCCTGGGCGCCGAGGGCCGACGGCAGACCAAAACCCATGGTGCCGAGACCGCCGGAGCTGAGAAAGGTGCGGGGCTGGCTGAAGTCGAAGAACTGAGCGGTCCACATCTGGTGCTGGCCGACCTCGGTGGTGACGTAGGTCTTGCGGTTCCTGGTCAGCGCGTAGAGCCGCTCCACCGCATATTGCGGTTTGATCACATCCTTCGAGCGCTGATAGCTCAGCGAGTTGCG
>CAZYXS010000072.1:0-15881 GCA_964650955.1 uncultured Desulfuromonadales bacterium | reverse complement strand
TCTTGCCGGTCTGGCGGTCGCCGATGATCAGCTCGCGCTGGCCGCGGCCGATGGGAATCATGGAGTCGATGGCCTTGAGGCCGGTCTGCATCGGCTCGTGGACCGATTTACGGGCGACGATGCCGGGAGCCTTGATCTCGACCTGGCGGTAGTTGTCGCTCTGGATCTCCCCCTTGCCGTCGATGGCCACGCCGATACCATTGACCACGCGGCCGATGAGGGCCTCCCCGACGGGCACCTGCACGATGCGCTCGGTGCGCTTGACCAGGTCCCCCTCCTTGATGTGGTGACCCTCGCCGAGGATGGCGGCGCCGACGTTGTCCTCTTCGAGGTTGAGGACCATGCCCATGATGTCGCCGGGGAACTCCAGCAACTCGCCGGCCATGGCCGAATCCAGGCCGTGGATGCGGGCAATGCCGTCGCCGACGGAGATGATGGTGCCGGTTTCGCTGATCTCAACCTCGCGGCCGAAGTTTTCGATCTGCTTTTTGATAATCGCGCTGATTTCTTCTGCTCTGATTTCCATAAGACCTTATCACCCCTTATTTAGTGTATCCGCGATACGTTTCAATTGAGTTTTGACGCTGCCGTCGAAGACCTTGCCGGCCAGGCTGGCCTGCAGGCCGCCAATCAGCGCCGGGTCGACCTGCACCCGCAGCTCCACCTTCTTGCCGGTCTGTTTCTCAAGGCCGAGCCGGATCGCCTCCCGCTGAGCCCCATCGAGCTCGGCCGCCGAGGTGACCTGGGCGCGCACCGTGCCCGAGAGTTCGTCGGCCAGATTGCGGTAATCGATGGAAATCTGCCCGAGGTACTTGAGCCGGTCCTTCTGCAGCAGCAGGCCGAGGAAATTGCGCATGCCCCCGGAGAGCTGCAGCACCTCGCAAAGCTCGGCGAGCATGGTCGACTTTTTGTCCAGGGGGAGGGTGGGGCTTTCCAGCAGCAGCCGCAGCCGGTCTTCGGAGGCGAGGGTATAGCTGACGTTCGCCAACTCCTGACCGTACTGCTCCACCGCCTGCTGCTCAGCCCCCAGGCTGACCAGAGCCTTGGCATACCGTTTGGAAATCGCGCTGATACTCAATGTAGTTCTCCCACCTTCTGCATGTATTCTTCAACCAGACGGGCATGGTCGGCTGCGGTAAAGCCTTTTTTCAGCATGTCCTCGGCCAGGACCACGGCCAACCGGGAAGCCTCCTGGCGCAATTCCTGGCGGGCCTTGGCCACGGCGTTGGCGGCGGATTTCTCGGCCTCCCACTGGATCTTTTCGGCCATCTCCCGAGCATTGGCCAGGATGCGCACCTTCTCCTGTTCCCCTTCCTCGCGAATGGCGGCATAGATCAGCTCGATTTCCGCCTCGGCCTTGGTCAGCTTGGCATCGTACTCGGCAAACTTCGCCTCGGCCTGCTGACGGGCGGCCTCGGCCTCGCGCAGCGCCTTCTCGATCCCCTCGCGGCGCCCGGCCATACCCTTCCTGATCGGCTTGGCCACGAAGTAGACCAGCAGCGCGGCCATCAGCACGAAGTTCAGGACGCGGTAGAGAAAATCCTTGAGCAGCACGCCGCTGTCGACCTGACCACCACCGGCGGCCAGGGCGACCCCGGCACTCAGCAACAGCAGGCCGGCGGCCAACGGCAGCACCCCGGTGAAACGGGCTTTCCCAGACAGAACACAACGCATTGTTACAGGCTCCTTCCCAGGACTTTGCCGGCCACCAGGCCGGCCAGGCTTTGCGCTTCGGCGGTCAGGGCGATACGGGCGGTTTCCGCCTCGCCGGCCACCTGGGTGCGAATGCCGTCGAGCTTATCTGCCGCGCTTTGGTGCGCCGCCGCCAGCACCCGGGCTTCTTCGGCCTGGGCCGCCTGGCGCAACTCGGCCTTCTCCTGGGCGCCCTTGTCCTTGGCGGCCTTGAGCTGCTCCTGATAGCGGGTCATCTTCTCGTTGATGCTTTCCTCCAGGGACTTGGCCCGCTCGTAGGCGCCGTCCACGGTGGTCTTGCGCTGCTCGAGCACCGCCCGCAGGGGGCGGTAGAGCAGGGCGTTGAGCACCAGCAGCAGCACCAGGAAATTGCCAAACTGGAGGAACAGGGTCCAATCGATATTGATCACTGCCACACCTCTTCCATAGTCTTCGGCCCGGGGACCCGACGTCCGCGGTTGCCGGTATACTGTATACAGATTTTTGGTATTAAAAAACCCCCCGGGCAGGGGGCAAAACGGGGTATTGCTATCACATCGAACCAGGCATGTCAAGCAACTTTGGCCGCTTGGCGGCCAAAAGGGCGGGTTTTCACCGGCTCTGGTCCGACTCCTCGTCCCCCGGTTTGCGCATCTGGATGGTGCTGTTGAGCAGGACTCCATCCTCCACCACCAGGGCCGGGGTCTCGATGGTTCCCTCGACCTGGGCGGGAGCCCGCAGTTCCACGCGCCCTGCCGCCTTGACATTACCGCGGAAACGGCCACTCAAAATCAGGTTGCCAACGGTAATTTCCGCTTGCAAATCGGCCGTTTCGCCGACGATGAGGGTATCCTGGGAATTGATCTCGCCGCGAAAGATGCCGTCGATGCGGACGATCTCGTGAAACTGAAGCTTCCCCTCGAAATGGCTGCCAGGACCGAGAAAGGCCTTGATTTCGCTCTTTTCCAGTGGCGTTTCTTTGCGCATGGGGCGTTGATCCTTTTTGTTGAACATGGCGTCGGAGCCTCGCTAGCAAAAGCGGTCAGGAAATGCCGAACAGTTCAAGCAAGCGATCGAGTTCGGCGGCGGAAAAGTAGGAAACCTCGATCTTGCCCCCCTTGCCCTTGGGCAGAATCTTGACCTGGGTGCCCAGGGCTCGCTTGAGCTCGCCGGCCAGATAGGTCAGCTGAGGATCGACGGCAGGTTTCGCGCCGGGTTTGGTCTGGCGTCCGAAGTTCTTGATTTTTTTGACTAAAGCTTCGGTTTCACGGACCGAGAGGCGCTTTGCCAGCAACTGTTCCCGAGCCTCGAGAATATCATCGTCCTGCTCCAGCGCGAGCAGAGCGCGGGCATGGCCCATGGAGAGACGGCCGCTGACCACGTCCCCCCGGACCTGCTCGGGCAGCCGCAGCAGGCGCAGGGAATTGGCCACCGTCGAGCGATCCTTGCCGACCCGCTTGGCGACTTCCTCCTGGGAGAGGTCGAAGCCCTGCATCAGGTTCTGGTAGGCGTCGGCCTCCTCCATGGGGTTGAGGTCCTCGCGCTGAATATTCTCGATCAGAGCCACTTCCATGGCCCAGGCTTCGCTGACATCCTGGATCACCACCGGCAGGTCGCGCAGGCCGGCTTTCTGCGCCGCCCGCCAGCGGCGCTCGCCGGCGATGATCTGGTAGTGATCCTCGACCCGCCGCACCACCAGGGGCTGGATCACTCCCTTTTCCTTGATCGAAGCGACCAGCTCCGCCATCTTCTCGTCGTTAAAGGTCTTGCGGGGCTGGTTGGAATGGGGTCTGAGTTCTTCGATGGGGCAGAGGAAGTACTTGCGCCCTCCTTCCTGGGTCGCCGACCCAAGCAGGGCGCCGATGCCCTTGCCCAGCGCAGGGCGTTTAACCATCAGCTTCTCCCTTTTCGATGATTTCCTTGGCCAGTTCCAGGTAGGCGACGGCGCCGCGGGAGGTGATGTCGTAGAGCAGCACCGGCAGGCCGTGGCTGGGGGCCTCGGAGAGGCGGACGTTGCGGGGAATGACCGCTTGGAAAACCTGGTCGCCGAAATGGTTGCGGATCTGGTCGGCGACCTGGTGGGTGAGGTTGTTGCGGCCGTCGAACATGGTCAGCAGGATGCCGAGGATCTGCAACCGGGGGTTGAGTTCCTTCTGGATCAGCCGCACCGTGGTCATCAGTTGGCTGAGCCCCTCCATGGCGTAGAATTCGCACTGTAGGGGGATCAGCACGGCATCGGCGGCGGTCAGGGCGTTGACGGTGAGCAAACCCAGAGACGGGGGACAGTCGATGATGATGTAACGGTACTTTTCCTGCAGTCGCCCGAGCACCCCGGCCAGCTTGCGCTCCCGGGCGAAGGCGCTGACCAGTTCGATCTCGGCGCCGATCAGATCGGTGTTGGAGGGGAGCACGTCGAGATGGTCGAGGTTCGTCCTGACCAGGACTTCGGCGGGTTCGGCGTCACCCAGCAGGGCATGGTAGACGGTGAGGGTCTGGCGGCTCTTGTCGATGCCGAGGCCGCTGCAGGCGTTGGCCTGGGGGTCCAGGTCGACCAGCAGCGTCGGTTGCTCGGCGGCCGCCAGGGAAGCGGCCAGGTTCACCGCGGTGGTGGTTTTGCCCACCCCTCCCTTCTGGTTGACGACGGCGATGATCTGACCCATCCGCTCCACTCCTTGTATTGACATGGAAACCGGCAGACTACCACAACGCCCGCAGGCAGCAAAGGAAAAACCCCAGTAGTTTCAGTTCCGACCCAGCACGATCAAGCTGCGCCTGGCACCGCTGCGGGGCAACTCGAATTCCCGCAGCTCGCGGCAATGCAGCCCCAGCCGGCCCAGTGTTCCTTCCGCCTGGGCCAATTCCCGGGCCCCTTCGGCCCCCTTCATGGCGATGATGCGCCCGGCCGGGGCGAGGCAGGGGAGGGCCAGGCCGGCGAACTGCTCGAGGGCGGCAAAGGCCCGGGAAACGACCACGTCGAAACCGCCTCCGGCCAGAGGATGGGCGGGCACCGCCTCCACCCGCAAGTGCTCGGCGGCAAACCCCTGCAGGTCGAGCAGGCGGGCGACATGGCGCTGGAAGGCGATCTTCTTCTGCACTGCATCGATGGAGAGCACCTGCAACCCCGGCGCCGCCAGCTTCAGAGGAATTGAGGGGAAACCCCCACCAGAGCCGACATCAAGGAGCCGCTCACTCCCCTGCAGCAAGGGGAGCAGCAACAGGGAGTCGAGCAGATGCTTTTCCCGCGCCTCCTGCACCTCGGTGATGGCGGTCAGGTTCACCTTCTGGTTCCAGCGCAGCAACTGCGCCAGAAACAACTCCAGGCGTTCCTCGCACCCTTGCGGCAGGGTCAGTCCCGAGGCCTGCAGCAGGTCATGGAGTTCAGCAACGGCCATGGCTTGCCTTGCGCAGCATGACGCTGAGAATGGCCACCGCTGCCGGGGTCACCCCGGGGATGCGAGAGGCCTGGCCGAGGGTCAAAGGGCGCCGACTGACAAGTTTCTCCCGCACCTCGGCGGTCAGGCCGCCGACCTTGGCATAGTCGAAATCGCCAGGGATGGCAATCCCCTCGGCCTTGGCAAACCGCTCCACCTGGTCCCGCTGACGGTCGATGTAGCCGGCGTACTTGGTGGCGATCTCCAACTGTTCGAGCACATCCGTCCCGAGCCCGGCGAGCTGGTCATCGAGGAACAGCAGGTCACCGATCTGCACTTCCGGACGCCGCAGCAGCTCCCGTAGATTGAGGCCGTTGCGCAACTCCCCCAGGCCCAGGCGCGCCACCGTGTCCCGGTCGGCGGGAGACACCCGCAGCGCCTGCAGCCGCTCCTCTCCGAGCCGGATGCCGGCCAGCTTCTGCTCGAAGCGGGCGTACTGCTCATCCCCCACCAGACCGATGCGCCGGCCGAGTTCCGTGAGGCGCTGATCGGCGTTGTCCTCCCGCAGCAGCAACCGGTACTCGGCCCGGGAGGTGAACATGCGGTAGGGCTCCCGGGTGCCGAGGGTGACCAGGTCGTCCACCATGACCCCGAGGTAGCCTTGGTCGCGGCCGATCACCACCGACCCCCTTCCCTGCACCCGCAGAGCCGCGTTGATCCCGGCCAGCAACCCCTGGGCGGCGGCCTCCTCGTAACCGGAGGTGCCGTTGATCTGCCCGGCATGGAAGAGACCGGCGATCTCCTTGACCTCCAGGGTCGGATGGAGCTGGATCGGGTCGACGTAATCGTACTCGATGGCGTAGCCGGGGCGCATGATTTCCACCTGCTCGAGGCCGACCATGGTGCGCAGGAAGGCGAGCTGCACATCGGGCGGCAGGGAGGTGGACATGCCATTGGGATAGACCTCGACGCTGTCGAGCCCCTCCGGCTCGAGAAAGACCTGATGCTGGTCCTTCTCGGGAAAACGCACCACCTTGTCCTCGATGGAGGGACAATAGCGGGGCCCGACTCCTTCGATCACTCCACTGTAAAGGGGGGAGCGGTCGAGGCTGCCGCGGATGATGGCATGGGTGCGCTCGTTGGTATAAGTGATGTGGCAGGGGACCTGGGGAAGAACCACCGTTTGGTTGCCAAAGGAAAAGGGCAGGGGCAGCGAGTCACCGTACTGGGGTTCGAGGCGCGTAAAATCAATGGTGCGCCCGCTGAGCCGAGCGGGCGTACCGGTTTTCAGACGCCCGACCTGCAGGCCGAGGGCGCGCAGGTGATCGGACAACCCCTCCGAGGGGGGCTCGCCGGCGCGCCCGCCCGGGTAATTCTGCATCCCCACGTGGATCAACCCGCGCATGAAGGTGCCGGTGGTCAACACCACCGCTTCGCCGTAGAAATTGAGACCGTCCCGCGTCTGCACCCCCACCACCCGGGCCCCGTCCACCAGCAGGCGGGCCACCGCACCCTGCTTCAGATCGAGGTTGGGCTGGCGCTCCACCACCGACTTCATGCGGTCGCGGTAACGGTAGCGGTCGGCCTGGGCCCGGGAGGCCCGCACCGCCGGGCCCTTCTTGGTATTGAGAATGCGAAACTGGATGCCGGTGGCGTCGATGTTCCGGGCCATCTCCCCGCCGAGGGCGTCGATCTCCCTGACCAGGTGCCCCTTGGCGAGGCCGCCGATGGCCGGATTGCAGGACATCTGCGCCACCGCGTCGAGGCTGAGATTGAGCAGCAGGGTCGAACAGCCCATGCGGGCGGCAGCCAGGGCCGCTTCGCAGCCGGCATGGCCGGCCCCGACCACGATCACCTGATAGGACTTGCCATAGGACAGCATCGGACTCTCTCTTTCGCCGGTTTTCTTTGTAAAATCGTCAGGTTGCAGACAATGTTTCACGTGAAACAGTTACTTGCCGATGCAGAATCGGGAAAAGATCCGGTCCAGAATGTCGTCGGGGGTGGTCTCTCCCGTGATCAGCCCGAGGGCCGCAAGGGACTCCCGCAACTCCAGCGCCAGAAACTCCGCTGAAGCCCCCTCGGCCACCCCGGTCTCGAAGCGCTCGAGGGCCTGCTGGGCCAGCAGCAAAGCCTCCCGATGGCGGCGGTCACTGAGCAGGGGGCTTTCGACCCCTTCGCTCCCTCCCTGTGTCTGGAAAAAACCGACGATGGCCTGGCGCAAATGCTCCAGACCGGCCCCGGTATGGGCGGAGACCGCCACCCAGGGAAGGTTTCCCAAAGCGGACTCAAGGGGGAGGCTGCCAAGGTCGCTCTTGTTAAGAACCAAGAGCAATCGTTGCCCGGCACAGAGTTCCAGGGCATAACGATCCTCGTCGCTCAGCCCCTTGCTGGCGTCGACCACGAACAGCACCAGGTCGGCCCCCGCCAACTTCTCCCGGGAGCGCCGCACCCCCTCGGCCTCGATGGGGTCGACGGTTTCTCGCACCCCGGCGGTATCCACCAGCCGCAGGGGAATCCCCCCAAGGGAAAGGCTCTCCTCGATGGTGTCACGGGTCGTCCCGGGAATGGGGGTGACAATGGCCCGGGCCTCCCCAAGCAGGGCATTGAGCAAGCTGCTCTTGCCGACATTGGGACAACCGAGAATCAGCACCGAGAGACCCTCCCGCAGGATCCGGCCGTTGTCAAAATCGGCCAGCAGGGTTGCGATCTGCTGGCGCAGCAAACTGCTCTCCTCCCCGAGTCGATGAACATGGGGCAGGGGGATATCCTCTTCGGGAAAATCGACGTAGGCCTCGATCAGGGCGAGCAGATCGGCCACCCGGTCCTGAAATCCATGCACAGCCTTGGAGAGACGTCCCTGCAGCTGCTCCATGGCCACTCGCCGCGCCCCTTCGGAGCGGGAGTTGATCAGGTCCATGACCGCTTCGGCTTCGGCGAGGTCAAGGCGCCCGTTGAGAAAGGCCCGCTGGGTAAACTCCCCCGGCCGCGCCAGCCGCACCCCATGGTCGAGCAGCAGATCAAGAATCCGCCGCAAAACGACCATGCCTCCATGACAGTGAATCTCGACCACGTCCTCCCGGGTGTAGGAGTGGGGGGCGCGCATGATCACCGCCAGCACCTCGTCGATCAGGTTTCCGGCTCCATCCACCACCTGACCATGATAAAGCTGATGGGAGCGCGGTCGGGGGCGGGGACGGCTGGGTACAAACACCGCTCCCAGCACCTGTTCCGCGGCCGGCCCGGACAGCCGCAAAATGCCGATGCCGCCGGGTCCGGCGGGGGTTGCAAGGGCGGCTATGGTATCGGCGTGAAGCATACAACAATCCTCAAGGTGCAGAGAGCCGGCAAATCAGGGGTGAAAAAAACTTTACCCCGGCCGAGGGGCCGAGGTAAAGGGGTCAAGCACTCCCAACAGGCGGCCCTCAGGGCTTTTTGTTGATGAAGTACTGCTGCAGAATGGTCAACAGGTTGTTCACCAGCCAGTAGATGACCAACCCCGAGGGGAAGTTCAGAAACAGGAAGGTGAAGATGATCGGCATCATCATGAAGACCTTGGCTTGCACCGGGTCCATGGTGGACGGTGTCATCTTCTGCTGGATGAACATGGTCGCCCCCATGACGATGGGGGTGATGTAATAGGGGTCCTTGGCGCTCAGGTCGGTGAGCCAGAGGCCGAAATGGGCATGGCGCAGGTCGATGGTGTCCATCAGCACCTTGTAAAGGGCGAAGAAGACCGGGATCTGCACCAGCATGGGGAGGCAGCCCCCCATGGGATTGACCCGATGGGTCTTGTACATTTCCATGATTTCCCGGTTGAGGCGTTCCCGGTCGTTCTTGCAGCGGTCGCGGATCTTTTGCATCTCCGGCTGCAGTTTCTGCATCGCCTTCATGGAGGTGTAGCTTTTCTGGGTCAGGGGCCAGAAGAGCAACTTGATGATGATGGTGACGATGATGATGGCGATGCCGTAATTGCCGGTGTAGTGGTAGATGAACTTGAGTACGGCATGCAGGGGAACCGCCAGCAGGGAGAAGAAGCCGAAGTCGATGGCCTGCTCGAAACGGGGATCAACCGCCGCAAGAATGTCGCCATCCTTGGGACCGAAATAGAGACGATACTTGGAGCTGTTCCCCTGGCCAGGTTCGAGGGTCTGGTAGGCGCTCTGCAGGAGGTTTTCCACTCCGGCGCCGGACTTGCTGACGGTGGTGGCGGCGGCCGCTCCCTCCTGCGGGGCGACCAGAGATATGAAATACTTGGTCTCAAAAGCGGTCCAGACAACGTTCTGCCCGTAATTGGCCGGCTTCTTGGCCACATCCTCCACATCTTCCTTGTGCAGTTTCTCCCCATCGAAGGTGGTGGGACCGACGTGCTCGTAGGTGGAGACCTGGTAACTGTCGTCCCAGGGGGAGACCAGGGTCAGGGTGGTGGAACCGCTCAGGGGTGCAGTCCCCAGGTTGCGGGTGGTCACTTCAAGGTCGATGCCGTAACTGTCCCCCTTGAAGCTGAAGGTCTTGTCCACCTGCAAACCGCTGGCGGTGACATGGATCAGGGTAATGCTGCGGGTCTCCCCGCCGCTCAGTTGCAGGCCCTCCCCGAGATCGGCCGGAAAGGCATAGGCGGCCTCGGGGGGAACGGCCAGCCCGTCGCTGCCGCTGGTGCGCAGGGAGGCATGACGGACGGGCCCCTTGGGTATCATGACCACCGGCCCGGAGTCGGCAGCGGCCGTTTCTGCGTAATCCTTGAGTTCCAGACTTTTAATCCTTCCGCCGGAACTGCTCAGGACCAGGCGGAAACGGTCATTTTCCACCAGCAGTTCCCTTTCCGGCAGTTCCTGGGTGGCCGCCGGCACCTCTGCTGCACCGGCATCCACGGCCGCAACCGCGGCCTCCGGTGGGGCAACTGTGTCGCTCGGCGCGCCAGGGGTGCCGACTGCGGCTGGAGGGGTCGGAGCCTGCTCGACCGGCGGCGCCGGGAACAGAAAGGAGAAGCCGAGCCAGACGGCCAGCATCAGTACCAGGGCAATGATCGTATTCTTGTTTTCCATGAATATCTCCAGGAAATATCAATCGCGGGGTTCAGGGGACGGGATCGTAACCCCCGGGGTGCAATGGATGACACCGCAACATCCGGCGCAGGCTCAATCCCAGCCCCCGCCATGCCCCATGGCGTTCGATGGCCTGTTGGGCGTAGCAGGAACAGGAAGGGTAAAAGCGGCAGGAGGGAGGCTTTAGCGGAGAGAGGACTCGCTGGTAGAAACGGATGGGGACAAGGAGGAGTCGACCGACCATTTTTGTCCTGCGCCCTGGTTCTCTTGGATGAGAAAGCCGAGTTCCTCCCGGATCCGGGCGGTGGTCAGGGAAGCCGCACCCGCTTTGGCAATCAGGGAAAGATCGATGGCCACGGGCATTTTTTGATTGTTGAGGCGAAAAAATTCCCGCAGCCGACGCTTCAGCTGGTTGCGCTGAACGGCCCCCCCAACTTTGCGGCTGACAGTCAGCCCGAGCCGGGTAGGGCCGTCCGGTTTCTGCATGACGATAACGACAAAATGGCGCGTATGCCGTTTGCGCCCCTGGGCCTGGACCGCCTGGTAGGCCCGCCGGTGCCGCAAGCGGCATTCCGGCGGAAAAGAACCTGGGCGAATCATGACCAAGGCGAACCCTTACTTGCTCGGGATGGCCACAACCAGCCGCTTGCGCCCTTTGGCCCGGCGCCGCTTGAGGACGGTCTGCCCGTTTTTGGTCTGCATCCGGCTGCGGAAGCCATGGGTTCTCTTGCGGCGGATCTTGCTCGGTTGATAGGTGCGTTTCATGGTCTGACGGACTCCCTTTGACGGTGTATGTTGGTGCGGTCACGCATTGCAGCCTTTTGACGAGAAGCGTACTTTTAATCACATAAACCCGCGGCTGTCAACCAAAAAAGCGCGACTTTCCCTGGGCCGAACCGGGTCTCGGGAGATGTCCCCAGGGCAAAAAGCGCTTGCAAAGACCAGAGAGCTTTGCTAGCCTGTGACCTTGCTTCATGATCCCGTCCTGCGGACTAAACAGCCTTTCGTTCCATGAGAAAAACAAATTATCCACACCTGTTTATAGCCTTGTGGATAATTTGTTTTTGACGTTTTCCGCCCTTTCTTCGGATCCCGGTCCGATTCGCATCCAAGTTTCTATCGCCCATGAATCGACTTTGGCAGGAAACCCTGGCTCAACTGGAAAAGAGCCTCAATCCCCAGCACTACGCCACCTGGATCCGACCGATTCGCCTCATCGGTATGGATAAGGATCTGGTCAGTCTCGAGGTACCCAACCGCTTCGTCCTGGACTGGGTCAGGGATCATTACGCCGAACTGCTGCGCAGTACCATATCCCGAGTCGGTGCCGTGGAATACCGGCTGCAGTTCCAGATCGCCCCTCGCGGTTCAGCCAGGGACCTCCCCACCCCCAAGGAAGAACCGGTACGCCCGCTGGTGGTCCCGATGGAAGAAGGGACCGAAGGGGGGAAAAAATGGCTGGGGCCTCTCAATCTCAACCCCAAGTACACCTTCGAGGAATTCGTTTCCGGTTCCTCCAACCAGTTCGCCTTCGCCGCTGCCATGGCCGTGGCCAACAACCCGGCAACCACCTACAATCCGCTGTTCATCTACGGCGGCGTGGGTCTGGGCAAGACCCATCTGGTCAATGCCGTGGGTAATGCCATCCATAAGAAAAACCCGGAGATGCGGGTCTGCTACTACACCTCCGAAAAGTTCATGAATGAATTGATAAATTCCCTGCGCTACGCGAAAATGGACGAATTTCGTAATAAATTCAGGTCCATGGACGTTCTGCTGATCGACGATGTGCAGTTCATCGCCGGCAAGGAGCGGACCCAGGAGGAATTTTTCCACACCTTCAACGCCCTCTACGAATCCCACAAGCAGATCGTCGTCACCTCCGATAAGTTTCCAAAGGAAATCCCGGGCTTGGAGGAACGTCTGCGCTCCCGTTTCGAATGGGGGTTGATCGCCGATATCCAGGCGCCGGACGTGGAGACCAAGCAGGCGATCCTGAAAATGAAGGCCGAGCAGAACGGCATCTATCTACCGGAGGAGGTGGCCCTGTTTCTGGCCAACTCGGTCAGCAGCAACGTGCGGGAACTGGAAGGTTTCCTGGTGCGCATCGGCGCCTACGCCAGCCTGACGGCGACCCCGGTGACCCTGGCCATGGCCAAGGAGGTGCTCAAGGATATTCTGGTGGAAAAAAACCGGGAACTGAGCGTGGAGGAAATCCAAAAAACCGTGGCGGCCCATTTCAACGTCAAGGTTTCGGATCTCAAATCCCCCAAGCGCCTCAAAGCCCTGGTGCTCCCCCGCCAGGTGGCCATGTACCTGGCCCGACAGCTGACCTCGGCCTCCTATCCCGATTTGGGAGAACGCTTCGGCGGCAAGGATCATTCAACCATCATCCATGCCATCAAGAAGATCGAAAAACAGTTGGAAGAGGATATGCAGTTGCGCTCCACCATCGCCACCCTGCGCAACGCTCTCTCCCACTGACGGCAAAAGGGGCCAGCTATCCCTGTGGAACCCTTCGGGACCAACCTGGGGATGAATTGGGGATAAACGGGCAATCCACAATCGATGGGCCAGAGAGGAACCTTCGTCCACAATTCTTTGAACAGGGGATTGCGTCGGTGTTCCGGCCGGTTGGATGCCTAATCCGGCAACTCACAGCCCTCTATTACTATCGACTATACAGACTTAAAAAACCATAAAAACACTGGTTACCTGTGCAAAGGAGGCAGCATGCAGTTCCGCATCGAAAAGGAGGTCTTCCTCAGAGCCCTGGGTCGGGTGCAAGGAATTGTCGAAAAACGCAACACCATCCCCATTCTTTCCAATGTGCTGATCGAAGCCGCCAACGCCGAAATCTGCCTGACCGCCACCGACCTGGAAGTGGGCATGCGGTCCTCCTATGCTGCGGGCATCATCGCTCCGGGCAAGGTGACCGTCTCGGCCAAGAAACTCCATGAAATCATCCGCGAGTTGCCTGAGCAGGAGATCATTTTCACTGCCCGGGACAACTGCTGGATCGAAATTCGTTGCGGCAAGTCCCTGTTCAACATCGTCGGTCTCTCCGCCGAGGAATTCCCTTATTTTCCCTACCCGGAGAAGGAGAACTTCCTTGCCCTGAACGGCCACCTTCTCAAGGAAATGATTGAAAAGACCATCTTTTCCATTTCCACGGACGACAGCAAATACAACCTCAACGGCATCTATTTTCGGGCCCTGGAGCAGGAGGGACGTCAGCTGCTGCGCCTGGTCGCCACCGACGGTCATCGTCTGGCCATGATCCAGCGACCCTTGGAGGCCATCCACATTCCCGAACTGGCCAAAGGGGTCATTTTCCCCCGCAAAGGGATCCAGGAATTGAAGAAAATCGCCGAGGAGGGGGATGCGGAGGTCCTGCTTGGCTTTATGAACAACAATGCCATCATCAAGAAGCAGCAGACGGTGGTGGTCATGCGCCTGGTGGATGGGGATTTTCCCGATTACAACCGGGTCATTCCCAAGGCCAACGAACTGGAAGTCCTGTTGCCCAGCGACGCTTTTTTTCATACCCTGCGACGCATGGCGATTCTCTCCAGTGAAAAATCCCGCGGCGTCAAGCTGCAGCTGCGCCCCGAATCCCTGGAAATCTCCTCCTCCAACCCCGAACTTGGAGATGCCCGGGAAGATCTCGAGGTACGCTACGAAGGGCCGGAACTGTCCATCGGCTTCAATGCCCGTTACCTGCTCGATATTCTGCAGGTGATGGATGCCCAGCAAACCCGTCTGCTGGTCAAGGACAACCTCTCCCCGGGGCTGCTCACACCGGCCGGGGACCAGGATTTCCTCGCCGTGGTCATGCCGATGCGGCTCTGATCCAAAGGGGAAGCGGCCCGAACGTGAACCTTAATGCGGTCCATATAAGGAATTTTCGCAACCTCGAGGCGGTGCAACTGGCCTTTCGCCCGGGCCTCAACATCCTGCATGGCGCCAACGCCCAGGGGAAGACCAGCATCCTGGAGGCCTTGTACCTGCTCGGTCACCTGAAGAGTTTCCGCGCCGCCCGCAACGAGGAACTGATTCGCCTGGGGCATAACTCCTCCCGCATCAGTGCCAGTCTTATTCATCAGGGGGCGGAGCGGACTCTGGCCCTGGAGATTGGCCCGGAGGGAAAAAAACCGACCCTGGACGGCAAGGAGGCCCGCAGCGCCGATGGTTTTTTCGGCTGGCTGCGGCCGATTCTTTTTTCCCCGGAAGAGATCAGCCTGCTCAAGGGAGCACCCGCCGGCCGCCGGGCCTTGCTCGACCGGGCCATTTTCCAGAGCGACCCGAGTTATCTGGAGCGCAGCCAGACCTATGCGCGAGTCCTCAAGCAGCGCAACTACCTGCTGCGGGATGGCGCCTCCCGCGCGACCCTGGAACCCTGGACCGAAGGGCTGGTGCAGGCGGGGGCGCGGATTCGGCAGGATCGGCGTAACTACCTGGCCCGCCTCAATCCCCTGCTGGCTCGGACCTATGCCCGCATCAGCGCCGGAGAGGAGACGGCCAGCATCGAAGCAACGGAGCAGGCCGAGGACTTGGCGGCGACCCAGGACCGCTTGCGCGAAGAGTTGGGTCAATCCCGGGAACGGGAGGAGCGCCTGGGACAGACCCTGGTTGGTCCCCACCGGGACGAGCCGGTGTTTCTGGTGGCGGGGCGACCATTGAAGACCTTCGGTTCCCAGGGGCAGCAGCGTTCCTTCGTTCTGGCCTTCAAGACCGCGCAATTGCTCGATCTGGAGGGCTTCGTCGGCGCTCCGGCGGTGTTTCTGCTCGACGATATGACCAGTGAGTTGGACCGCCACCGGCAGGGGCATTTTTTCCGTTTTCTGCTCTCCCGCCCGGGGCAGATCATCCTGACCACCACCGAAATCCAGCCGCTGCTGGAAGAAGGGTTGGTCCCTGACCGCCTGTACCGGGTACAGGCGGGGCAGGTGCGTGAAGAACATCTGGAATGAGGAGTCCATGAGCGACAGCAATCAAAAAGAATACGGTGCCGACAGCATCAAGGTGCTCGAAGGCCTCTCCGCGGTGCGCAAGCGTCCCGCCATGTACATCGGTTCGACCGGCCCCATGGGGCTCCACCACCTGGTCTACGAAGTGGTCGACAACTCCATCGACGAGGCCCTGGCCGGCTACTGCAACGAAGTCATCGTCACCATTCATGTGGACGGTTCGGTGACGGTGGAGGACAACGGCCGTGGCATTCCCACCGATATGCACCCGACCCAGAACAAATCGGCGGCGGAAGTGGTCCTCACGGTGCTCCATGCGGGGGGAAAGTTCGACAGCGATTCCTACAAGGTCTCCGGCGGTCTGCACGGTGTCGGCGTCTCGGTGGTCAACGCTCTCTCCAGTCGCCTGGAGTTGGAGATTCGCCGCAACGGCAAGGTGCATCGCCAGAGCTACGAACGGGGGGTCCCCCATGCGCCCCTGGCGGAGGAAGGGACCACCAGCAAGCGCGGCACCAAGATCACCTTCTGGCCGGACGGGGAAATTTTCGAAACCACCGAATTTTCCTTCGAAATTCTCTCTCAGAGGCTGCGCGAGCTGGCCTTCCTCAACGGCGGCGTGCGCATCATCATCAAGGATGAGCGCAACGACAAGCACCACGATTTCCACTACCAGGGGGGGATCGTCTCTTTCGTCGAGTACCTCAACCGCGCCAAGACCGCCATCCATCCCAAGCCGATCCATGACCTGCTCGAGACTGCCGACGACGATCGGCGCCAGGCCTTCGGAGGGCTCGTCCATCAGCAGGATGTCGGGGTTGCCGACC
>CAZYXS010000071.1:15524-16410 GCA_964650955.1 uncultured Desulfuromonadales bacterium | reverse complement strand
TGGTCGGCAGGCGGCGGGCGAGCATGGTCTTGCCGCTCCCCGGGGGGCCGATCATCAAGATATTGTGGCCGCCGCCGGCGGCGATCTCCAGGGCCCGCTTGACATGCTCCTGGCCCCGCACCTCGGCGAAGTTATCCCCCTGGGGGCCGGGCTGGAACAGCGGCTCCGTCTCCACCTGGCAGGGCTCCAGCTCCTTCTCGCCGCGCAGGAACTCCACCACCTCCCCCAGGTCGCGCACGCCGTAGACCGGCAGCCCCTCGACGATGGCCCCTTCCCGGGCGTTTTCCTCCGGCAGCAGCAAGCCCGCCACCTCCCAGCGGCGGGCCGCCACCGCCACCGGCAGGGCGCCCCGGATCGGCTTGACGCGGCCGTCGAGGGAGAGCTCGCCGAGCAGCACGTAGCGCCCCTCCCGCCCCGGCTTGAGGGCGCCGGTGGCGGTGAGCAGGCCGACGGCCATGGGGAGGTCGAAGGCAGTGCCGTCCTTCTTGATATCGGCGGGGGCGAGGTTGATGGTGATGCGGCGGGCGGGGAACTCGTAGCCGGAGTTCTTGATCGCCGATTTGACCCGGTCCTTGCTCTCCTTGACCGCCCCTTCGGGGAGGCCGACGGTGGCGAACTGGGGCAGCCCCATGGCGATGTCGACCTCCACCTCCACCGGGTAAGCGTCGATGCCGATCAGGGCCCCGGACAGTATCTTGGCGAGCATGCTCCCTCCTGTCGAATGAACCGGATTAAATCAACGAAGGTTCATGTGTAACAGAAAAACCCCGCCGCGGCAATCCTCAAAAGGGGGCCGGGGCGGGGTCGCAAGGGGCGGGCCGGGGAGAAGCGCAGGTTATTCCTGGTCCATCAGGTATTTCTCCGCCATGATCGCGGCGACGGCGCC
>CAZYXS010000071.1:0-15514 GCA_964650955.1 uncultured Desulfuromonadales bacterium | reverse complement strand
TCTGACTTCAACCCAACTCGTCCAGATACTTCTCCGCGACAATGGCAGCAACCGCACCGTCGCCGACGGCGGTGGCGATCTGCTTGAGGATCTTCTTGCGCACGTCGCCGGCGGCGAAGACCCCGGGGATGGAGGTGCGGCATTCGGCGTCGGTGAGGATGTGGCCGTCGTCATCCAGTTTGAGCACCTCGGCCAGGAAGTGGGCCTTGGGGGTGACGCCGATGGCGACGAACAAGCCGGCCAGCGAGAGGCTGCGCTCGGCGCCGCTCTGGACATCCTGCAGCCGCACCCCGGTCAGGCCGCTCTGGTCTGACTCGAGGGCGGCGATGGTGCTGTTCCAGAGGATCTCCACCTTGTCGTTGTGGGCCAGACGCTCCTGCAGGATCTTGGTGGCGCGCAGTTCGTCGCGGCGGTGGATGAGGTAGACCTTGCTGGCGAAGCGGGTCAGGAACAGGGCCTCCTCGGCCGCGGTGTCGCCGCCGCCGACGATGGCCACCGGCACGTTGCGGAAGAAGGCGCCGTCGCAGGTGGCGCAGTAGGAGACGCCGCGGCCGGTCAGCTCCGCCTCCCGCTCCACGCCGAGCTTGCGCGGTTCGGCGCCGGTGGTGATGATCACCGCCCGGGCGCGCACCGTCTCGCCGTCGATGCGCAGCAGGCGCAGAGGGCCGTCGACATCGAGCCGATCGACCTCGCCGGTACGCACTTCCAGGCCGAACTCCTGGCAGTGTTCCTGGAAGCGCAGCATCAGGTCGGGGCCGTCGATGCCGCCGGGGAAGCCGGGGTAGTTCTCCACCTTGGTGGTGGTCATGACCTGTCCGCCCATGATCATGCGCTCGACCAGCAGGGTGCGCAGCTTGGCGCGGGAGGTATAGAGGCCGGCGGTGAGCCCGGCCGGGCCGCCGCCGATGATGACGACGTCGTAGGGGGTTTCGGACATGCTCAGGCTCCTTGAAGGGGATCTTGCCCGGGACAATAGCACAGCCTTGCGGCAATGGGAACTGCCCGCAGGGGATTGTGCCTTGCTTTTGCCGTGGGGCTGGGCCTAGAATACCCCGTTTTCGGGAGGCAAGGGATGAGCGAGCACAACCAACTTGACCAGCGCATCAGCCGCGGCTTCGGCATCGCCATCGCATTGACGGCGGTGACCCTGGTGGCCGAGGTGATCGGCGGGTTCTGGACCAACTCCCTGGCCCTGCTCTCCGATGCCGCCCACGTCTTCATGGACCTGTTCGCCCTGGTCCTGTCCCTGGCGGCGATCCGCCTGGCCGCCTTTCCCGCCACCGACCGCCGCACCTACGGCTGGCACCGGGCGGAAATCCTCGCCTCCCTGGTCAACGGCGCCACCCTGCTGCTGATCGCCGTCGGCATCCTGCACGAGGCCTGGGACCGGATGCTCCACCCCGAGGCGGTCAAGAGCAAGGAGATGTTCATCATCGCCACCATCGGCCTGGTGATGAACCTCATCGCCGCCTCCCGGTTGCATCAGCACTCCCACGACGATCTCAATGTCCGCAGTGCTTTTCTGCACGTGATCGGCGACGCCATCGCCTCGGTGGGGGTGATCATCGGCGGCGTCATCATGCTCTATACCGAATGGTACCTGCTCGATGCCCTGATCTCCATGGGCATCGTCGTCATCATCGCCGTCGGCTCCCTGCGCATCCTGCGGGAGGCGTTGCATATCCTGCTCGAAGGGGTGCCCAGGCACATCGACCTCGAACAGGTGGTGGCCCGGATGCGGGGGGTGGCGGGGGTCAATGACGTCCATCACCTGCACGTCTGGTCGATCTGCTCCCACATCTCGGCCCTCTCGGCCCATGTGGACATCGAGCTCGAGCACCGTCTGCGCCAGGGGGAAATCATCGGCGAGCTCGAGGAACTGCTCGAACATGACTTTCACATCACCCACACGACCCTGCAGGGGGAATGCTCCCGCTGCGTCACCGGCCCGGTGATCAAGCAGCTCAAGCACCGCCCGCGGCGCTCCAGCCTCTGCAGTCATGGCCACGGCGGTCATGACCATCACCACCACTGATATCCCATGAAGCGCATCGTCTCCATTGTGATCCACATCCTGCTGTTCCTGGTGCTGCTGGTCGGCATCGACCAGGCCTTCGTCCATCTGACCCTGGAGCTGCCGGGGTTGCGCCAGAGCCAGACCTTCTACCGGGATTTCCGCAACCGGCTGCTGGGCCTGGGCTGGCCCGGCTTTCAGGGTGGACTTTCGAGCCTGCCGATCCTGGGGCCTGAAACGGTCTCCCCTTCCGCTGCAGCCCCGCCACCCCGGGAGCAGACGGCGCCCGTCCAGCAGCAGCCGGCCGCGCCCCGCTTCGTCTATCCCGATGCCGGCGGGCAGCTGCAGTTTGCCGAACGGTTTGAGGATGTTCCTCCGGAATTTCGTGACAAGGCGCAGCCCCTGGAACGTTGAAAATGACAAAGGCAGGCCCGAGCGGGCCTGCCTTTGTCATTTTCGGGTAGAGCAAGCTCAGGGGAGCTTGCCGTAGATCTTGGGCCGGCGGTCGCGAAAACAGGGAATCTGGTAGCGGTAGTTCGCCATTTCTTCGAACCGGAAGCGGGCGGTGATTTCCGTCGGCGTGTCGCCTGCCTCGGCCAGTACCTCGCCGCGGGGGGCGATGAGCATGCTCATGCCGAAGAAATCGAGCTTGCCCTGCAGGCCACAGCAGTTGGTGGCGATGACGAAGAGCTGGTTCTCGATCGCCCGGGCTCGCAGCAGGGTGCGCCAGTGCTCTTGGCGGGGCCGGGGCCACTCGGCCGGCACGCAGATGATTTCCGCCCCTTCCAGGGCCAGCTTGCGGAACAGCTCGGGAAAGCGCAGGTCGTAGCAGATGGCCACCCCCAGCCGGCCGGCGGAGGTCGGCACCACCAGGGTCTTGTCCCCCGCGGCCAGGAAGCGGTCCTCCCCCATGGTGGAGAAGAGGTGCAGCTTGCGGTAGCTGCCGACCAGTTCGCCGCGGTCGATGACATAGGCGGTGTTGTAGAGCTTGCCATCGGCCTGCTCGGCCAAGGAGCCGACCACCACCATGTCCAGTTCTTCGGTCAGTCGTTGCAGCTCCCCGAGGATGCGCGGGGTCTGTGCCGCCAGGGCCGCCAGGCGGTTGTAGTCGTAGCCGCTGCTCCACATTTCCGGTAGAACGGCGAGCCGGCAGTCGTGCTGCCGCACCCGGCGCAAACCCGCCAGGGCTTGCTGGAGATTGGTTTCCACGTCGCCGAAGGCGACATTAAACTGCACCGCGGCGACCCCGACATTGTGCTCCATGGGACCCTCTTTCAGAAGAAAATGAAATCATGTTTTAAACAAAACGGTGTGCGAATCCGGCAGACATTATCAAGTGATTATAGAGAAGTGTCGGCAGTGAGGCAAGGCAATCCGGGATAACCGGATTCCCTTGACCAGGTTTTGCACTCATGATAGAACCAAGTGTCATTTTGCTTGAATGGGCTGTCTGGCCCTGAATTTGCATTTTCTCGGTAGCTCGTCGACCACGGACGGTTGCCGGATTCGCGGTGCACTACCCCGGCAGGCTGATGGAGCCTGCATCTTGCGGGGGTTGCGCCATCCTTCAGGGGGATTGTGGTCATGGCCAAGGTTGCCACTTTTGTCATCATGTTCGCCTTCTGGGTGATCCTGTCGGGGATGTTCGACGGCTTCCACCTGACCCTGGGGGTCATCTGCTGTCTGCTCGTCGCCCAGTTCAGCCATTCCCTGCTGTTCTTCGGTCGCAGCCAGACCTCGGCCTTCGGCCAGCTCCTGGGGCTGCTTGGCTATCTCCCCTGGCTGTTCTACCAGATCGTTCTCTCCAGCGTCGATGTGGCCAAGATCGTGCTGCATCCCCGCATGCTGGAGCTCATCGACCCGCAGCTCATCCACTTCAAAACCCAACTCAAGACCGACCTGGCCAAGGTCACCTTTGCCCAGTCCATCACCCTCACCCCGGGGACGATCACCGTTTCCACCCACGAGGATGAATTCACCGTCTACGCGCTGACCCGCGCCGGCGCCGAATCCCTGCCCGGAGAGATGGAGCAGCGGGTGAAGCGGGCGCTGGAGGGGGGAGTCTGATGCAGGCCCTGTTTCTCGGCTCGGCCATTTTTCTGCTGGTCCTGATGTTGCTCTGTCTGGTGCGGGTAGTGGCGGGGCCGACGGTGCTCGACCGGATTCTCGGCGGCAACGTCATCGGCACCCACACCACCGTGCTGCTGCTGCTGATCGGTCTGCTCTACGGCAACATCGGCATGTTCGTCGATATCGCCATCGCCTACGCGCTGCTCAACTTCATCGCAACCCTGGGGGCGGCGAAGTATTTTCTGCGGCGCAAGGAAATCCACCTGGAAGAGAGGTAAGGGGGTGTCTGTGACCTATATTGTCGTCGCCCTGGTGGTGCTGGGGGTGTTCCTGTTCGGGATTGGGGTGCTCGGGGTGCTGCGGTTTCCCGATTTCTACACCCGCTTGCATGCCGCCGGCAAATGCGACACCCTCGGCTCGATCCTGCTGCTGCTCGGCCTCGCCTTATTCAACCTGCAGGATTTCACCTTCGCCAACCTGCTGGTGAGCCTCAAGATCCTCTCCATTCTGGCCTTCGTCTTCGTCGCCGGCCCGACGGCGTCCCATGCCCTGACCGAGGCGGCGCTGGTGGTGGGGGTGGAACCCTGGACCAAAAAAGGCCAACGCCCATGACCTGGCAACTCGACCTGATCATCCTGGCCCTGGTGGTGATCTGCGCCCTGGCCACCATCACGGTGCGCGACCTGCTCAGCGCGTCGGTTATCTTCGGGGTCTACAGCTTTCTGATGTGCCTGCTGTGGGCCCAGATGGGCGCGGTGGACGTGGCCTTCACCGAAGCGACGGTCGGCGCCGGGGTCAGTACCATCCTGTTCATCGCGGCGATCCTCCGCACCTCCCGAAGGAGCAAGGATTGAAAGCGCTCGCTCTGCTCGCCACCTTGGTCACCGGAGCCATCCTGCTCTACGGCACCCAGGATTTCGCCCCCTGGGCCGACCCGGCGTCGCCGGCCAATACCCACCTCTCCGCGTATTTCATCAACAACGCGGTACCGCAGACCCATGTGCCGAACCTTGTCACGGCGATCCTGGGGGATTACCGGGGGTATGACACCATGTTCGAAACGGTGGTCATCTATTGCGCCGGGCTGGCGGTGGTGGCGGTGCTGAGGAGGCCCAAGGGATGAAAAAGGTCCAGGAACGGATGACGCAGAGGGAGTTGGGCGATAACCTCATCATCCGCCTATCGGTGCGCATTCTGGTCCCCTTTATCCAGCTGTTCGGGCTCTATGTCATCGTGCATGGCCATTACAGTCCGGGGGGCGGATTCCAGGGGGGGGTGCTGCTGGGGGCGTCCTTCATCCTGCTGGGGCTGGCCTTTGACCTGAAGACCTCCCTGCGCCAGTTTCCCGAGCGGATCAACAACCTGCTGGGCAACGCCGGGGCGCTGATTTTCACCGGCACCGGGGTGCTCTGCGCGCTGGCGGGGGGGCTGTTCCTCGATTATGCGGCCCTGGATGTCTTTTATGGCATGGGCCCTGTCGAATGGCGCTCTTTTGGCATCTTCATCGTTGAGGTCGGGGTCGGACTGGCGGTCATGAGCATCATGCTGTCGCTTTACTGGGATCTCAGTTCCGATGGCGAACTGGACGAGGGGCTTTGATATGGATGCTCTTATTGACGAAGTCGTCGCCAAGTACAATTACTGGCTGTATGTGGTGCTGATGATGATCGGCTTCTACGCCATGATCGGCAAGCGCAACCTGGTGAAGAAACTGCTGGGGATGAACATCTTCCAGACCGCCATCATTCTTTTCTTCGTCTCCACGGGGGTCAAGCGCGGTGCCGCCATCCCCATCGTTGACAAGTACGAAGTTCTGCAGAAAGGGGTCGATGCCACCACCATCGTCAACCCGCTGCCCCATGTATTGATGCTCACCGCCATCGTCGTGTCGGTTTCGGTGACCGGCGTGGCGCTGGCGGTGCTGCTGCGCATCTATCGGGAGTACGGCACCCTGGAAGAGGACGAAATCCTGGAGAAGATCGGCCGATGACTGTCAGCAATCTCCCCCTGTACGTTCTTTCCGCCCCCTTGCTGACGGCGTTTTTGGTCAATCTGCTGGGCCGGACCTCTCGCCGTTGGATTGCGCCCCTGACCCTCGGGTCCCTGGTCGTCGCGGTCGTCGGATCCATCCTGGTGCTGATGCGAGTATTGACCCAAGGGGCCTTCTCCTACGTGGTGGGCAACTGGCCGGCGCCCTACGGCATCGAACTGTTACTCGATCCCCTCAGTTCCCTGATGCTGCTGCTGATTTCGGCCGTGGCGCTGGTGGCAACCTTGTCCGCGCTCAAAAGCGTGGAGCAGGAGCATCCTGGGCAGGAACACCTGTTCTTCACCCAGTACCTGATTCTTATCGCCGGGCTGATGGGCCTGGTGCTTACCGCCGACGCCTTCAACCTCTACGTGCTGCTGGAAATCACCTCCATCACCACCTACGGCCTCATCGCCATGGGCAAGGGGCGGGCGCCGCTGGCGAGTTTCAACTACATCATCATGGGGACCATCGGGGCCTGTTTTTACCTGCTCGGGGTCGGCTATCTCTACATCCTCACCGGGTCGCTCAACATGGGCGACATTGCCCAGATTCTGGGCAATATGCAGGCCAGTCCGGCGCTGGCCACCGCCTTTGCCTTCATGCTGGTGGGACTGTGGGTGAAGATGGCCTTCTTCCCCCTGCACGGCTGGCTCCCCAATGCCTACTCCCTGGCCCCCACCGGGGCCGGCCTGGTGATCGCGCCGCTGATGACCAAGGTGACGGTCTACCTGATGATCCGGGTGATCTTCACCATCTTCACCCCGGATTACGCATTCTTCCAACATGAGGCAGTGCAGTCGGGCATCGTCTGGGTGGCCGCCGGGGCCATCCTTTGTGCCTCGGCGCTGGCCCTGGCCCAGCGGGATCTGCGGCGGATGCTGGCCTACATCATCGTCGTCGAGGTCGGCTACATGGTGGGCGGGGTCTGGCTGGCCAATGCCAACGGTCTGATCGGGGCGATCCTGCATATCGTCAACGATGCCTTGATGACCCTGTGCCTGTTCCTGGTGGTGGCGGCCATCGCCTATCGCACCGGCGGGGTGGAGTTCGAGCGTCTGCAGGGGCTGTACCGGAAAATGCCGGTGACCATGGCGGCTTTTACGGTCGGCGCCTTTTCCATGATCGGGGTTCCCCCCACGGCCGGGTTTTTCAGCAAGTGGTACCTGATCCTCGGCGGCATCGATGCCGGCCAATGGGGTTTCGTCGCCGCGTTGGTGATCAGCAGCCTGGTCAATGCGGTGCTGTTTTTCCGCATCATTGAAATCGCCTTTTTCTATGGCCCCGGCGAAGGGCATGGCAACGCTGATGGGCATCACGACCGCGAGGATGCCGTGAAGGAGGCGCCCCCGTTGATGTTGCACCCACTGGTGCTGGTTGCCGTGGCCCTGATCGTGGTCGGCCTGAGTTCGGGTGCGATCGTCGATCACGTGATCCGCCTGGCCTTGCCCGGGTCCTTCTGACCCGGAGAACTTCCTTCCCAGGGACTGCATTCGAACATCATGGCGTATTCAAATTCGATCTGGCCACTGCTGGCCATCTGTATCTCCCTGCTGGGCACGATTCCCATCATGCTTTCGGGGCGGCAGCCCAATCTGCGGGAGAGTTGGACCCTGTTGATCGGGGTTGGGAAATTCCTGCTGGTGGCTTCGATGTTGCCGGCGGTCCTGGCCGGGGCCAGCTACAGCTTCGTGCTGGCCGAAGTGTTTCCGGGCGTTCCCATCGCGCTGAGAGTGGACGCCATGGGGATGTTCTTCGCCCTCGTCGCCTCCTTTCTCTGGATCTGCACTTCGGCCTATTCCATCGGCTATATGCGGGCCCTCGAGGAGCATGGGCAGACCCGATATTTCGCGTCTTTCGCTCTGGCGATCTCGGCCACCATCGGCGTCGCGTTCTCGGCCAACCTCTTTACCCTCTACCTCTTTTACGAAGTCCTGTCCCTGTCGACCTACCCGCTGGTCACCCATGAGCAGAACGCGGAGGCGCGGTTTTCCGGACGGAAGTATCTGACCTATCTGCTGGGTACTTCCATCGGCCTGGCCTTGCCGGCGATGCTGATCACCTATTCCTTGACCGGCACCCTGGATTTTCGCGTGGGCGGCATTCTTTCCGGTGCGGAGGCCTCCCCCTCGCTGCTGGGCCTGCTGCTGGTGCTGTTTCTGTTCGGCTTCGCCAAAGCCGGGCTGATGCCCTTCCATGGCTGGCTGCCTGCGGCGATGGTGGCGCCGACTCCGGTCAGCTCCTTCCTGCACGGCGTAGCGGTGGTCAAGGTCGGGGTCTTCTCCATCCTGCGGGTGATTTTCCACATCTTCGGCCCGGATTTCCTGGGCGAACTCGACCTCGGCGCCATCATCACCACGATCGCTTCCATCACCCTGCTGGTCGCCTCGCTGATCGCCCTGACCCAGGACAACCTCAAGCGGCGCCTGGCCTATTCCACCGTCGGGCAGCTCTCCTACATGGTGCTGGGGGCGGGAATGCTGTCGGCGGCGGGGATGACGGGCGGCATCCTGCACATCGCCATGCACGCCTTCGGCAAGATCACCCTGTTCTTCTGCGCCGGGGCCATCTACGTCGCCTCGGGCAAGAAATACATCAGCCAGATGGACGGGCTGGGTCGCAAGATGCCGATCACCTTCTGCGCATTTTTCCTCGGGGCCATGAGCATCATCGGCCTGCCGCCTCTGGGGGGGTTCATCAGCAAGTGGCAGCTGCTGGTGGGGGCGGTGGATGGCGGCCAGTCGCTTCTCCTGCTCACCAGTTCCCTGCTCAACGCCGCCTACTTTCTGCCCATCGTTTACCGGGCCTTCATTCACCCTTTGCCGGCGGAGACCCTGCCGGGGCGGGAGGAAGCGCCGGTTTTCTGTCTGGTCCCGATCTGCATCGTCGCGCTAGCTTCGCTGGGTCTGTTCTTCGCCCACGGGGTGCTGGTCGAATTGGCCCAGTTGGCTCTCGGAGGCTGATACCATGGCGCAGAAGATCAAAAAGCACGTTCAGGAAGATAGCGCTGTCCCGGGACTGCCGACCGGGGCGGCTTATCGCAGGACGTTCTACGGGTTGCTTGGCTTGGGCGTTTGGTACCTGGCACTGGCCTTCAGCGGCCTGGTTTCTTCGGGAGGCCACTGATGCAGGAGAAACGCGGTTGGTTTGACCGGAAGGAAAATCGGGGTCTGTTTTTCAAGGTTTTTTCCGTCTGCCTGGTGGTGCTGCTGGTGCTCGACCTGTTGGTCGAAAAACACCCCTATTTCGGCTTCGATGGGGCGCCGAGCTTCCCGGCGGCCTACGGTTTCATCTCCTGCGCCCTGCTGGTGTTGCTGGCGCGGGTACTGCGCACCATCGTGAAGAGAGACGAGGACTATTATGATCAGTGAGCTGCCACCGGCGTTTGTGTTGCTGGCCGCGGCCGTGATTTCGCCCTTGCTGCCCGGCGGGTTGCGCAAACTGGTGCTGTTGGCGGCCCCGCTGCTGGGTCTGGTGCTGGTGCACACCCTGCCGGAAGGGGTCTATTTCAGTTACAGCCTGCTGGATCAGGACATGGCCCTGCTCAAGGTCGACCGCCTGAACCGGATCTTCGGCTATATCTTCTGCATCATCTGCTTTTTGGCGGTTTTGTTCGCCCTGCAGAACGAGGATCGCCTCGAACAGGTCGCGGGCATGGTTTACGCCGGCAGCGCCCTGGGGGTGACTTTCGCCGGCGACTTTTTCACCCTCTACGTGTTCTGGGAACTGATGGCCATCGCCTCGACCTTTGTGGTCCTGGCGGCCCGCACCCCGAACGCCCGCCAGGCGGCGCTGCGCTATGTGCTGGTGCACTTGTGCGGAGGCCTGTTGCTGCTGGCGGGCATCATCCTGCGCGTGCACGAGACCGGCTCGCTGGCCGTCGATTTCGTCGGCCTGGGGGGGCTGGCGGCCGTGCTGATGTTCCTTGGCATCGCCGTCAACGCCGCCGTGCCGCCTCTGCATGCCTGGCTCAAGGACGCCTACCCGGCGGCCTCTTATTCGGGAACGGTGTTTCTGAGCGCCTTCACCACCAAAAGCGCCGTCTACGTCATGGCCCGCACCTTTCCGGGCACCGAACTGCTCATCGCGCTGGGGGCGGTGATGGCCGTGGTGCCGTTGCTGTATGCGCTGCTGGAAAACGACGTGCGCGGGGTTCTCTCCTACAGCCTGATCAGCAAGGTCGGCTTCATGCTGGTCGGCATCGGCATCGGCACCCCCCTGGCCATCAACGGCACCCTGGCCGCTGCTTTTGCCCATATCCTGTACAAGGGCTTGCTGTTCATGGGGGCCGGCGCGGTTCTTTACCGGACCGGAACGACTCGTTGCACGGATCTTGGCGGACTTTGCAAGTCCATGCCCTGGACCTGCCTGGCCTGCCTGGTCGGCGCCGCCTCCATCAGCATGCCGCTGTTTGCGGGGTTTGTCAGCAAGTCGATGATCGTCAGTGCCGTGGGCTATGAGCAGCTGACCCTGGTCTGGCTGGTGCTGATGTTTGCTTCCACCGGGGTCTTCATTACGGCCGGCGTCAAGGTTCCCTATTTCGTATTCTTCGGCCGTGACAGTGGCCTGCGGCCGCAGGAGGCGCCCTGGAACATGCGCCTGGCCATGGGCATTGCCGCGTTGCTGTGTCTGCTGTTCGGGATCTTTCCGCAGCCGCTCTACAACCTGTTACCGTTCCCCGTCGAGTATGTCCCCTATACCGGCGACCATGTCGTGGGCCAGTTGCAACTGTTGCTGTTCGGCCTGCTGGCCTTCGTGCTCATGTTGCGCGGAGGGCTTTATCCTGCCGAAATGCGCGCGGCCAACCTCGACAGCGACTGGTTCTATCGCAAGGGGGGACAGCTGTTTTTCCACCTCGCCGACCGCTGTTTCAATGGTCTGAACGACTGGGCCGACCGCCTCTTTGTCCGCCGGTTGCCGAGGCAGCTCGCGGCCTTTTTCGCCGAGCCGGGCGGAAATTTGCAGAAATACGCGCGCGGGCTGCTGGCCGAATTGGCAGGGCAGGCGGTCTGTCCTGAACAGGGAGGACTGATCGAACGTCGCAGCCGCAACGCCGCCTACCCCATCGGCATCTGGGTTTTGCTGGCGGTATTGTTTTTGGCGATCGTGTCATTTTTGTTTTTTGCGATAAAGTAGCAGCGTCCGGACACCGAATGCTGCATGCCGTCGGAGAAGCCGATGAAGTCGATACTCCTGGCGCTCAGCCCCTCCCCCCAGTCTCGCCATGCCGCCGAGGTTTTGGCGGGTGTGGTGAAGCATCTGCCTGACAGCGAAATCCTGTTGTTGACCGTCATCCCCCAATGGCCGGAGGGCGTCGGGCTCATTTCCGCCGACACCCCGCTGCCTCCGGCGGGGGAGGTCCACGGCGACCTCGACCGCCGGGCCGAATTAATCGCGGCCCAAGCGCTGCTGCGGGAAATGTCCCTGCTGCTGCGAGAACAAGGGGTGGCCGAGCAGCGGTTGCGCCGGCTGATCCGCCCCCAGGTCAACGGCGTCGCCCGGGACGTCCTCGAGGTGGCCGAACAGGAGGGGTGTGACACCATCGTGGTCGGCCGCCGCAACCAGTCCAAGGTGCAGTCGCTGCTGCTCGGCAGCGTCTCCTCCGCCATTGTGCAAAACGCCGTCGGCCGCAGCGTCTGGGTGGTGGAATAGGCCGCTTTCCCACCACCCGCGACCCTTCCGGCGAATCCCGTCATGAACGCCCTCTACCTGCATATTCCCTTCTGTGTCCGCAAGTGCCCCTACTGCGATTTCTTCTCCCAGGTCACAGAGCCCGGGGCCCCGGAGGCCTACGGCGAGCTGTTGCTGCGCCAACTGGACCTGACCGCGGCGCAAGGGGCGGCCGGCCCTTTGGCCACGGTGTTTTTCGGCGGCGGCACGCCATCGCTGCTGCCGGCGGCGGTGGTGGGCGCGCTGCTGGAGCGGGCGCAGCGGCTGTTCGGCTTTGCTCCGGAGGTGGAGATCAGCCTCGAGGCCAACCCGGGGACGGTGGACGCCGAGCGCCTGACCGGCTACCGGGTCGCGGGGGTCAACCGTCTCTCCCTCGGCGTGCAGTCCCTGCAGCCGCAGCAGCTGCAACGCCTCGGCCGCAGCCACGATGCGCAGCAGGCGCGGCAGGCGGTGGCCCTGGCCCGGCGGGCCGGCTTCACCAACCTCGGCCTCGACCTGATCTTCGCCCTGCCCGGGCAGACGCCGGAGGAACTGGAGAGGGAGCTGGCGGCCTACCTGGAGCTGCAGCCCGAGCACCTCTCCGTCTACGGCCTGACCATCGAGGAGGGGACCCCCTTTCACCACCAGCACCGCCGCGGCCAGCTGGCACTGCCCGCCGAGGAGCTGGCGGCGGAGATGTTCCTGCTGCTCCATGAGCGTCTGGAGCAGGCCGGTTACCAGCACTACGAAATCTCCAACTACGCCCGCCCCGGCACCACTTGCCGCCACAACCAGCGCTACTGGCGGCGCGAACCCTACCTCGGCCTCGGCGCCGGGGCCCATTCCTTTCTGGCGGAGGGGTACGGCCGGCGCCTCGAAGTCCCCCCCGATCTCGACGCCTACCGCCGCAAGTTGCTGGCCGAAGAGGACCCGGCGGTGGAACTGGAGCGCTTCGACCGCCGCGGCGCCATGGCGGAAACCCTCTACCTCGGCCTGCGCACCGCCGCCGGGGTGAGCGATGAGGAGTTCCGTGCCCGCTTCGGCCAGGGAGTGGCGGAAGCCTTCGCCGCCCCCGTGGCCCAGGCTGGCGAACACCTGCAGTGCGTCCAGGGAGACTGGCGCCTGACCCCTGCCGGCTGGCTGCTTTTCGACCACCTGATCACCCCCTTTCTCTGAAATTCCCCGGACTTTTTTGCCCCGCCATGACCCTTGACAAAGGGGAGGGGCGTTGTTATGTTGTCAGCGCTTAGCACTCCGACCCCTCGAGTGCTAACAGGTGGGAGCGGGCCGGACTTTCCGGCTTGCGTTTTTTGGGGGTGAGGCAGGCATGGGCGAGGATCTCAACGAGCGCGGCCGCAAGATTCTCGAAGCGATCATCGAGGATTACATCGACTCGGCCGAGCCGATCGGCTCCCGGGCAGTGACCCGACGCCACCACATGGGGCTGTCGCCGGCCACGGTGCGCAACGTCATGGCCGACCTGGAGGAGCTGGGGTACATCGCTTCCCCCCACACCTCCGCCGGGCGGGTGCCGACGGAGAAGGGCTATCGCTTCTACGTCGACAGCCTGCTGCGGGTCGGCGAGCTGACCGCGGCCCAGCGCCAGCGCATCGAGCAGTATCACCAGCTGCGCGGGCTGCGGGTCGACGAGCTGCTGCAGGAGGCGGGGCGGGTGCTCTCCTCCATCTCCAACTACGCCGGCATCGTCATGGCCCCGCGCCTGACCAGTACCGTGTTCCGCCACCTGGAGTTCCTGCAGCTCTCCCAGGGGCGCATCCTGGTGGTGTTCGTCGCCCAGTCGGGCATCGTGCAGAACAAGATCATCGAAACCGACCAGAAGCTCGATCAGCGGGACCTGGAAAAGATGGGGGCCTACCTCAACCGCGCCCTGGCCGGATTGACCATCCAGCAGGCCAAGGAGCGGATCCTGGCGGAAATGGCCGAGGAGAAGGCCCTCTACGACCGGTTGATGCAGAACGCCCTGAACTTCTCCCGCCAGGCCCTGGATGCCGATCTGGGGGGGCAGGTGTTCATCGAGGGGGCCTCGAACATCCTGGAACAGCCCGAATTCGCCGACCTGGGGCGGATGAAGCGGCTGTTTCGCGCCTTTGAGCAGAAACATGCCCTGGTCGAGCTGCTCGACAAGAGCCAGCAGGCCGACGGGGTGCAGATATTCATCGGCAGCGAAGGAGAGTATGCCGAGATCGCCGGCTGCAGCCTGGTGACCTCGACCTATTCCAACCGCCGCGGCCTCATCGGCACCCTGGGGGTGATCGGGCCCTCGCGGATGCCTTACTCGATGGTGATTCCCGTCGTCGATTACACAGCCCGGCTCGTCAGTCGCATGCTCGAGCTGGAGTCGGAATAGGAGCCTTTGCCAGTGACCAAGAAGCACAAGCACGACAGCACCGACAGCCCCGAGGAAACCAAGGCCGCCCCCCCCGAGGCGCAAGCGGCCGACACCGCCGCTGCCCCCGAGGCGGCGCCTGCCGCCGAAACCCCGGCCGAGCCCTCCCTGGCCGAACAGCTCGCCGCCAGTCGCGCCGAGGCCCAGAAGAACTGGGACCTCTACCTGCGGGAGCGGGCCGACCTGGAGAATTTCCGCAAGCGCGCCCAGCGGGACAAGGAAGAACTCGGCAAGTTCGCCAACGAGGGGATCCTGCGGGAACTGGTTCCGGCGGTGGACAACCTCGAGCGCGCCGTCGACCATGCCCGCCAGGAAGGAACCCAGGGGGAGAGCCTGCTCAAGGGGGTGGAAATGACCCTGTCCCAGTTCCAGAAGGTGCTGGAGAAGTTCGGCGTGGTGGCGGTCAAGGCGGTCGGCGAGCCCTTCGACCCGGCCCGGCACGAGGCCATGGGGCAGCTGGAAAGCGCCGAGTACCCCCCCAACACGGTGGTGCAGGAATATCAGAAAGGCTACCTGCTCAACGACCGGCTGCTGCGGCCGGCCCTGGTCATGGTCGCCAAGGCCCCGGCCGCGGCCCCCGCGGATGCCGGCAGCGATAATTAAACCCTTTGGAATAACCGTCCACGAGAGGAGGACATAAGCGTCATGGGAAAAGTCATCGGTATTGACCTCGGCACCACCAACAGCTGCGTTGCCGTCATGGAAGGGGGCGAGCCCATCGTCATCGCCAACTCGGAAGGCTCCCGCACCACCCCGTCGATGGTCGCCTTCGCCGAAAGCGGCGAGCGTCTGGTCGGCCAGCACGCCAAGCGCCAGGCGGTCACCAATCCGGAAAACACCCTCTACGCCATCAAGCGTCTGATCGGCCGCAAGTTCGACACCGACGCGGTGCGCAAGGATATCGAAATCTCCCCCTTCAAGATCATCAAGGCCGACAACGGCGACGCCTGGGTCGAGGTGCGGGGCAAGAAGTACAGCCCGCCGGAAATCTCCGCCATGGTGCTGCAGAAGATGAAGCAGACCGCCGAGGATTACCTGGGCGAAGAGGTGACCGACGCCGTCATCACCGTGCCGGCCTACTTCAACGACTCCCAGCGCCAGGCCACCAAGGATGCCGGCAAGATCGCCGGTCTCAACGTGCTGCGCATCATCAACGAGCCGACCGCAGCCTCCCTGGCCTACGGCCTGGACAAGAAGAAGGAGGAGAAGATCGCGGTGTTCGACCTCGGCGGCGGCACCTTCGACATCTCCATCCTCGAGCTCGGCGACGGCGTCTTCGAGGTCAAGTCGACCAACGGCGACACCTTCCTCGGCGGCGAGGACTTCGACCAGCGCATCATCGACT
>CAZYXS010000070.1:3124-16857 GCA_964650955.1 uncultured Desulfuromonadales bacterium | reverse complement strand
CGGGGCGCGGCGGTCGGAGTTGCCTTCGCGCAGAACGGGGTTGACGGCGCTGCCGAGGCACTTGGCATAGCGGTCCTGAATCTCTTTTTCTGCGGCGTTTTTCGGTTCTTCAGGATATTCGGGGAGCTTGTAGCCCTGGGCCTGCAGTTCGGCGATGGCTTCCTTGAGCTGGGGGACCGAGGCGCTGATGTTGGGCAGCTTGATGATGTTGGCATCCTGGGTCAGGGACAACTCGCCCAGTTGGGTCAGGAAGTCGGGGATGCGCTGGCTTTCGGTAAGAGATTCGGGGAAGTTGGCGATGATCCGGCCGGCGAGGGAGATGTCCCGGGTTTCGACGGCGACTCCGGTGCCACTGGTGAAGGCCTGTACGATGGGCAGCAGCGAGAAGGTCGCCAGCGCCGGGGCTTCGTCAATTTCACTCCAGATGATGGTTTTGGTGGTCATGTTCTCTCCTTGGGGGACAATGAAAATGGTACCAGTGCCAAAAAGGGAAGGGGATGGTCGCTCCCTTGTCCAGTCAACGGGGACCTTGGTTCGTGTATACAGTATACAGAGGGTCGGGGGCTGTCAAGGAAAAAGATGGCCTGGCATCTAATGATGCCAGGCCGTTTAGTTTAACGAAAACATGCGATTAGAACTTTGGTCAGGGTTTAGGTTTAATGAGTGGGTCGGTGGAAAACAGGTTCAATTGACGGGCCTTGTCCCGCGCGTCGTCCTTTTCCGTTTCGCTTAAATCCCTGGGGATACTGAGGATCTGACCGGGATAGATGCGTTTCGGGTCCTTGATCTGGTCACGGTTGGCGCGGTAGAGCAGGGGCCAGAGAAGAGGATCGGCGTAGATGTCCCGACGAGCGGCAATGGTCATCAGGCTTTCACCCTCGCCGACCCGGTAGGTTCGCGGCGGCGGTGGGGGTGGGGGGGGCGGAGGAGGGGGGATGGGGGCCGGTGCCGGTTTGATCTTGGCCTGAACCACCGCCGGGGGGGTGCTGATGGCGGCCTTGGTCTGGGGAGTCGGGGGCGCCTTGGGTTGTTCGACCGGTGCCGCGGTCACCGTGGGAGTGGGTGGTTTGACCTCGCGAACCTTGCGCAGTTCCAGGTTGGCCTGCTCCTCAAGGACCTTGGCCACGGCCCGTTCGGCGTGGGCCTCTGCAAAGGGGAGGATCTCCTTGGCCAGGCTGTAGTTGCCCCGGCGAATCAGATCTTCGGCATCGGCCAGGGCGGAGCGGGCCGCCTGGTATTCGTCGGTGGCGAGTTTGGGGGCTCCTGCCGAATAGGCCTTGGCCAGGGTGGCCCGGGCCTGCTGCAATTCCCGTTCGGGCGGTCTGGCACAACCGGGAACCAGCAGCGCCAGGATCAGGAATATGAAAAGTGCCCTCGCCATGGAACCTTTCGTCGCATAGGCCGGTGAAAAAAGCTAGGGGGCGGCGCCCACTCCGCCCCCCCGGTGGTCTGCAGGTCCCGTCGGGACCGATTACTTGCCGCGGGTCGCCAGGCGGATGGAGAGCTCCCGCAGCTGTTTTTCGTCGACGACGTTGGGGGCCTCGCTCATCAGGCAGGTGGCCTTCTGGGTTTTGGGGAAGGCGATAACGTCGCGGATGGAGTCGGAGCCGGTCAGGATCATGACCAGGCGGTCCATGCCGAAGGCGATGCCGCCATGGGGGGGAGCGCCGTAGGTCAGGGCGTCGAGGAGGAACCCGAACTTGAGCCGGGCCTCTTCGGGGCCGATGCCCATCAGTTCGAACATGGCGCTCTGCACCGCCTGGTCATGGATACGGATGCTGCCGCCGCCGATTTCGGAGCCGTTGAGAACCAGGTCGTAGGCCTTGGCCCGGGCCTTGCCGGGGTCGGTGGAAAGCAGGGGGACGTCCTCGTCCATCGGTGCGGTGAAGGGGTGATGCACCGCCACGTGTCGCTTGCTCTCCTCGTCCCATTCGAGCAGGGGGAAGTCGGTGACCCAGGTGAAGCGGTACTCGTCCTTGCGGGCCAGGCCGAGTTTCTGCCCCAGGTGGCCCCGCAGGCGGCCGAGGGATTCGTTGGTGATGCGGGCGCTGTCGGCGACGAACAGCAGCAGGTCGCCGAGTTCGGCACCCAGGGCCTTGGTGAGGGCGGCGAGTTCGTCGGCGGTGAAGAACTTGGTGATGGGGGATTGCCAGACTTCCTCCGTCACTTTCGCATAGGCCAGCCCTTTGGCGCCGTAGATCTTGGCGAAGTCCGTCAGGTCGTCGATTTCCTTGCGGGAGAAGGAGGCGCAACCCTTGACGTTGATGGCCTTGACCAGGCCGCCGCCGGCCACTGCTTCGGCGAACACTTTGAAGCCGCAGTCCTTGACCAGAGCGGAGAGATCGACCAGTTCCAGTCCGAAGCGCAGGTCGGGGTTGTCGACGCCGAAGCGGTGCAGGGCTTCGGCATAGGTCATGCGCTGCATCGGCAGAGCGACCTCGACACCGAGAGCGTCCTTGAAGACCGCGGCGATCATCCCTTCCATGACGGCGATGACGTCGTCGCGGTTGACGAAGCTCATTTCGCAGTCGATCTGGGTGAATTCCGGTTGCCGGTCGGCCCGCAGGTCTTCGTCGCGGAAGCAGCGGGTGATCTGGCAGTAGCGGTCGTAGCCGGAGATCATCAGCAGCTGCTTGAACAGCTGGGGGGACTGGGGCAGGGCGTAGAAGGTGCCGGGGTTGACGCGGCTCGGAACCAGGTAGTCACGGGCCCCTTCGGGGGTGCTTTTGGTCAGCACCGGCGTTTCGATCTCCAGGAACCCCTTGCCGTCGAGGTAGGTGCGGACGGTGCGCGCGACCCGGTGGCGCAGCATCAGGTTGCTCTGGATGGCCGGCCGGCGCAGGTCGAGGTAGCGGTGTTTGAGGCGGATGTTTTCTGCGACCTCGCTGTATTCGTCGATCATGAAGGGAGGGGTCTGGGCGGTATTGAGAATGCGCAGTTCATGCACCTCGACCTCGACCTCGCCGGTTTTCATTTTGGGGTTGACGGTCCCCTGGGGGCGGGCGGAAACGGTCCCCTTGATGGCGAGGACGTATTCGCTGCGCACCCGGTCCGCCTTGGCGTGGGCATCGGGGTCGCGGTCGGGGTCGAGAGCCAGCTGCACGATCCCCTCGCGGTCGCGCAGGTCGATGAAAATCAATCCGCCGTGGTCTCGGCGCCGCTGCACCCAGCCCATCAGGCAGACATCTTTGCCGATGTCCGCCGCGCTGACATGACCACAGTAATGGCTCCGTTTCCAATCCCCCAGAATATCGTTCACAGTCGGTGTCCTCCAGTTATAGGAACGTCGAAAATTGATGGCAGCGCCCCAGTTTTTGGGGCGGATGCAAACGCTTGATTATAGGTAGCCAGAGGCGCCAACGTCAAGGACTAACAAGAGGCGGCCAAGCACCGGGACAGGTCGACCAGGGGGATTTCCTCCTGGCTGCCGGCATCCATGTCCCGCAACTGGCCGACCCCCCGGGCGAGTTCCTCCGCGCCGAGGATCAGCACTTTGCGGGCCTGCAGCTTGGCGGCGCGGCGCATCTGCGCCTTGAGGCTCTTGCCTTCATAGTCCATTTCGGCGGAGATACCCTGCCGCTGCAGCCCGGACATCAGAACGAAGGCCTTGCGGGCGGCCTCGTCGCCGAGAGCGGCCAGGAACAGGGCCGGGCGGGCCGGCGCGATGCGGTTTCCTCCCAACATCAGCACCAGGCGCTCCACACCCATGGCGAAGCCGATGCCGGGCAGGGGCGGGCCTCCGAGATCCTTGATGAGGCCGTCGTAGCGACCCCCGGCGGCCACGGCGCTCTGGGCGCCAAGGCGGTCGGTGACCATTTCGAAGGTGGTGCGGGTGTAGTAGTCGAGACCCCGGACCATGCGCGGATTGAGTGCGTAGGGGGTGCCAAGGTCGTCGAGGTGCCGGCGGACCTGGACGAAATGGGTTTCGCAGCCCTGACAGAGGTGTTCGAGGATGGCGGGAGCCTGGGTGGTGGCCTCCTTGCAGCCGGGGACTTTGCAGTCGAGCACCCGCAGGGGGTTGGTGGCGTAGCGGCGGCGGCAATCGTCACACAGCACCGCCAGGCGCTGCTCTAAAAAGGCGATGAGCTGGGCCCGGTAGCCGGGGCGGCATGCAGGGCAGCCGAGGCTGTTGAGCTGCAGGCTGACTCCGTCGATGCCGACGGCCTCGAAGTAATGGCTGAGCATGGCCAGCACCTGGGCGTCGATCTTGGCGTCCTCGATGCCGATCACCTCGGCGCCGATCTGGTGAAACTGGCGGTAGCGGCCCTTCTGGGGCCTTTCGTAGCGGAACATCGGACCCATGTAGCAGAGCTTGGCCACAGGGTCGAGGGTGTGAAGCTTGTGCTCGATGAAGGCGCGCATGACCGGGGCTGTCCCCTCGGGACGCAGGGTGATGCCGGTCCCCCCCTTGTCGACGAAGGAGTACATCTCCTTTTCGACGATATCGGTGGTTTCGCCGATGGAGCGGCAGAACAGGTCGGTTTTTTCCACCACCGGCACACGGATTTCGGCGAAACCGTAGGCGCCGAAAAGAGTGCGGGCGGTCTGCTCCAGGAACTGCCAGGTCTCGATTTCGCCTGGCAGGATATCATTCATGCCTTTGATGCCGGTAATGTTCACGAAGTGCTGATCCTCTCTGAATGGTGTCAGGCTAGTGCCGCAAGGTGGTTGGGGTATCGTCCGGAGCCAGGCAGTCGATGCGGTAGATGGCCACCTGGTGCTGCCGCCCCTTGAGCTGGGCGGGTTGCAACGGGGTCGCACTCACCTGGCTTGCCACCTTGGCGAAGGTGGCGTCGGAAACCAGGGTTTCCCCGGCGGCGGCGATGCCTTGCAGCCGGGCGGCGATGTTGACGTTGTCGCCGATGACGGTGTAGTCCATCCGGTCGATGGAACCGATATTGCCGGCCACGACCGAACCGCTGTTGATGCCGATGCCCATTTCGATGGGGGGGAGGTTGAGGCGGGATCGCTCCCGATTGAGCTCCGCCAGGGCCTGGTGCATGACGAGAGCGCAGCGGATCGCCTGCAGCGGATCGCTGGCGGTCGGGGTCGGCACTCCGAACAGGGCCATGACCGAATCTCCCATCAGCTTGTCGACAGTGCCGCCATGGCGATGGACGACCTGGATCATGCGGCTGAAAAAGGTGTTGAGCAGTTTCACCACCTCGGTTGCGGGCATCTGCTCGGCCAGGGCGGTAAACCGGCGGATGTCGCAGAACAGAATGGTCACCTCTTTCTCCTCTCCGCCCAGGGAAGCTTTCGGAGCGCTCGCCGTCGCCTCCGCCAGCTGCTGGCCGCAGGCCAGCAGCCCTCGCGCCAGGCTGTAGGCCACTCCGGCGCCCGATCCGGCGGCCAGAAGGATCGCAGCCACCTGCCAGGCAAGGGGCCAGGGGCCCGGGCCGGCCAGCCATGCCCAGGCCGAGGTCGTCGCCAGGGTGCACAGTCCGGTGATGGCGGCCAATTGTCGGGGCAGGCGGCGCAGGGCGGCAGTGGGGACTGGTGGGTTCATAACCTGGGGTTTGGATGGGGGCCGATTGGGGCGGGGACTCGGTGCTGCGGCGCAACGCCCGCAGCTGCCCCAGCATCAGGTGACTTCGATTTCGCGGGCTCCCCGGATGACGTTGCGCTGCTTTTTGCCGTCATACATGGCCCGGTCGGCCAGGTCGATCATTCCCCGCTTGTCGGTGGCGTTCTCCGGGAAGGTGGCATATCCGACCGTAGCAGTGAGCCGGGAGGGGGTTTCGGTGCCAGCCAGGAACAGGTGGCGTTCGATGGTCTGGCGCATCCGCTCGGCAACGATCCGGGCGCCGGTGGAGTTGGTTTCCACCAGCAGGGCGGTGAATTCGTCCCCCCCGTAGCGGAACAGTATGTCGACCTCCCGCACGCATTTCTGCAGCAGCCTGGCGACCTCCTTGAGGGCAGCGCTACCGGCCAGATGGCCGTGTGTGTCGTTGAGCTGCTTGAAGTTGTCCAGATCGATGAAGGCCAGGGAAAATTCCAGACCGTAGCGCTCGGAACGGCGAATCTCCTGTTCGAGGGAAACCTGCAGGTAGCGGTAGTTGTAGAGCCCGGTCAGGTCGTCGCTGTAGATCAGTTCCTTGACGCCGTGATAGCGGTAGGCATTGTCGAAGCCGAGAGCCGTCTGCTCGGCGAGAAACTGCAGGTTGCCGTGGGGGATGGCCCGGGGAAATTCCCGTCCGGGCGGATTGAAGATCACCAGCGCCCCCTTGAGTCCCTTCTGGGAACGCAGCGGGAAAAGCAGCACGGTGTGTGCGTCGCTCGGCCAGCCCGGGTCCTGGTCCAGGTCCTGGCGGCGCAGCAGTTGGAAGCCTGGCAGGTCCCGCAACATGGGGAGCAGGCGCTGGGCAAAGTCCTGGGCAGCGGCTTCCTCGATTCCGCCGAGGCTCACGACCCGGGAGATTTCTTTTTTCGACAGCAGCAGGGTGAAACAGCGGCCGCCGCCGACTTCCTGCAGCAGCGTTTTTAGGGCCTGGTTAAGGAGCTTGTCGATTTCCAGGGTGCCTGCCAGGACCTGGCCTTTCTGGAACAAGCGGATCTGGCTTTTGAGCAGGGTATTCTCATCCAGCAGGCGACGCTGCTCCAGGCAGGTATGGACCAAGTGGCGCAGTTCCTCTGGATTGAAAGGCTTGATCAGGTAGTCACGGGCGCCGTTTTTCAGGGCCTGGACGGCGGTTTCGATGGATGCGTGGCCGGTGGCCAGAATCACCTCGGGGGGATTTTCCAGGGCGCGGGCCTGGGCCAGCAGATCGAGTCCGGAGAGGCCGGGCATGACCAGATCGGTGACCAGCACGTCGATCCCACCCAGGTGCAGGCGGGCGACGGCATCTTCGCCAGTGGCGACGGTTTCGACCTGAAAGCCTTCCTCGGTCAGGATCTCCGCGTAGAGACGACGGAAAAACAGTTCGTCGTCGACCACCAGGATTGTCGATGAGCTCATGCCGGAAACCCCCCTGTGAATTGCCACAACGCTAGCCTAATCGGTGACTTGCTGTCAACGGAAAAGCCCCCGCTGAAAGGTGCTTGTCCGCCATCCCGAGCCCTGGGAAACAAAGGCAAGGCTGCCCATGCGGTCGGTGCGGTAGAGGGGGATGTCATGAGTGGCATAGAGGGCCACCACATCCGGGTGGGGAAGTCGGTGGGGGTTGTCGAGGCCGGCTGAGACAAAGGCGATTTGCGGGCGGATCGTATCGAGGAGCAACTCCGGCGCCGAATACCGGCTGCCATGGTGGGGGAGTTTGAGCAGGTTGACGGTTCCGGGCAGCGGCTCGGCCAGCAGTTCCTGGATTCCCTCCTGCTCCAGGTCCCCGGGCAACAGCACGGCATCTTCGCCGAAACGGGCCAAAACCACCAAGGACCGGTCATTGATTTCCCCAGCCTGGCTCGGCACATAGAGGTCGAGTTGGACGGGGCCGGATACTTCGACCCGGTGCCATCCGCGGGGCAATTGCCGGGAGAGAATCCCCTTGCGGCCCAAGGGGGTCTGGAGAGAGTGGTCAAGTTGCTCCACGGGCAGGGGACTCCAGAATTCCCTGACGGGGAAATGTTCCAGCACAAAGCCAAGCCCCTGTGAATGATCGGGATGATTGTGGGTGAGAATGACGGCCTGCAAGGCGCGCACTCCCATCCTGGCCAGGGCAGGTGCCAGCAATCGCTCTCCGACATCGAAACTGTCACTGTTGAGGCCGCCGCCGTCAACCAGAATATGGCCAAATCCGGGAACCTGCAGCAGGGTGGCGTCCCCCTGCCCGACACTGAGGGCGGTGACCTGCAACTGCCGGCTCTGCGGCAACGGGGTGAAGGCGAGCAGGGCGCCTGCCAGCACCAACCCCAGGGTCAACCGGCGGCCGCAGCCCCAGGTCAGCAAGGCCAGCGCCAGCAGTGCCGGCGCCAACAGCTGGGTGGGGGTCAAATACCATTGGCTGCCGGCCATGCCTGGCCAGGTCAGCAGCTTGGTGACGATGGCCAAGGCGAAGGTGACCACATGCCCGCACAACTGCAGGCAACCGACGGCGAGCCCTTGGCTCAGGGGTTCGAGCAAGGCTCCGGCCAGGGCCAGGGGGACGGCTCCGAAGGCGATCAGGGGAACGGCGGCCAGGTTGGTGAGCAACCCGGCGGGGGCCAGCAGGTGGAAATGCCAGAGCACCAGGGGGGTCGTGGCGATGGTCGCCGCGGTAGTCGCTGCGGCGAGGCCGGCGGGCCAGCGCCAGAAGCTGGGGAGGGAATCGATCCGGGGCTGCCAGCGGGGCACCAGCGCCAGGATACCTCCCACTCCAGCGCAGGAGAGTTGGAAACCAGGTTCGTAAAGGGCCAAGGGGTCGAGACAAAGCAGGACCAAGGCCGCTGCCAGCAAGACCCGCAGTGGTTGGGTGCGGCGCGACAGCAGCAGGAGCACGGCGGCGGTTGCGCACATCAGCCAGGCCCGTTGGGTGGGGAGACCGCTGCCTGTGAACAGGGTATAGGCCAGCAGTGCCGGCAGCAGCAGCGGCGGCAGCAGGCGTCGGGGGGGTGCGAAAAGCAGCAACCTTTCGGACCGCCCATAGAGCCAGCGGCCCCCCTGGTAGAGACCCAGGCCGATCAGGCCGAGATGCAGGCCGGAGATGGCGAAAAGGTGGGAGACTCCGCCCCGCCCAAGGATCTCCCGCTGAGAGGGCAGGATGCCCCGGGCGTCCCCGATGGCCAGAGCCTTCACCAGCGGCGCCTGATCGTGGGGGAGGGTGCCGTCGATGGTCGCGGCCAGGCGGGCCCTCTGGCGGCTGATCCAGTGGGTGAAGGAGGCCTTGGGGTCGGGGCCGATCAATACGATGTCCTCAGCCGTGCGGATCGAGCCGGTAGCAAAGATTCCCTTGTGCGCCAGGTGGCGTGGAAAGTCGAATTCCCCCGGGGTGCCGAAACTGCGGGGTTGGCGCAGCCGGGCCAGGACCCGGATCCGTTCTCCCGGCAGCGCAGTCAACTGCCCCTCGCGCATGTACAGTCGGACTTTGCCCGTGGCCGGGCTGAGAATCGGCCAGATTCCGGTCAGGGCGGCTTCCAGGTCAAGGCTCTCCCCCTGGGGATTGCGGGAGCGGGAGAGGACGGTCCCCTCCAGAATACGTTCTCCTGGTCCCACCAGGCGGTGAACCTGGGTTGCGCCGGGTGGCGGCTCGAGGGCCAGATGATAAAAATTGAGGCCGAGACTGAAGAGGGCGGCAAGGAGCAGAAGGTTGCTGGCGCGGGCTGGCCTAACCAGCAACCACCCCAGGGCCAGCACCCAGGGCCAGTAGGGGAGGGCAGGAAGGGTGGGGCAAAGGGGGGCGATGCCCAGGCCGGCCACATAGGCAAGGGCCATGGCCGGCAGCGTCATCGCAGCCTCTAACGGCTCTGGCCGAGGCTGGCCAGGAGGGCCAGCAGGCGATTGATTTCCTCCGTGGTCGGCCGGTCTCCCTGGGGTTCCAGGCCGACCAGCCGGCGATAGTCGCTCCCTCGGCTTTGGCGGGGGCTGAGGAAAAGGGCGTCGAGCCCGCCGCGGGGGGGCAGGGTCAGGCTCAGCAGGTTGTCGCCGGTTTGCAGGGAAACGACCCCTGCGTCGACCTCTCCGAGATAGCTGGGGAAGCCAAACTTCCCCAGCGGGCGGCGATTGACCTCCAGGCTTGCAGGTTCTCTGGTGGCACCGCGCAGGGTCAACCCGTAGACGCCGTCGGTTTCCAGCGTGACGCTCAGTTGCACCTGGGCCGACAGGCCCGCGGCCCGCACCCAGCGTCCGCCGCTCGGTTCACCGAGATGCCCGGCCGCAGTCACTTCCAGGTCCTCCAGGCGGCTGGTCGCTTCTGCTTCGATGACCAGGGCCTCACCGGTGGGGGGCAGCAGGCCTTCAAGTCCGAGCAGCTGCGCGGTGGTGACGGCCAGGTCGTCCCGGTTCAGCGGCCGGTCCAGGTTCCAGCCCCCCGGCGGTCGAATGTTGCCCAGGGGCGGCGCGGACAACTCCAGGTAGTCGATTCCTCCGTCGGGGGGGAGGTCCACCGTCAGTTCCTGCCGACCAGCGGCAAGGCGCAGCGTTCCAAGGGCATACTCCTGGAACCGGTCCTTGCCGTCGATGGGGAAGCTCTTCCCCCCCAGGTGCAGCACATGCCCGGGGGTGCGCAGGGCCACCCGAACCTGGTATTCCCCGGCCAACGGCAGCAGAAAACGCAGCCGGGTCCGGGTCGGGGTGTTGGTGCCGCTGAGCCAGCCGGTGCCGCTGAAAGAGCCGAAGGTGGCATAGTCCTTCGGCGCCACCAGGTCGCCAGGTTGGTAGGCGTCCTCTGCCTCGATACGGAAATGCCGGCGCCCTTCGGCCCAGAGCAGGTAATCCAGGTCGGTGGGCTGATCGGGCAAGCCGAAACTGTCTCCCAAAGCGTCGATCAGGTTAACCAGCCAGTCACGCTGGGTGGGCATGGGAGCTTCGGCCCGGGCCGGGGTGGCGATCAGACCGAGCAACAGCAGAGCGATGCCAAGGTGCTTCACCTGGAGCCTCCAAGGGTGGAATACGCCACCCTAGCACAACAGACGTTCTTTGCAAAGAATCTTCTCATTGGAGTTTGCGGGCCATCTGGCCGAATCCTCCACCAGGGGGGAGGGGCGCAACAGGCCGACCCCGACTTCTTGGGGGGATGCCTGGCCCCGGGGCCGGGGCCTCCGGGGTTCGGCCGGTCGCGGCAGCGAAGAGCGGCGGGGCGGAGCCGGGGGGAGCAGTTGGCACAATCCGGCGCAGAGAAACGCGAACAGCATGCAGGCTTCGAACATGGGACACCTCCTGGTGGACTTGGATCCAGGATGAGGCCAGGGTGTGACAGAATGTGTCACGGAGCTTCCTTTGGCAATTCCAGCCGGGAGGGTGTATAAGGAGGGCCTGCCGGCACGGAAATGCCGGCTCAAGGAGAAGACAAGGACATGAGCGCGATCGATCTGAGCAACCTGGAAAAACATTATGGCGCCCGGGCGGTGCTGGCCGGAGTCAGCTGCACCGTGGAAGAGGGGGACAAGGTCGGTATCATCGGTGCCAACGGCAGCGGCAAGTCGACCCTGCTGCGCATCCTGGCCGGTCTGGAAGCCCCCGACGGCGGCAGCCTGACCCGCAAACGGGGGCTGCGCACCGCCTTTCTGCCTCAGCGGCCCCAACTCGATGGCAGTCTCAGCATTCGCCAGACCCTGGAGCAGGCCCTGAGCGAACCGCGGGCACGGCTGCGGAGGTTCCAGGAACTGGCCGCGGCGCTACAGGAGGCCGGGGCGCAGGCCCGGGAACGGCTGCTGGCCGAGCAGCAGGAGGTTCAGCACTGGCTCGATCTGCACCAGGGGTGGAATCTCGACCGCCAGGTGGAGACCATCTGCACCCGCTTCGGCATCCGCGACCCGGAACTGCCGGTGGGAACCCTCTCCGGCGGCTGGCTCAAACGGGTGGCGATGGCGGCGGTGCTGCTCGGCCAGCCCGACCTGCTGCTGCTGGACGAGCCGACCAATCATCTGGACACCGATACTATCGCCTGGCTCGAGGAGGCGCTGCGGGAGTTTTCCGGGGCGGTGCTGCTGGTCACCCACGACCGCTATTTCCTCGACCGGGTGGTGGGGCGGATGTTCGAGCTGGAGCAGGGGCTGCTCACCGCCTACCGCGGCGGCTACAGCGACTACCTGGAGCAGAAGCAGGCGCAGCTGGAGCAGGAGGGGCGCGCCCAGAGCCGTCTGATGAACCTGCTGCGGCGGGAGGAGGCTTGGCTGCGCCGCGGGGCCAAGGCCCGCACCACCAAGCAGAAGGCCCGCATCGACCGGGTCGGGGAACTGCAGGGGCAGAAAAAGAACCTGGACCGGCGGGAGGTGAAACTTCAGTTCGAACCGGAGCAGGGCCTCGGCGGGGTCATCCTGGAAACCCGCAAGCTGTCCGTCGCCGTGGCGGACAAACTGCTGGTCAAGGACTTCGACCTGATCCTGCGCAAGGGGGAGCGCCTGGGCATCCTCGGGCCCAACGGCAGCGGCAAGACCACCCTGCTGCGCACCCTGCTGGGTGAACTGGCGCCGGCCACCGGTGAGCTGGTGGTGGGGAAGAACACCCGCATCGGCTACCTCGACCAGAACCGCAGCGGCCTCGACGACCAGCAGTTCGTCTACGAGGCCCTGGGGGAAGGGGATTGGGTCACCCTGCCCGGTGGCGACAAGCGCCACAAGATCGGTTACCTCGAGGATTTCCTCTTCAGCCCCGCCGAGCAGCGCAAGCGCATCGCCACCCTCTCGGGGGGGGAGCGGGCCCGGCTGCTGCTGGCGCGGATGATGCTGCAGGGGGCCAACCTGCTGGTGCTGGACGAGCCGACCAACGATCTGGACATCCCCACCATGCAGGTCCTCGAGGAGGCTTTTGCCGCCTTCCCCGGCTGCCTGCTGGTGGTTACCCACGACCGCTTCTTCCTCGACCGCATCGCTACCGGCATCTTGCATTTCGAAGGCGGCCAGCGGGTCGAGTACGCAGTGGGCAACTACGAGGATTTTCTCCACCAGCAGACCCAGCGGCTGCAGCAGGAACGACTGCTGGGCCGGCAGGAGGCGCCGGCGCGCAGCACCGCGGCGCCGGCACCGGCCAAAAAGCGCGCCGGGCTGAGCTACAAGGAAAAACAGGAACTGGAGGGACTGGAGGAGCAGATCCTGGTGGCGGAACACCGGCAGGGGGAACTGCAGGAGTGGTTGAGCGATCCGGCCTGTTTTGACGGAGATCACCAGCGTCTGGCCGAAGTCACCCGGGAACTGGCCGAGCTCGAAGCCCGCATCGCCGCCCTGTTCGAACGCTGGGAAGAGTTGGAAAGCAAGCGGGCCGAAAGCTGACTTGCCGGGTCGGACCTCCCGTTCTTTACCCGATATGGGCATTGACAAGATCTCATCGTGTCGTATACAGTATGCAATGTTTGTCCGCAGGAAAACAACCAAAGTGATTGTTTTTAATGGAATAGTTTGCTGAATCCCAAGGTTGGGCCATTAACAGACCGAACGCGGCGCGGGGCCGACTCCGCCGTACCATCCCCAGGAGGAGAGAGATGATCGAAGCTTATCTGAGACACGAAGAGGAGCGGAACGCCCAGGGCATCCCGGCGCTCCCTCTCAACCCCGAGCAGACCGCCGAACTGTGCAAGCTGCTGCAGAATCCCCCCGCCGGCAAGGAAACGTTCCTGCTCAACCTGCTCAAGGAGCGGGTTTCCCCGGGGGTCGACCCGGCCGCCGAAGTGAAGGCCGCTTTCCTCGCCCAGATTCTCAAAGGTGAGGTCTCCTCCCCCCTGGTGTCCAAGAAGGACGCCGTGAAGATTCTCGGCACCATGATCGGCGGTTACAACGTCAAGCCGCTGGTCGAGGCCCTGAAAAATCCCGAACTGGCCGACGAGGCCGCCTGCGCCCTGGCCGGCATCACCCTGGTCTACGACGCCTTCGACGACGTGGTGGCCCTGTCCAAGTCCAACGCCGCCGCCATGAAGGTCCTCAAGTCCTGGGCCGAGGCCGAGTGGTTCACCAGCAAGGCCGGGGTTCCCGAGACCATCACCGTCAAGGTTTACAAGGTCGACGGCGAGATCAACACCGACGACTTCTCTCCGGCCGGCGACGCCTGGAGCCGCCCCGACATCCCGCTGCACGCGCTGGCCATGGGCAAGACCCGCTTCCCGAACCGGCTGGCCCAGATCGCCGAGTGGCGCGCCGCCGGCAACCAGGTGGCCTTCGTCGGCGACGTG
>CAZYXS010000070.1:2327-3114 GCA_964650955.1 uncultured Desulfuromonadales bacterium | reverse complement strand
CCAGGGCAACGCCGATATCGCCAAGTTCCGCGCCGAAGGTCATCAGGTCGCATTTGTCGGCGACGTCGTCGGCACCGGCTCGTCCCGCAAGTCGGCCTGCAACAGCGTGCTCTGGGCCATCGGTAACGAGATCCCGGCCGTCCCCAACAAGAAGACCGGTGGGGTGATCATCGGTGGCGTCATCGCCCCGATCTTCTTCAACACCGCTCAGGACTCCGGCGCCCTGCCGCTGAAAATGGACGTGACCAAGTTCAGCACCGGCGACGTCATCACCATCAACACCAAGAAGGGGGAAGTCACCAACGCCGCCGGCGAAGTGCTGACCACCTTCAGCATCGCCCCCAACACCGTCCCCGACGAGTTCCGCGCCGGCGGCCGCATTCCCCTGATCATCGGCCGCGCTCTGACCGACAAGGCCCGGGCCGCCCTCGGCATGGGCGCCACCGACATCTTCACCCTGCCGGTCAACCCGGTGGCCAAGCCCGGCCAGGGCTACTCCCTGGCGCAGAAGATGGTCGGCCGCGCCTGCGGCGTCGAAGGCATCCTCCCCGGCACCGCCTGCGAGCCGAAGATGACCACCGTCGGTTCCCAGGACACCACCGGCCCGATGACCGCCGACGAGCTCAAGGAACTGGCCTGCCTGCGCTTCCTCTCGCCGATGTTCATGCAGTCCTTCTGCCACACCGCCGCCTATCCCAAGCCGGCCGACGTGAAGATGCACAAGAGCCTGCCGGGCTTCATCGCCGCCCGCGGCGGCGTCGCCCTGCGCCCCGGCGACGGGGTCATC
>CAZYXS010000070.1:0-2271 GCA_964650955.1 uncultured Desulfuromonadales bacterium | reverse complement strand
CCACACGCGGTTCCCCATCGGCATCAGCTTCCCGGCCGGCTCCGGCCTGGTCGCCTTCGCCGGCGCCATGGGCTTCATGCCCCTGGATATGCCCGAGTCGGTGCTGGTGCGCTTCAAGGGCAAGTTCAATCCCGGCATCACCCTGCGCGATGCGGTCAACGCCATCCCCTACTGGGCGATCAAGCAGGGGCTTTTGACCGTGCCGAAGAAAAACAAGAAGAACATCTTCAACGGCCAGATTCTGGAGATGGAAGGGCTCCCCGACCTCTCCGTCGAGCAGGCCTTCGAGCTGACCGACGCCGCCGCCGAGCGCTCCGCCGCCGCCGGCTGCATCCAGCTCTCCGAAGAATCGGTCTGCACCTACCTGCGCTCCAACGTTGCGCTGATGCAGAAGATGATCGAAGAGGGCTACAGCGATCCGCAGACCCTGCAGAACCGCATCGACGCCGTCAACGAGTGGCTGAAAAACCCCAAGCTGCTCAAGGCCGACAAGAACGCCGAATACAAGGCGATCATCGAGATCGATCTGGCCGAGATCACCGAGCCGATCCTGGCCTGCCCCAACGACCCGGACGACGTCAAGCTCCTCTCCGAGGTGGCCGGCACCCCGATCCAGGACGTCTTCCTCGGCTCCTGCATGACCAACATCGGCCACTTCCGCGCCGCCGCCGAAATCTGGCGGGGCCAGAAGTTCAACCCGAGCGTGCGTACCTGGATCTGCCCGCCGACCCGCATGGACCAGGACAAACTCAAGGAAGAGGCCTACTTCTCGGTCTACAGCGCCATGGGCGCCCGGCTCGAGATCGCCGGTTGCTCCCTGTGCATGGGCAACCAGGCCCGCGTACCCGACGGGGTGAACATGTTCTCCACTTCGACCCGTAACTTCGACGATCGTATCGGGGACGGCGCCAAGGTCTATCTCGGTTCGGCAGAACTCGGCGCGGTGATCACCAACCTCGGCAAGATCCCGACCCCGGCCGAGTACCTCGCGGTCTACAACGAGAAGGTGGCCCCGAAGGCTGCCCAGATCTACAAGTACCTGCAGTTCGACGAGATGGAAGGCTACAAGCAGACCGCCTGATTTTCGCAGCACTGCTGCAGTTGTCCACGCCCCGCCGGTCATTGCCGGCGGGGTTTTTTTCTCGGGAGGGTAGGGATGGAGGACGGTGTCCTGCCGGGGCGTTACCGGCATTACAAAGGGCGGGAGTATGAGGTCCTGGGGGTGGCACGGCACAGCGAAACCGACGAGAAACTGGTGGTCTACCGCTGTCTCTACGGCGACCGCTCACTCTGGGTGCGGCCGTTGGAGAGGTTTGTCGATATCGTCCAGATCAATGGCCGCGACCTGCCGCGGTTTCGCTATGCGGGGAAGATAGATTGACATGCCGCCGCTTGGTTTAGTGGGGAGGGCGGTTTTTCGATCCTGGCTTGCCGGGTCTGGCTGTTGGCGAAGAGCTTGCTTTGCCGGGCTTGGCCTTGGCGGGCGCGCCTTTGGTCGCAGGGTTTGGGGCGGAGCGGGGCTGCTTCCCGGAGGTTTGGGAGGGCGCCGCCTTGGCCTGGCGGCCTGGAGATGAAGGGGCCTTGGTTGGGAGCGTCGTCCCGCGGGGCAGCGCCTCGGTGACCACGATGATCCGGTCGATCAGCAGGGTGCCGTCGAGAGTGAGGCGGGCGTCCCGGGCTTCGGTCTCGCTGGACATCTTGACGTAGCCGGCGCCGACCAACTGGCCGCTTTTGCTGTCCCGCACCAGGTGAATGTAGGTGACCTTGCCGCACAGGGAAAAGAGCTTGCGCAAATCCTCCTCGGTGGCCTGGAGGGAGAGGTTTTTTATGTAGAGATCCTTGCTCATGGGAGTCCTTCCGTTGGCGCCGCACGCGGCGCGGGTGATGAGCGGCGAGTCTAGCACAGAGCCGGGCCGAATGCAGCCTCAGAAATTCTCCCCCGGGTCTTGCCACCAGACCGTCAGGCACCTATAATCGCGCCCAATTCGTCCCAGGCACCCAATCCAACCTCAAATACAGGGGGAACACATGGCTTCAAATCCGCTGGTCCAGATGGAAACCTCCCTCGGCGAGATCCTGCTCGAGCTCGACCGCGCCAAAGCGCCGATTTCCGTGGAAAACTTCATTGCCTACGCCAATGCCGGGCATTACGACGGCACCATTTTCCACCGGGTGATCAAAGGTTTCATGATCCAGGGGGGCGGGTTGACCGCCGACCTGGAGGTCAAGCCGACCCGGGAACCGATCAAGAACGAAGCCGGCAACGGCCTG
>CAZYXS010000069.1:16394-16933 GCA_964650955.1 uncultured Desulfuromonadales bacterium | reverse complement strand
GCGCAGATTTTTCGATAATGCAGCGATGCTCGCCGGGTCGGTGACCTCGAGGGGAAGGATGGAGAGCTTCCCGGGGTGCTTCTGGGCCAGGGCCTGCAACTCGCCAGACTGATCGGGATGGCGGCAGCCGGCGTGGACCTGCCAGCCGGCTTCTGCATAACGCTGCGTCAGGGCCAGACCGAGGCCGCGATTGGCACCGGTCAGCAGGATGGTCTTGCGCATGGGCGGCCTCCCTCGGTTTGGTTGGCTGATGGGAGTATGGGACCAGGAAAACTATACCGGTGCAAGCGAGGATGGCAACGTCGCAGGGGCGACGGCCAGGGCGCGCAACAGATGCAGCTGCGCGGCGGGGGCGCCGGGGCAATCGCGTCCGGCCCAGGCCAGCAGTTCGGGCAAAACCTCCGCCGGGGGGCGGCGGGGCCAGGGGCCGGCGCAGAGGTGGTGGATGAGCTGAACGGTTTTCAGGCCGTCGAACCAGCCGTGAAAAGCGGCCAGGCGGGGGGCGGCGTTCACCACAGCGTCTTGATGCCCAGCGTCGC
>CAZYXS010000069.1:15211-16384 GCA_964650955.1 uncultured Desulfuromonadales bacterium | reverse complement strand
GGGGGGGGGGGGGGGGGGGGGGGGGGGCGCTGCAGCTGCGTCCAGGTACGTTCCCAGCCGTTCCGTTCCAGAAAACGCCCCAGCTCGGGGTGCAGCGCCATGGCCTGCTCCAGCAGGGAGGTTGCCGGCGCCGCCGGGTCGGCGGCGACCAGCTGCAGCCAGGCGGCCAGCAGTCGGTAGGCCCCGGGCGGATAGCAGAGCACCGCCTGGGCCCCTTGTTGCAGCTGCCGTTCGATGCTGCGGCCGGTGCCGAAGGGAGTGCGGTTTGACAGGCGGGCCGAGGGGTGGACGGTGGTGCCCCGCAAGGGAGCGACCCCGGCGGTCTTGGCCAACTGCTGCAGAAAGTAGAAATCCTCCCCGGCCAGCCGCCGGTTCATCCCCCCGGCCCGCAGGTAGGCTTCGGCCCGGCAGGCCAGGGCGCTGCCGATGCTGATGTAGGCGTAGGGGGAGCCGGCCAGGGCCAGGCCGAGGCGGTGGGCGTGCAGGAACAGCTCGTAGCGCTCGATGGCGGCCGCCTGCTGCGGGTCGGCGGGGACCTGGTGGGCGAAGGGGAGGGTGGCGCCGCCGGCGGCGGCGGCGAAGTGGGCCTGCAGCGCCCCCAGGTAGTCCGGTTCCACAAGAGTGTCGGCATCCAGGCAGCTCAGCCAGGGGGAGGCGCTCCAGTCGAGGCGCTCCAGGGCCCGGTCGAGGCCGAGCTTGCGGGCCAGCCCCACCCCTTCCCCCTCGGGCAGTTCCAACCCCGGCGCAGCGGCGTCGAGCCAGGCCAGCGGCATCCCTTGCGGCCCATCCCCGGCGCGCAGTCGCGCCAGCAGCCGTTGGTTGTCGGCCTGGTCGGCGGGCTCGGTCGCGGCGCGGTGGTTGACCACCACCAGCACCAGGGTTTGGCACAGCAGCTCCGGCGGGTTGGCGGCCAGGCTCGCCAGGGTGGCGAACAGGTTCGCCTCTTCGGCCAGGGCCGGGATCACCACCGCGCCGGTCAGGCCGCAGCGGGGGGAGCCCTCCAGTTGCCAGGGGCCGCGGGCGGCGCGGTCGGCCAGGTATTTGCGCAGGGCTGCGGGTGACGGGGCAGGCATGGGTCGAGGCGAAGGTCCAGGTGACAGGGCCAGCAAGGCTTTCATTGTCCGCCGGAGGCGCCGCGGAAGTCAAAGCAAATCCCCCGCAAAGCAACCGGCC
>CAZYXS010000069.1:5400-15199 GCA_964650955.1 uncultured Desulfuromonadales bacterium | reverse complement strand
GCGCTTGCGCACCGGGCCGGCAAGAAAAGACATTCTGCGGGAGGAATTACTTCCCCGCGACCAGGGAGTTGTTTTTCACCGGCAGTGCCGGGTCGTTGGCCCACTCGATCCAGGAGCCATCGTAGTTTTCCACCTGCTCGTACCCCAGCGCCAGCAGCACCAGGGTGGCGTAGGAAGAACGGATCCCCGTCTGGCAATGGGGGATGATCTTTTTGTCACCGGTCAATCCCTTCTCCGCCAGCAGCGCCCGCAGCTCCGCCTCGCTTTTGAGCACCTTCACGCCGTTGACATCCTTCTGCAGATTGACCCAGTCCAGATGGGTGGCGCCGGGGATGTGTCCACCCCGGTTGGCGCGCACTTCACTGCCGTCATATTCGCTGGTTTTGCGGGTATCCCAGATGATGGTTCCCGGCTGTCCAATGCCGGCCTGAACCTGCTTGACCTCGGCCCGGATCGGCCGGGTTGCTTTGACCTGATAGCCCGAGGTGGCCCGCACCGGAGTCGGCAGCAGCGCGGTAGCGCGACCCTCCTTCGCCCATTTCTCGTAACCGCCATCCAGCACAAAGGATTTGCTGTGCCCGTAGGTGCGCAGGGTCCAGACAAGGCGGGCGGCATGCGGATTGTTATCCTCGGCGTAGGCCACCACCGTGGTCTCCGGGGTGATGCCGAAGCGGTCCATCAATGCCTGGAATTCCTCGGTGGTCGGGATCAGACTCTTGACGCCGTTGCGGGTCGAGAGGAACGCATCCTTGTCAATGTGCAGGGCGCCGTCGATATGGCCGAGCAGGTAGAGGGGGGCGACGCGGACATCGACCACGGTCGCTGCATGCCCCTGGCCGGCCAGCCAGTCGGTGGAGACGAAAACATCCTCCAGGGCCGCCAGGGACCACTGGGGAGCGAGGACCAGCAACGACACCAGCAGCAGGAACAGCCGTTTCATATTGTTTACTCCTAGGCGTGAAAATTGTCCCGGATTTACTGATTTAATTAGTGTGGAATCGGCATGGTGAAACCCTACTTCCTTTCTCGTCTTCAAGTCAAGAAAAAATATGGATGAACAATCCTGTTCTTTAGTAATTAAGTGTAGTTTTGCGTTTGGCAAAGAAAAAGGCACGGGCATAACCCGTGCCTTGGCGGAAGAGAATCCGGGGGAGGTCTACTTGTCGAGCAGTTTGGCCACCATGTCGGCGGTGGCGGCAGTCAGGTTGCGGCAGTTGGCCAGGTGTTCGGGGCTTTTCCAGGTGTAGGGTTTGGACAGGGCGGAACAGCAGGTGACCCGGTAGGCGGCCTTGAACTCCTTGACCAGGGCCCCTGACTGGTGGCCGCGCCCGCGATAGCCCAGGGCCAAAACGCCGCCGCTGATGGCGCCGCAGAGGCACTTGGTTCCGCCGATGCCGCCGCCGAAGGGTTTGGCCAGGGCCAGCAGGGCCGGGTCGTCACTGCCGGTGGTGGCCAGCACAACCGCCTCGGCGCAGTTCATGCCCGAGTCGAAGAGGCGGCCGGCCAGTGCCCCGCAGCTCTCGCCGGGAATCGGTTGGGGTTTGCGTTTGAGCAGTTTGAGCAGCATGCGGTCTCCCTGCGGGGGGCGGGCAATAGATTCGAAATTTGATATTATTCGAACTGGCCGGCGTGGGTCAAGCCCCGCCGCACGTAACCGGCCGCCGATTCATCCGCACCCACGAACTGGAGCCCCAGGGCGCGGACGGCGCTGGATGGTTGACAAGCCCGGCCGGGCTGTTTAGGCTGTTTCCGAGGTGGGTTAATGAAGGTGGTCCGATGGGCCGAGGGGAAGGGATTGACCCCATGTTGATGGAAATTCTGCGCCGTACCCCCCCCTGGGTCTTCGTGCTGTTTTTCGTTCTGCTGGGGCTGGGGCTCTCCCAGTGCCGGGATCGCAAGGTGGCGCGACCCTTGGCCTTTCCCCTGCCCCTGGCGATGGTGGCACTGTCGGCCTACGGGGTGGCGACGGCCTTTCCGGGGTCGTTGATGGCGCTGGCGGCCTGGGCCGCTGCGGTGGCGATGGTGGTGCTGCTCAATTACGGGGTCGGCTATCCCCGGGGGGTGGTCTACCATCCGGCCACGGCCACCTTCTACATCCCCGGCAGCGCCCTTCCTCTGATATTGATGATGACCATCTTCTGCGCCAAGTACGGCGAGGCGGTGGCCCTGGCCCTGCGCCCCGAATGGCACACCCAGAGCGGTTTCCTGATCGGGGTGGGCCTGGTTTACGGCCTGCTCAGCGGCTGTTTCCTGGCCGCCGCCCAAACCCTCTGGCGCAAGAGCCGCAGCCGGCCGAGGCTCGATCAGCAGTCGCCCGGGGGGGATTGCCGCGATCAGGATTTCGACTGAATCCACCCCGTGACCGAGCGGTCGCTCAGCCCGCCTCCCCTGCGATCACTTGCAGCGCCTCCTTCAGCGCATCCCCCTGCCCGTTCAGCCAGTGGATCCGCGTCCCCTGTTTTTCCATCCGCCGGAACCAGGTTTCCTGGCGCTTGGCGAACTGGTGGATGGCGCTGGCCAGCTTCTGGGTGAGATCGTTGCGGTTGAAGGCCCCTTGCAGATGCTGGGCGACGAAGCGGTACTCCAGACCGTAGAATTCAAGGATCGCCCAGGGGACGCCCCCGGCGTGCAGGGCGGCGACCTCCTCGATCATCCCTTCGGCCAGGCGTTGGCGCAGCCGTTCGGTGATGCGCCGGCGCAGGATTTCCCGGGGCCAGTAAAGCCCCAGCACCAGGGGGTGGATGTCCGGGGCGGGCGGCAGCTCGGCTGCCGCTGCGGCTTCTCCCACGGCGATTTCGATGGCCCGCAGCAGCCGGGAGCGGTCCTCCAGGTCGGTGGTGTTGTGCAGTTCCGGGCGCAGGTGGCGCAGCCGATCCGCCAGTGCGGCCAGGTCCTGTTCCGCCAGTTCGGCCCGCAGAATGGGGTTCTCCGGCACCGGCACCAGGCGGTAGCCCCGCAGCACCGCATCCAGGTAGAGGCCGGTGCCGCCCACCAGCAGGGGCAGCCGGTCACGGCCGCGGATCGCCTCGATGGCGGCGAAGGCCCGCTGCTGGAACTCGAAAACGTTGAATTCGTAACCGGGGTCGACGATGTCGATGAGGTGGTAGGGAGTCTCGCCGTATTCGGCCAGATCCTTGCCGGTTCCCAGGTCCATGCCGCGGTAGACCTGGCGGGAGTCGGCGGAGATGATTTCCCCCCCCAGGCGGCAGGCCAGTTCGACGCCGAGACGGGTTTTACCCGAGGCGGTAGCCCCGAGCAGGACCAGGAGATTGCAGGACATGGCGGCTCCTCGAGTGGATTTGGGCGAATTCTAGGGTTTCCGCGGCCATTTTTCAACCGCTGCGGTGCCATGGGGGCTTTTCATCGCCGCGCTGATTTGCTAGATTGACCTGTTCCCTGCGCCATTTGGCAGAAATGGTCCGAAATGATGCCTTCCACGTCCGACGCCCCCCAACCGGTTCTGCTCCCCCGTGCCGAGCACGGTATCTCCCGCAAGCAGATCGACGATAATACCCTCAAGGTCCTGTACCGCCTGGCCCGCAGCGGTTACAAGGCCTACCTGGTCGGCGGCAGCGTGCGCGATCTGCTGCTGGGACGCACCCCCAAGGATTTCGACGTTGGCACCGATGCCACTCCCAACCAGGTGAAAAAGCTGTTCCGCAATTGCTTTCTGATCGGCAGACGCTTTCGCCTGGCCCATGTCCGCTTCGGCAAGGACGATGTGGTGGAGGTGGCGACCTTCCGCCGCCAGGCCACCACCGACGATCTGCCGGAAAACCCGGAAGATCACTTCCACTTCGCCGAGAACATCTTCGGTACTCCCCGGGAGGACGCCTTTCGCAGGGATTTCACCATCAACGCCCTGTTTTACGACATCGAGACCTTCGGCATCATCGATTATGTCGGCGGGCTGGAGGATCTGCAGGCCCGGCGCCTGCGGGTGATTGGCGATCCGCTGGTGCGCTTCACCGAGGACCCGGTGCGCATGCTGCGGGCCCTGGAATTCACCGCCCGCCTCGGTTTCACCCTGGACGAGGCGGCCCGGCATGCCATCTACGAGCGGGCGCCCCTCATCGCCCACGCGGCTCCCGCCCGGATTCGGGAGGAACTGCAGGAACTGTTCCGCCACCGGGTGGCCGGGCCGGTGCTGCGTCAGGCCCAGGCCCTGGGATTGCTGGAACATCTGCTGGCCGGTTACCAGGGGGATGGCCCAACCTTCGACCTGCTCGAGGGGATCGACGCCCGTACCGCCGCCGGCCGGCCCCCCGACGAAGCCCTGGTGCTGGCGGCTCTGTTCCTTTCCCGGTTCCTGCGCGCCTGCCCCGCCAATGAGAATCCCGGGGTTACCGAAGTGGTGCGCATCGCCAACCTGGTCCTCGCTCCCCACTGCGGCTATTTCCACGTTGCCAGCGGCATCCGCCACCAGGCCCGGGAACTGCTGGTCGGGTTGTTCCGCCTCGGCCGCGGGCCGGGGCGCCGGGGGGAGCGGCGCTTTTTGCAACACCCCATGACCCCCCTGGCCCTGGAGTTCTACGGTCTCTGGTGCGCCGTCGGCCAGGGAGATGGGCAGTTGCTGGAGCGCTGGCGCAAGTTGCTCGAACGGGCCCCGGAATCTGTCGCCGCAGAGCCAGGACCGGCCGCCGAGCGCCCCACCGGCAAGCGCCGGGGAAACCGGCGTCGCCGCCGTGGCGGTCGCCGGCGGGGTGGAGCTCCGGCCCCCGAGTGATTTCCCCCCCAACATCCGGTTGTGCTATACTGACATTTTAATACAATCCGGACCCGCTCCCCGAAAGGGGGGCCTGCCTGTCGAGCGGGGGTGCGATGGCCCTTCCCAACCTGCGATGGTTCTCCCTGCGCACCCGCTTCGTCCTCGGGGTCGGCAGCATGCTGCTGCCCCTGCTGCTGCTGGCCGCGACCGTTTTCCACAGTCAGCACGTCACCGGCAAGTCTCTGGAACAACTGGTTTTCGAATCCCTGGTGGAAAAAGACCTGGTGGTGCGGCTGCAGCCCCTGGTGCATGAGGCGATTGCCCTGCCCCACCGTTATGTGCTGGCGGGAACCGACGACGACCGGGAGCGCCTGCGCCTGCACATTTTCCGCATCGACCAGGCGATCGCGACCAGCGCCAAATTCGAATTCAATCTGGAGGAGGAGCGGGAGAGTTTCGCCCGGGCCGCCGAGGCCTGGCAACAGGCCCGCGCCACCGCCCTGGAGATCGTCGCACTGCCCGGCCCCGCCAACAGCCCCGAGGTGCTGGCTCGGCTGCAGCAACTGCGGCAGCAGGGGGAAACGGTCATTGCCGAACTGGAGTGGATCGAGGAGATCGTCGCGGTGGAAATCACCGACCTGCTGGCTGCCAACCACCGCCTCGAGCGGAAAATGCGCTGGTGGATCGGTTTCATCTTTCTGGCCGGAGTCGGCATCGCCCTTGGCAGCGGCATCCTGCTGGCCCGTTCCGTATTGCAGCCGATGCGGGAGCTGGAGGCGGGGGCGAAACGGTTTGCCGCCGGCGAACTCGGTTTCCGCCTGCTCCCCCGCAGTCGGGACGAGATTTCCCAGCTGAAGCAGACCTTCAACAGCATGGCCGCCACCCTGGAGGAAAACCAGCTCGCCCTGCGGGAGCTGTCGATGCGGGACCAGCTCACCGGGCTTTTCAACCACCGGGAGTTCTACCGCCTGCTCGGCGAAGAACTGGCCCGCAGCCGGCGCTATGGTCACCCGGTTTCCCTGCTGATGCTGGATATCGACTACTTCAAGCGGGTCAATGACACCTATGGCCATCTCGCTGGCGACCAGGTCCTGCGGCGTCTGCCCGACCTGATCCGCAGCCAGTTGCGGGTCAACGATCTCCCCTGTCGCTACGGGGGGGAGGAATTCGGGTTGATTCTCCCGGAAACCGGGCAGCAGCAGGCGTTGGAGGTGGCGGAACGCATCCGCGGCGTGGTGGCCCAGGAGCCTATCGACCTGGCCGACGGCGGCCGCTTGCGGGTCTCGGTCAGCCTCGGCATCGCCACGTTCCCCACCGGTGCCGCCAACGAGGAGCGGCTGGTGGCCGCCGCCGACCTGGCCCTGTACGAGGCCAAGCGCACCGGCCGCAACCGGGTCTGCGTGGCTGCCGCCGAAGGCACCGCCTGCCTGCCCCGGCATGACTGGTGAGCGGGCTCAGGCGTCGGCGGCATCCTCGCTCAGGATCAGCAGATAGCCGTCCGGGTCGTGCAGCCAGACCTCCCGCCGCCGGTGCTCGTCGTCCTCCAACTCGTACAGGCTGTGCACCTGCTGACGGGAGAGGGCCCGGTGGATCGGGGCAAGGTCGGCCACGGCCAGTTCCAGGGTCACTCCCAGCCCCAGGGGGTGGCGGTCGAGGTGTTGGAATTGAACCGGATGCAGCGCCTCCAGTGTGGTCTTCTCCCGGAACAGGATGCTGGCATCGCCGCAGCGCAGCAACAACAGCGGCGGGTGCTCAGGCAGTGGACGCAGTTCTTCAAGGTGCAAATGCAGGATCTCCCGGTAAAACCGGGCGGTGAGCTCGAGATCGGTGACGGCCAGGGTCAGGGTCAGATTCATCGGTGCCTCCATGGCCGGGTTGATAACATGCCCGCGCCCCTGCTGGCAAGGGATCTCCCCCGGCGGGATTGACGCTGACGCCGCCGCTGTGGTCTAATTCCCCTGGAATTCCAGGGAAGGGACGGCGGCATGCTCACGGCATACCTGGGGCTCGGCTCCAACCTCGGCGACCGCCGGCAACTGCTCAGTGCGGCCCGGGCGAGCCTGGATGCCACCGCCGGCATTCGGGTCAGCGGAGCCTCGGCCCTCTACCAGACTGCCCCGGTGGGTGGGCCCCCCGACCAACCCCCCTTTCTCAACGCGGTGCTGCGGGTCGAAACCGGGCTCTCCCCGCGGGAGCTGCTGCAGGCGTGCCTGGCGCTGGAAGCCCGCTGCGGCCGCCGCCGGCAGGAGCGCTGGGGCCCCCGCACCCTGGACCTCGACCTGCTCGATCATGGCGGGGTGGTGCTCAGCCTCCCCGGGCTGCAGCTGCCCCATCCGCGCTTGGCCGAACGGGCTTTCGTGCTCGTCCCCCTGGCCGAACTCGCCCCCGCCTGGCGCCACCCCGTCAGCGGCCGGACGGCGACCGAGCTGCTGGCGGCGCTGGGCGATACCGCCGGGGTCGTCCGTCAGCCCCAACCCTGGTGAGGAGACATGGTGCGTCTGTTTCTGTTTGCCCTGCTGTTGGCCCTCGGGTATGCCTTTCTGCGGCTGTTTCTCAAACAGCTCAAGGAGGGGCCCCGCCGCTCCAGCGCGCCTGCGCCGCCGCGCCGAGGGGAAGACCTGGTGCAGGATCCGGTCTGCGGCAAATACCTGCCGGCCAGCGATGCGGTCAGTGTCGAAATTCGCGGCCGGCGCCACTACTTCTGCAGCGCCACCTGCCGTGATGACTATCAAGCCAAGGCCTGAGAGCCCTTTTTCCCCTTCCCCGCAAGGAGTCACCCCATGAAATTCTTCATCGACACCGCCGACGTGGCGGAAATCCAAGCCGCCCACGCCCTCGGTCTGGTCGACGGCGTCACCACCAACCCCTCCCTGATCGCCAAAAGCGGCCGGGATTTCCGCGAGGTCATCACCGAGATCACCCGCCTGGTCGACGGCCCCATCTCCGCCGAAGTCATCTCCCTGGAGGCCGCCGGCATGCTCGCCGAAGGGCGGGAACTGGCCAGGATTCACGACAACATCGTCATCAAGGTGCCGATGACCGGAGAGGGGCTCAAGGCCACCAAGATCTTCTCCGAGGAGGGGATCCGCACCAACGTCACCCTGGTGTTCTCGCCGCTGCAGGCCCTGCTCGCCGCCAAAGCCGGCGCCACCTATGTCTCCCCTTTTATCGGCCGCCTCGATGATGTCGGCCATGACGGCATGGACGGGGTCGAGCAGATTCGCACCATTTTCGACAACTACGGCTTCGGCACCGAAATCATCGTCGCCTCGGTGCGCTCCCCCCTGCATGTGCTCAATGCCGCCCTGGTCGGCGCCGACATCTGCACCATCCCCTACGGGGTGCTCACCCAATTGGCAAAACATCCCCTGACCGATGTCGGCATCGAGAAATTCCTCGCCGACTGGAACAAGGGACAGAAGTAGTTCCGGCGACTTCATCGCCGCGCCCGACTGGCCGGCCCGCCCTTCTCTGCTAGACTTTCTGGCAGCGTTGGATGGGCCGGTTTTTTTCGGAGCTATAACGCAAAAGAAGGTCCAGTGCCCATTCAAAGCTCATTAACGCTGAGGCGGAGAGGTCATCTTCTGAGGGATATTAAGGTTTTTCTCTGCGGTCTCTCAGCTCTCTTTGCGGCTCTCCGTTAACCGCCTTGTTTGGGGGATAGGGCCGTTTTTTTCCGGGGAGGTGCCGATGAGACGACTGCTGGATCGGATGCAGGGCCGGGTCGTGGTGGTGCATGCCGATGGCGTCGATTACCGGGGGATTCTCAAGGAAGTGACCGAGGAGCAGGTCTGCCTGCAGGGGGTGACCGGCTGGCGGCAGATTCCGGTGGCCAAGATAGTCCGCATCCAGGTGCTGGAGGGGGAGGCTTAAAAAATCTACAAAAATGGTCTGACCTGTTGACAGGGTCCGAATCGGAAGGAATAATAGGATCGTTTTTACTTAGAATAAAAACCATTACGGAAGTTTTCTTCTTTAATAAAGAACGAGCCTTTCCCCGCAACGGACAATTCCCGCCACCTCTGGCCAATCCAGGCCACCTGAAACTGGTCAAACCAGTTGGGTGGAGCGGCCAAGGGGCGTTTTCAGGCGGTTGCCGCCGGCTGGCATTGGCTTTGCTGGAAGTGTATACGGTAGCCGCTGTGCCCCGGCCGCAGGGGTTGGGCAATCGGCATCTTGGCGGGGTCCGGATTGCGGGCCTCAGTTGGTTTCTTTTCCTGTTTGTGCTGCGAGGAGTCCATGAACATTCACGAGTATCAGGCCAAGGCGATACTGCGTCACTTCGGGGTGCCGGTGCCCGAAGGGCACGTGGTCTACAACGGCATTTCGGCCCGCGACTGGGCGCGACGGCTGGGGGACGGCCCCTGGGCGGTGAAGGCGCAGATCCATGCCGGCGGCCGCGGCAAGGGGGGCGGGGTGAAGATCGCCAAGACCGCCGACGAGGTGCAGAAATACGCCCGGGAGATGTTCGGCATGACCCTGGTCACCCACCAGACCGGTCCTCAAGGGAAGGTGGTCAAGCGGGTGCTGATCGAGAAGGGGTGCAACATCGCCGACGAGTTCTACCTCAGCTTCCTGGTCGACCGGGCCACCTCCAAGGTCACCCTGATGGCCAGCGCCGAGGGGGGGATGGACATCGAGGAAGTGGCGGCCAAGACCCCGGAGAAGATCTTCTTCGAGGCCATCGACCCCCTCACCGGCCTGACCGCCTTCCAGGCCCGCAAGGTCGCCTTCAAGCTCGGCTTCGCCATGCCCCAGGTCAAGCAGGCGGTGCCCCTGCTGCAGAACCTCTACAAGGCCTTTTGCGAGGCCGACTGCTCGCTGCTCGAAATCAACCCCCTGGTGCTGACCAAGGAGGGGAACCTGCTCTGTCTCGATGCCAAACTCAACTTCGACGACAACGCCCTGTTCCGCCATGTGCGCATCCGCGACCTGCGGGACTATGACGAAGAAGACCCGATGGAGATCCAGGCCGGACAGTTCGACCTCTCCTACATCGCCCTGGACGGCAACATCGGCTGCATGGTCAACGGTGCAGGTCTGGCCATGGCTTCCATGGATGCGATCACCTTGCACGGCGGCCGTCCCGCC
>CAZYXS010000069.1:0-5390 GCA_964650955.1 uncultured Desulfuromonadales bacterium | reverse complement strand
CGCCGGCAAGGCGAATCTGAATTTCATTCAGCTCGACGGCAACATTGGCTGCCTGGTCAATGGTGCCGGCCTGGCGATGTCCACGATGGACATCATCAAGCACTGCGGCGGCGAACCCGCCAACTTCCTCGACGTCGGCGGCGGCGCCACCATCGAGCGGGTGACCGAGGCCTTCAAGATCATCCTCTCCGACGACAAGGTGAAGGGGATCCTGGTCAACATCTTCGGCGGCATCATGAAGTGCGACGTCATCGCCACCGGCATCATAGAGGGGGCCAAACAGGTCGGGGTCAAGGTGCCGCTGGTGGTGCGTCTGGAGGGGACCAACGTGGAGCTGGGCAAGAAGATGCTGGCCGAGTCGGGCCTCAACATCATCGCCGCCGATGGCATGGCCGATGCCGCAGATAAGATCGTCAAAGCCGTCAAGGCCGTGGCTTGAGGGGAGAGAGCAATGAGCATCCTGATCGACAAGAACACCAAGGTCATCACCCAGGGGATCACCGGCGCCACCGGCCTGTTCCACGCCCAGGGGGCCCGTGAGTACGGCACCCGGATGGTCGGGGGGGTCACCCCCGGCAAGGGGGGAAGCGAGATCGACGGTTTCCCCATCTTCGACACCGTGGAGCAGGCGGTCAAAGAGACCGGCGCCACCGCCTCGGTCATCTACGTCCCCCCCATCGGCGCCGCCGATGCCATCATGGAAGCGGTCGACGCCGGCATCGAGCTGGTGATCTGCATCACCGAGGGGGTCCCGGTGCTTGACATGGTCAAGGTCAAGCACTACATGGAGTGCAAAAAAGCCCGGCTGATCGGGCCCAACTGCCCCGGGGTGATCACCCCCGAGGAGTGCAAGATCGGCATCATGCCGGGTTACATCCACAAGAAGGGGCCGGTGGGCGTCGTTTCCCGCTCCGGCACCCTGACCTACGAGGCGGTCTGGCAGCTCACCACCCGGGGTATCGGCCAGTCGACCTGCGTCGGCATCGGCGGCGACCCGGTCAACGGCACCAGCCACCTCGACGTGCTGAAAATGTTCGAGGCCGACCCTGAGACCAAGGCAGTGATCATGATCGGCGAAATCGGCGGCGACGCCGAGGAGCAGGCCGCAGCCTTCGTGCGCGATCACATGACCAAGCCGGTGGCGGCCTTCATCGCCGGCGCTACCGCTCCGGCGGGCAAGCGCATGGGGCATGCCGGAGCGATCATCTCCGGCGGCAAAGGGGATGCGGCGAGCAAGAAGGCCTTTCTGCGGGAGTGTGGCATTTCCGTGGCCGACTCCCCGGCGGAGATGGCCGCGGCGCTCCTCAAGATCTGGCAGCCCTGAGCCGACCCATAACCTGATTCGCCCTGACAAAAAAACAGCGCCGGGATAGCCTCCCGGCGCTGTTTTTTTCCTGCCTGTTGCGTGTGGGCTGGTTGCGGGTTTCTCAGCCGCGGGCGTACTTGCGGGCGAGGTCGTTGTCGATGACGTAGGTGCAGACTTCCCGGGCGCCGTTGGGGGTGTAGCGGTACTTCTTGCCGAGGTTGGCGAGCAGGAAGGTGACGTCGTCGCGGATCTTCTTTTCGTAGGTTTTGAAGGCCGGGCTGTCGAAATCCTTGATGGCGCGGCGGAAATTCTCGTTGTCGAGGAACGGGTCGAGGACTTTTTCCTTGAGATTGTAGACGTAACGTTCGAACAGTTCGCGGAACAGAGCGGTTTCGGTGAGGGGGCGGCCCTCGGCCAATACTTCCTGGGTCAGGGTGCGGGCGGTGTATTCCTTCTGGGTCGATTCCCGGAAACTGGCCCGGGCGACGGCACTGGGGGTGACGCCGAGCAGCCGCTGCTCGATGGCGGAAAGGAAGTGTTCGCTGATTTCGATGCGGTCGCCGGTGTAACGGCAGGTCTGCACGGAACCGAGGTCGAAATTGATGGCGAAGAGGTAGTTCTGGATTTCCCGGGCGATCTGCTCCTCGTTGTAGTAGTAGAGGGATTCCTTCACCTCCTGCAGCACGGTGAAGTCGTAGAAACGCTGCAGCGAGTCGAGGAATCCCAGGGGGAGGGCCTCGCCAAGTTCGGGATGGACCCGGCTGAAGAAGGAGACCAGCACCGACATGTTGATCAGCCGGTCCTTGCGCGCGTAGGTTGAGTAGAACTCGTTGAAGATCTTGAGGGAGTCGCGGCCGGACAGCCCCTGCCCCCCCTCTTTCTCCGATTCGGCGATGATCTTGCGGCGGCGTTTGGCGTTGAGCCGCCGGCGGTCCTCCTCGGTAAGCCAGGTAGGGATATAGCCGGTGTAGATCTCCATTGTCAGCAGCAGCAGGTTGTCGTCGCAGCTCAGGCGGTACTGGCCGGAGTTGCGGACCCAATCCCGCATCGCCTCCGATTCGGGGTTGAGGCGGGTGGCGAGGATGACGCGGGCGAAATTGTGCAGCACCCGCGGCAGGAAGCTTTCCTCGATGTGCTTGCCGAAGATGTGACGGTAAATTTCCACCTCGGTCTTGAGGTCGAGGACGTAGGGGATCTTGATGGTCTCGATGCGGTCGGAGATGGAGGGGAACTCCTGGATGTTGGCGCGGTCTTCCGGGTTCATCAGGGCCAGGAACAGGGAATTGACGTTTTCCTCCACGTCGTCGACCTTGTGCACCCCTTCGGAGACGATGTTGTGCAACTCGATGAGCCGTTCGACGTTGTGCCCCTTGAGGTCCATCAGGGCATAGACGCCGTTGTTGACCTTGGCCAGGCGGGAGTAGAGGTAGCTCACCGCGGCGCTGTCCTGCAGCAGGTCGTTGAGGCGCGACTGCAGGATTTCGTTGCCGAGCACCTGTTGTTTGACCGGCTTGTCGCCGGGGTTGAAGACGCTGATGCCGTCGGAGACCCGGCGATTGATATGGTAGGGGCGCACGTAGAGCATTTCGAGCACCCGCGCGGGGCTCTTCAGGCGCCGCAGCAGCGCCTGGTAGAGGGAACCGCAGATGGTGCAGGGGGAGTCGCGGAACACCCAGTCGTATTCCTTGTCGGTGAACAGCCGCCACTTGATCTCGGCGTTGGAGAACATGTCGTCGAAAAAGGCCCGGCGCAGTTCCTTGGGGACCTGCAACAGCGGGTGATCGTGGCTGGGGCAGGGGATCTCAAGGTAGTCGGGGGAGGGGAACGCCGCCTTCTTGGCCTCGGAGAGGTCGGTCTGGCTGAACTCGTACTCGTCGAGCAGGGTGGAGAGCTTGTCGAGGAAGGGCTTGGCCTGGTTCTTCTGGAAGTTGGCCAGCAGTCGCCGGTCGATGCGCCAGATGGTCTCGAACAGCGCCCCCTCGCGGGTGTTGCAGAACTGCTCGAGGCGGGCCAGCAGGTTGTTGAGGAAGGTGCTCTTGCCGCTGCCGTGGGGCCCCTCGAAGATGTAGATCTTGTTCTGCTGGGCGCCTCGCTTGAGGGCTTCGACCAGGTTGACCAGGCGATTGGCGAACAGGCGGTCGGCGAAGAAGGGGTGGTCGCTCCCTTCCACGAACAGCTTGTTGCAGTCGTAGTTGGCGAAATGGATCGATTCTGGGTCGTCGGGGTACTCGTCGGCCCCCTCGCTGATGTGGCTGTGGATCAGGGCGTGGAAGACCTGGAAGATGTTGCGCACGGTGGCGTGGGGCTGGGCGGCCACCTCGCGCAGGAAGTCCTCGAAGGGGATCGGCGGGCGTTGTTCCCAGTCGCTCACGCTGCGGTCGAAGTGTTGCAGGGCCTTGCGTACGTTATCCATGGTAGCAGCTCCGGGGTCAGGCCGGGACCTTGGTCAGTTTGCGTTGGGTCGACTCGTAGACCACCCTCCGCCAGGTGATCTCCGGGGGCACCTCGCTGGTGCCGGGCTTGGTCTCGGGGCGGCTGATGCGGGCCACCTCGCTGGTCTCCAGGCGCACCGGCCCCCCCCAGAGGTACTCGATGCCGAGCAGGGTGTTGCCGATGAACTCCTGCACCAGCGGGCGGTGCTCGAAACGGTGCGCCAGGTAGAGGGGGCCGGCGGCGGTGCGTTCGCGGTCGACGGTGATGGCCGGGGGATGGTAGATGTTGTCCATCAGCATCTGCCGGTAGGCCTCGGCGGAGCGGCTCTTGACGTAGTATTCCCAGACCATGCGCGCCTCGTTGAGGCGGCGGCCGACCACGAACAGGCGGTGGCGGTCGACGAAGTCCTGATCGACGAACTCGTTGACGAAGGTGAAGTCCGAGTAGTCTTCCCGCACCCGGAAGATGGTGGCCAGCCCGCTGCCGGTTTTTTCGTCGTAGTCGCGGCGGGCGCGGGCGTCCTGCAGGCGCCGGAATCGGTCGCCGAAGCGCCCCTTGTCGGCGGCCTCTTCAATGGACTGGAACATGCGCATGCCGATGGCGTAGGGGTTGAGGCCGACCCGCTGCAGGGAGGCGACGCCGGCGTGAATGCGGGCGAACTCGATTTCGTGACCGTTGATGCGCTCATCCTGCAGGAACAGCTTCTCGTGCCAGTAGCTGGCCCAGCCCTCGTTCATGATCTTGGTGCGGATCTGCGGCTGGAAGTAGAGGGAGGTCTTGCGCACCACCTCGATCACCGACTTCATCCACTTGTTCTCGTCCTTTTGCAGCACCGGCGAATGGTCGAGCAGGAACTGCAGCAGGTCGCGGTGTTCCGAGTCGTGCTTCTGCTTGCTTTTTTCGTACAGGCTCTCGAACTCCGGGTGGCGGCTGACCACCTCGCCGAAGAAACAGCGCTCCACGTCCTTGCCGTAGCGATGCAGACAGTCGTTGTAGCGGGCGATCTCGGCCAGGTACTCGTTGGGTCGCACCTTGCGCTCGCTCTGCAGAAAGACGTCGAAATAGTAGTCGATGCGGGCGCTGGTGCGGGTGCTGGCGGGGCGATGCTGGCGAGAGAGCTCCCGGTGGTAACCGACCAGGTTGTCGATGCCGCGGGCGAATTCGATCACGTAATCGACCCAGCGCCCTTTCTCCGAGCGCAGCCGGGCGATCAGGCGCTTGTCGGCCAGGGCCTGTCCGGCCAGGTCGAAGTCCCAGGTGTGGCGGAAGTACAGGTTGTTCTGGAAGAAGTCGATGTGGGCCAGCACGTGATAGAAGATCATCACGTTGAGCCAGTCGGGGTTGTTGTCGTTGTAGAAGGAGATCGCCGGCCGGGTGTTGATGACCGTCTCGAAGGGGTTGTTGGGGTAGAGCTCGTAGCGCCCTTTTTCCCGCAGCACCTCGACATCGTGCACCCAGTAGTCGTAGAGGGTGGGGATCATCGCCTTGGGGCTGAGCTCGAGGAGGTCGCGGTTGGTGACGATGTATTCCAGGCTTTCGGCGTCGAAGCGCAGCCCGGCCGCCCGGGCCCGCTCCTTGCAGCCTTCCATGATCGCCTTGGTATGCTGGGAAATCAGTTCCATGGTTTATCCGCCTGTAGGGGCGCGGTTCC
>CAZYXS010000068.1:0-17458 GCA_964650955.1 uncultured Desulfuromonadales bacterium | reverse complement strand
CAGCCGCCGCCGCGGGCCACCACCGGCAGGGTCGATGTCACCGTGACCACGCCGGGGGGCTCGGCGACCCTCAGCTCCGCCTTCAGCTACATCGACGAGCCGCTGCTGCTCATCGATGTGACCCCGGTCCGGGTCTCCACCCCCGCCGGAACCGCCGGCGCCCTGGTGATCGGCGAAGTGGTCAATCCCGACGGCTTGTCGGACAGTTTCGAGTTTTTCATCACCTAAGGAGGATGCTGTGGCGCTGCTCAACCCGGCCTACAAACTGACCCTCGGCGACCGCATCGTCGACACCACCGACGAGCCCCAAGCGAGCACGGTCGTAGCCCTGACCGTGACCCTCGACCTGGAGACGCCGGCGGACTGCGCCACCCTGGTGATGGGGCAGGTGGGAAGTTTCCGGCCGGCCAAGGGGGTCGAGGCGAAAATCGAGCTCGGCTATGCCGATAACGGCGGCCTGACCCGGGTGCTCAGTGGCAGCCTGACTGCCGTCGAGCCGGGCCTGACCACCCGCCGGCTGGTGGTCCACAGCGCGGCGGCAACTCTGCTGCGCAGCTACGCCGATACCACCCATGAGAACAAAACCGCCGGCGATATCGTGCAGGAACTGGCGGGGGCGGCTGGGATTGCCGTCGCCAAAGCCGATACCGGCATTTCGTTTCCGGCCTACGTCGTCGATGGCCGCCGCAGCGCCTGGCAGCACCTGCGGGAGCTGACCGACCTCTGCGGCTTCGACCTGTACCTGAATCCCGACGGGGAGCTGGTGTTCGAATCCTTTGCCGGCGGTCGCACCGTGCATCTGTTCGATTACGGGCGGGACCTCATCGCCCTGGAGCAGCGGCAAAGCCCGCCTCGCGCCGAAGCCGTGGAGGCCTGGGGAGAGAGCCCGACCGGGGCCGAAGGGGAGGAGGCCTGGGGTTGGCTGACCAAGGATTTTTCCGGCAGCAAGGGTAGCGCCGGCAGCGGCGAGCCGACCTTGCTACTCGAACGACCGGTATTGCGCACCGCCAGCGCCGCCCAGAGTGCCGCCGCGGCGCTGTACCGCGACTTGCAGCGCCGCGCGGTGCGCGGACGGCTGCTGGTGCTGGGCAACCCGGCGGTCAAGCTGGGGGACGCCATCCGTCTGCAGCAAAATCCCGAAGCCGAGCTCAACGCCACCTTCCAGGTGCGCAGCGTGACCCATCGGATCAGCAAGGCCAAGGGCTTCACCACTCAGATCGGATTTCGGGGGATTTGATGGGGTTTTTGTTTGAAAAGCGATTGTCCCACCCCCTATTGACGACGCCGGAGCGGAGTGGACGTTTTGGGAAACAGACCGGCAAACTGTTTGAGCGCAGCGAGTTTTTGCCGGTCCCCAAAACGTCTGCGCAGCGCAGGGAACCCGCCGCAGGCGGGCGAGTCAATGGGGTGCCCTTTCTTTGCTTACTTTCTTTGGGCAAGCAAAGAAAGTAAGGCGGCGTCAGGGGGCGCAACCCCTGGCCTTTGACCCTGGTCTTAACGGTCGAACCGAAAAGGAGCAACAGCTTGTCCACCATCATCGGCACCATCCAGGAAATCATCCGCCAGGAGCTGCGCCGGGTTCGCATCGCCGAACTCGGGGTGGTGGAGGCGGTCCTGCCCCACAGCGCCGAGGGGGACAGCGACAACTACGGCTGCGACGTGCGGCTCAAGAACAGCGGCCTGCTGCTGAAAAAAGTCCCCATCGCCACCGGCCACATCGGCACCGTCGCCATCCCCAACGTCGGCGACCTGGTGCTGCTGGCCTTCGACCAGGGGGACGTCAACCAGCCGATCGTCATTGGCCGGCTCTACAACGACGTGGACCGCCCCCCCCTGAACAACCCCGACGAGGTGATCTTCCGCCTGCCGCTGCACGCCGCCGACGATGAGGCGGTCAAGGCCGAGATCCGCAACCTCGGCGGCAATTCCCCGCCAAGGGAACTGCTGATCGAGATGGCGCCGAAGATCACCGTGCGCATCACCGACGGCACCGTGCGCATCACCGCCGGCCAGACCGAGATGAAACTCGACCAGCCCGACGGCAGCGGCGGCACGGTGACCGCCCTGGCCGGGGGAACCAAAATCACCATGAACCAGGATGGCGACCTCACCGTCGAGGCCCTCGGGGCGATGACCCTCAAGGCCCAGCGCGACCTGACCCTGGAGGGGATGAACATCAAGCTCAAGGCACAGATGAATGCCGAGGTCGAAGCCGGCATGCAGGCCTCGGTGAAGGCCAGCATGGGGGCGACGGTCAACGGCGGCCTCTCCGCCACGGTGCAGGGGGCGACGGTGTCGGTCAAGGGAATCACCTCGTTCTCCCCCTGACCGGGGAGCGAGCCAGAGGAGAATGCCATGAAAAAATCTGACGAAGGACGCTTCCTCTCCCGCGGGGGACAGAAGGTGGAAATCAGCAAGAGCGAAGAGGCCTTTACCGTGCAGCTGCCGCGCACCGCCGACGCCGCCCGGCTCAGGGTCGAGGAGTCGGTGGGGTCGGTGAAGCTGCTGACCAAAAAACTCGCCCGGGTGACCGTTGCCGCCGAGCGCGCCCCTGTCGCCACCCGGGACAATCTCATGGAGCGGCTGCGCTCTGCCGGGCAGCTGGTGGTGCATCACGAGTACATCGACAAGGAAAACCCCGACGTCAGCTACCAGATCACCGACGAGATCATCGTCAAGTTCAAGCATGGCGTCGGGACCGAGCGGATCGGAGAGATTCTGCAGAAGGTCGGGGTGGTGATCAAGAAGGAGTACGCCCAGCTCGGCGCCACCTACCTGGTGCAGGTGACGGCAGCCGCCGGGGCCAACCCGGTCAAGGTCGCCAATCGTCTTGATGGCTACGACGAGGTCGAGTACGCCGAACCCTCGCTGCTCAACCGCTTCGTCCAGTTCGCCTTCCCGGCCGATGAGCTGTTTCCCGCCCAGTGGCACCTCTACAGCAAGGCCCAGGCCGCCCCGGATATCGACCGCAACGCCGACGCCAGCGTCTACGAGGCCTGGTCCATCACCAAGGGAACCCGTGACATCGTGGTGGCGGTGCTCGACGATGGTTTCGAGCTCTCCCATCCCGACTTTCAGGGGGCGGGCAAGGTGGTCCATCCCACCGATTTCAGCGGCAACGACGACCAACCCCTGCCCGAGGGGGGGGATTACCACGGCACTCCCTGCGCCGGGGTGGCCATCGCCGAGGAGAATGGCCAGGGCTGCGTCGGCGCCGCGCCGGGATGCGCCTTCATGCCGGTGCGCTTCCCCCTGAGCGCCGCCGATGCCTGGCTGATCGAAATCTTTCGCTTCATCTCTTCCCGCGCGCACATCGTCAGTTGCAGCTGGGGGATGAGCCCCGGCAACTATCCCCTCTCCAGCGCCGTGGCCCAGACTTTCGTCGATTTGACCCGCGGCGGCGGCAAGGACGGCCAGGGGCTGGTCGTCGTCTTCGCCGCCGGCAACTACGATGCCCCCATCGACGCCACCGTCAACTTCCCGATTCGCTGGTTGGGGCGCGACGCCCAGGGCAACCGGCGCATCTTTACCGCCACCGGCCGCATGCTCAACGGCTTTGCGGCCCATCCCGACGTGATCGCGGTGGGCTCCATGACCTCGCTGAACAAAAAGGCCCTCTACAGCAACTGGGGGAGCCAACTCAGCGTCACCGCCCCGAGCAACAATTTCGACCCCACCACCTACAACCAGCTCCCCGGGCGGGGGATCACCACCACTGACAACGAGTCTTACGGCTCCGACTTCACCCCCGGCAAGCGCTACACCAACAGCTTCGGCGGAACCAGCAGCGCGACCCCCCTGGTGGCGGGGATCTGCGCCCTGGTCAAGGCCGCCAACCCCGGCCTGAGCGCCTTGCAGATCAAGGAGATCATCGAGCAGAGCGCCGACAAAGTCGAGGATGCCTCCACCGACCCCCTCTACAACCTGGCCAAGGGGAGCTACAGCAACGGCCTCTCCGAGTGGTTCGGCCACGGCAAGGTCAACGCCGCCAGCGCCGTCCACGAGGCGGCCCGGCGACTGCAGCCGCAGCGGGTGATCGAGAAGGAGAATGCCACGGCCCTGGCCATCCCCGATTTCAACGCCGCCGGCATCACCAGCCCGATCAGCATCTCCGAAGCCGGGGCGGTGACCGGCATCGAGGTGCAGGTCGATATTGCCCATACCTGGATCGGCGATCTCGAGGTCAGCCTGGTGGCGCCGACCGGCACCCGGATGCTGCTGCACAACCGCAGCGGCGGCGGCGCCGACAATATCCAAAAGACCTACACCCTGGTCGACACCCCGGCCCTGGGGGCGGCCCTCGGTCAGCCGGCGGCCGGCAGTTGGCTGCTGCAGGTGGCCGACCGCGCCAGCCGCGACCTCGGCACCCTCAACCGCTGGGGTCTGAAGCTGCTGCTCGGCCAGAGCAATACCCTGCGGGTCGAATCGAGCGCCAGCCTCACCATCCCCGACAACGACCCCAGGGGGGTGGCGAGCCCGTTGGCGGTGACCCAGGAGGGGATGCTGAAGGAGCTCAAGGTGACGGTGGACATCACCCACAGCTGGATCGGCGACCTGCAGCTCAGCCTGGTCGCCCCGGGCGGCCAGGAAGTGATCCTCCACGGCCGCAGCGGCGGCAGCGCCGACAACATCCGCACCAGCTTCACCAGCCAGACCACCCCGGCCTTGGCGGCGCTGGCCCAGGTCGCGGTGCGGGGGAACTGGACCCTGAAAGTGGCCGATTTTGCCCGCCAGGACAGCGGCAAGCTCAACGGCTGGAGCCTGGAGCTGACGATCTAGTTTTCCGGCAAAGGAGCGAACCATGCCCGGACCACCCGTCTCCATCGGCTGCAGCGTGCTGCTGACCCCCGGCGCCGCCGGCCCTCCCGACAGCGGGACGATCATCACCGTCTTCCCCCCTTTCATCACCGCGGGGGGGATGCCCCTGGCCACCAGCGGCTCGCTGTGCATGATGATCAACTCCCTCTCCGGGGTTCCCTACCCGATGGTGATCGGCACCCCGGCCAGCGGCGGCGTGACCGTGGGGGGGCGCACCCTGGTGCGGATGCTCGACCGCATCCCCACCCCGCCGGGCATCCTGCTCATCCTCGGCCCCCCGGCGGCCCCCTACGTGACGGACAACTGGCCGCCCTGAGGACGCAGTCCTCATCGCTCTTTGGATTGAACGTGATTTTGACATTCCCATACTGACGCCGCCGGAGCGCAGCGGGCGTTTTGGGAACCAGACCGGCAAACTGTCTGAGCGAAGCGAGTTTTTGCCGGTCCCCAAAACGTCTGCGGAGCGCAGGGAACCCGCCGCAGGCGGGCCAGTCAGTTGGGTGCCCTTTCTTTGCTTCCTTTCTTTGGGCAAGCAAAGAAAGGAAGGCGTCGCCCGGGGGCGCAACCCCGGCCTCGACAGCCCGAAATAGCACAACAGCAGCAACTCAGCACCAAAGGATGCAATCCGATATGGCCAACAACAAACGCTTCGGCACCGACCTGCGCCTCCTCGGCAATCTGCTCGAGCAGAACTCCCGGGCCCGCGGCAGCGACCTCTTCACCAGCGTGCGCCCGGAAACCGGGCAGGTGGATCTGGCGCGACTGAGCGAGGTGGAAAACCTGCAGCAGGCGCTGCTGCTGCGCTTTCTCACCCCGGTGGGAGAACTGGCCCACCTCGGTCACCCCGACTACGGCTGCCGGCTGCACGAACTGATCGGCGAGCCCAACACCGAAACCAACCGCAACCGCGCCAAGCTCTTCACCCTGCTGGCCCTGCAGGCCGAACCCCGGGTGAAAAAAGTCCTCGCCGTCACCGTCGGCACCCGCCGGCAGGCTCCGAGCCAGGTGGATATCGCCTGCTCACTGCAGGCCATCGACGGCGACACGGTGCTCAACCTGGTCTTTCCCTTCTTTTTCGAAGGAGCAAGCGCATGAACGGCGACACCCGCACCCTGATCGAGCGTCCCTACCAGGAGATTGTCGACGACATCCTCACCGCCATCGTCGGCGGGGTGGTCAACGAACCCATCATCTTCGACGTCAAGGAGGATCGCTATCCCCTGGCCGAACCGGGCCGGGAGATCCGCGGCATCACCGGGATCCTCGATCGCCGTCCCCACAGCTTCCAGAAGGAGATCGATTTTCTCTTCAGCGAGGGGGATAACGGGGTGGTCTGGCAGCCGGGAGGCGACCAGCCCGACGACGAAACCACCTTCTACGTCGACTACTTCCGCCGCGAAAGCAATTCCCCCCTGAGCGACATCAACGTCGGCAGTGTTACCCGCACCCTCTCCGAGGCGATCGGCCGGGAGATCGCCACCGTCTATCAGCAGATCAACCAGGCTTATCTGTCCGCCTTTATCGATACCGCCACCGGCACCGCCCTCGACCTGGTGGTGGCGATCCTCGGTGTGTCCCGCAAAACCAAGGATTACGCCGTCGGTCTTGCCACCTTCTTTCGTGACCCGGCCGTCCCCGGCAACATCACCATCCCCGAAGGGGTCACTCTGGCCACCGAAAAGGGGGAGGTTGCCTTCGTCACCACCTCCCAACGCACCCTGCAGCGGGGCCAGGTGAGGATCGATGTGCCGATCCGCGCCGGTGACGACTTCAAAGGGGAGGTGGGGAAGGTCGAGGCGGGCAAGATCACCACCCTTGCCCAGCCCATCGCCGGCATCGCCCGGGTGACCAATTTCGAGGCGACCTTTCTCGGCGCCAGGGATGAAACCGACGAGGAGTTGCGAGTCCGAGCCAAGTCGGTCCTGCGGGCCCTGGGCAAGGGAACCCTGGCGGCTCTGGCGCGGGTGATTTTCGAAGGGCGCGGCGAACTGGTGGAGTTCTGGGATCCGGGCAGCCCGCCGGCCAAGCGCTCCCCCCTGGGAACCGTGACCCTGCTGGTCGAGGCCGAGCCGGAGCGCTTTCCCAGTCTGCAGGCGGCCGTGCATGAAACCCGCGCCGCCGGGGTGCAGGCGACGCTGGTGGCCCGCTATGTCTTCTTCAAACCGCGGGCGCGGGTGAAAATCGCCGCCGGTCTTCCCGCCGCCGGCAAAGATAAGGTCAAAACCCAGATCATTGCCGCCGTGCAGGCCTATGTGGACGGTCTCTCCGCCGGCGATTCCGCCCAAGGCTCCGAGCTGCTGGCGGCCTTCAAATCGGTCAAGGAGGTTCAGGCGGCCACCGTGGTCGATGTCATGGCCTGGCGCAGCGATCTCGGCAACCCGGGCGGGGCGGGTCTGGTCGATGCCCTGGTGACCGCCGTCAGCGGTCTGCCGGTGGCCGATGATGCGGCCCTGCGCAGCGCCATCGACCAGGTGGTGGCCGGGGCGGCCCTGGCCGCACCCAGCCCCCGTCGCCTGCCCGACCGCAGTCTGATCCTGGGGCCGGCGGGAGCGCGGGCCAGCGACAGGGAGATCGAAGCGGCGACCTTTACCATTGCCGCCACGGTCGGCGGCGAAAGCTGGTGGGTGGTACTCGATCTGGAACCAGCCGATATCGCGCTGGAGGAGAGCTAGCATGCCGACCAAAACCGAGCGCATTATCGCCAACCTCCCAGGCACCTTCAAGGCGCTGCCGCGGCCCAGCACCCTGTTCAGCGTCATCGATGCCTTTGGCGGTGAACTGCTGAAGGGGGAGAACAGCCTGGCGGCGGTGCTGCTCGCCCATTGGGTCGACCATGCCGATCGCGGCGCCGAACGGGTCGACGACCTGGCCCGGATCGGAGCCCTCTACGGCCTGGCCCCCCGGTCCGACGAAAGTGTCGAGGAGTTTCGCAGTCATCTCAAGCGCTACATCCGCACCTTCATCGAGGGGACGGTCACCGTGCAGGGGGCGCTGCGGGTGGCGGCGGAAACCCTGGCTCTCAACATCGCCGATCAGTATGGGGAGATGGATAGCTGGTGGAACCGTCCTGCAGAGATCCTGACCACGGTCGCGCCGCGGGGCGATGCTGCCGCCAGGCTGGTGCTCGGCTTCGAAGAGGCGAGCGCCAAGGGAGCGGATGCCGGCGCCGCCAGCATCCAGGGCTCGGTCGATCTCGGCGGGGGCGTCGATCTCAGGGGGAGCGGGAAATTGCATCTTCGGGTCGACGGCGGCGGAACCGTAACCGTCGATCTGCTGACCGGGGTTGGCGACAGTGCGGCGGTTACCCTCGACGAACTGGTCGCTGCCATCGCCGCCGCCCTTGGGATCGGCGTCGCCAGTCATGACGGCCGGCGGTTGCGCCTGCGGTCGCCGAGTGTCGGCGCCGGGAGCCGACTGCAGATCATTGACGGTCCCGAGGATGCCGCTCCGGCGATTCTCGGTCTGCCTGCCCGCCGCTATCTCGGGCGGGATGCCGCTCCCGCCCGGGTCGCCGGCACGGTCGATCTGGCAGCGGGCGCCGACCTGAGCGCCGAGCGTTACCTGCGCCTCTTCATCGACGGTGCCCATCGGGCGGAAATCGACTGCGCCGGGCCGGCACCGGCGACCACCAGCCTCGACCAACTGCGCGATGCCATCAACGCCGCCATCGGCTTTGCCCTGGCCAGTCATGACGGCCACCAGTTGCAACTGACTTCCGCCACCACCGGCCTGGGGAGCCGGATCGAATTCCAATCCTCCGCGGCTCAGGATGCCAGGGGCCGGCTGTTCGGCCAGGCCCCCTCCCTGACCCTGGGGGCAGATGCGGCACCCGCCCGCCTGGTCGGTCAACCTGATCTGGCCGCCGGAGTCGATCTATCCTCCGTCGCCAACCTGGTCATCCAAATCGATGGCGGCGCGCCGCTGACGGTGAATTGCGCCGGCGCCGATCCCGCCCGCACCCAGCTGCCGGAGATCGTATCCGCCATCAATGCCGCCCTCGGAGCGACGGTGGCCAGCCACAACGGCCGCCGGCTGATTCTCGCCGCTCCGACCGCAGGCGCCGCCGGGAGCCTGGAGATCGGTCTGGCGCTCAACGGCGACGCCAGCGCCAAGCTGTTGGGGCTCAAGCCCCGCTCCTCCGCGGGTGGACCGGCGACCCAGGCGCAGCTCATCGGCCAGGCCGATCTGGCGGCCGGGGTCGATCTGGCGGCGCTCCACCGCCTGACCCTGGCTCTGGATGGCGGCCGGCCGACATCCATAAACCTGCGCTCCCTGGCCGACGACCGCCGCAGCGTCACCCTGGCCGAGATGGCGGCGGCGATCAATGCCGCCCTGGGCGCCGCGGTGGCCGGCCACGACGGCCGCCACCTGCTGCTTACCTCCCCGACCAGCGGCGCGGCCAGCGCCCTCCGCCTGGTGGCCGCGGATCGGCCCACCCGTCGGCGGTTCGTGACCCGCACTCCGGTTCTCGACGAAGCCGCACCGCTGGTTTTCGGCAAGGTTGCCGCCGAAGCCCGGGGAACTGGTGCGACGGCGGCGCAACTGGTCGGAACCGTGGATCTGAGCCGCGGCATCGATCTGCGCGGTGGTGGTTTCTTGCGGTTGGCTGTGGATGGCGCGGCGCCGGTGGAGGTCGACTGCAGCGGTCCTCGTCCCCGAGCCACCACCCTGGACCAGGTGGTGACGGCGATCAACGGGGCGATGCCGGCCTCCATCGCCTCCGGGGATGGTCGCCATCTGATCCTGACATCTCCCAACTCCGGCGTCGGCAGTCGCCTGAAACTGACCCCAAGCCAGGCCCGGGATGCCCGCTCAACCCTGCTGGGACTGGAACCGCTGACCGCCAAGGGACTGGCGGCAACGGGGGTGGTTTTTGTCGGCACCGTCGACCTGATGGCAGGGGTTTCGCTGCCAGCGGACGCCCGGGTCAAGATCGGTATCGACGGTGCGGCCCCGGTGGAGATTGTGCTGAGCGCCGCCGCCGAAACCAGAACCCTCAACCAGTTGATGCTGGCGATCAATCTCGGCTTGGGGCAGACCATTGCCCGGCATGACGGCATCTACCTGTCCCTTGCCTCGCCGACCACCGGCAGCGCCAGTGCCATCGAGATGGCCCTGCCGGCCTCCGGCGATGTCACCTCCCGGATCTTCGGCATCCCCGCTCCCCGCAGCTACCAGGGGCGGGATGCCGTCGGCGCTAGATTGGAAGGGGTGGTTGATCTGTCCGCCGGCACCGATCTGCGGCAGCGGCGGTTTCTGCGCCTGGGGGTGGATGGCGCGGCGGTGCGGGAGATCGACTGCGGCCTGGGCATCACCGCTCTGGCCGGGGCCGCCCTGACCGACATCGTCGCGGCCATCAACAGCCAGGCGGGTGCCGGCATCGCCAGTTCGGTCGCCGGCCGGCTGGTGCTGACCTCTCCCACCACCGGAGCGGCGAGCCGCGTGGTCCTTGAACCCTATCTGGGCGGGGATGCCGCCACCGCTCTGCTCGGTGCCGGAGTTGTTGAAGCCACGGGACGCGCCGCCACCGCCGCGGTGCTGAGCGGCAGCGTCGACCTGCTGGCAGGCGTCGACCTCAGCCAGCGCAGCCGGCTGAAACTGGCGGTCGATGGCGGCCGTTCCCTGGAGATCGACGTGGCCGGCGCCTCTCCCGGACGCACCTTCGGCCCGGAGATCCTGGCCGCCATCAACCGCAGCTTCCCCGGCCTCGCGACCCTGAGCGACGAAGACAAGCTACTGCTGACCTCGCCGAGCACCGGCGAAACCAGCCGCGTCAGCCTGCTGCCGCTGCGCTATCTGGAGGTTATCGAATATCCGCCGCGGACCCGGGAGCTCAGCGGCGCTCTCCGCCATGGCGAGTCCCTGGAAATCGAAAACGCCGGGGCGGCCGCGGTCTTTGCCGAAGCCCGGTTCCATTCCCCGCTGGGGGTGGTTGGCCCGGGGCTGGCGGATATGGTCGCCGGCTGGCGCGTCAGCCTGAAGGTGGTGCTGGGGCCTGGGGAGCAGATTCTGCTGCGCCGGGGCGCCGATCAGCAGCTGCAGGCGCTGCGGTGCTCCGGCGACGGCACCTGGAGCGACCTGGCAGCCGATACCCTGCTGGTCGTGGGGAAGGCTTCGGCGGTGTTGCAGCTGCCCCAGGGGCGCAACCGGTGGATATATTTCAACTGCCTCGGCAGCCGTTTCAATGCCGCAACCTTCAATCGTCACCCCTTCACCGGGAGCCCCTGCTCCGAGCGGGGGATTTTCGACCTCAGCCGCTTTTCCCCAGCGGCGAAGCCGGAGGGGAAAACGCTTTTCGCCTGGCCCGCCGGCAGCGACCCCGAACCGGCAGCCGGCGTGAGCTTGCGCTGGGCCGAGCACACTCCCGGCGCCTTTACCCTCAATCTGCCGGTGGATCTTCCCCCCAGCTTCGGCGGACGCTTCAATCAGGCCCGCTTCAATCTTCCCGCGGCGCAGCCTGAGCTCTATCCCTTTGCCGTCACCGAACCGATCGGCGACCCTGACTACCTCCCGGACCTGCTCAACGCCCGCTCCCAACTGATCACGGCGCAACGGGTGGCCAGCGTGCCCCTGGGCTGGCAGCCGGTGGCGATGCCGTTTCGCAAGCCGCGCAGCCTGACCCTGGGCAGCCCCAGTCAGGCCGCCCGTCTCTACCTCGCCGAAGAGGGAATCCAGGGGTTCCTCCAACTGGAAGCGAAAATTCCCGGAGCTGCCGGCAACAGTATCCGGGTGGCCGCCCGCAAGTCGGGGCCGGCCCTGTTCGATGTCAGCGTCGGTTTTGATGGTGGACGCTTCGAGAATGCCCGGCAGCTGGTTCTGGGTGATCCACTGCCGGCATTGACGGAAAAACTGCTGCAACCCGGCCCGATCGGCCTGCTGCAGGCCAAGGCCGCCGGTATCCGGGTAGCAGTCACCCGCGATGGAACAGAACCTGAATCCTAACCCCAAACCCAAGGAGACCCAGTCATGGCAGACGAGTGCACCCCCTATGTCCCGGCCAACCCCGGCGACCTGATCACCGCTGAAAACTGGAACGACATGCAATGCAAGGCCAAGGAGGATATCAAGGCGACCGCCGCCGCCACCGAGGCCAAGGTCAAGGAGGAAGGGGTCAGCAAGGCCGACAACGCCGCCATGTTCGACGGCAAGAGCGCCAAGGAATGGACCGACAAGCTCGACGATCGCTATGCCGGCAAAGTTCACGATCACGAAGGCATGGCCAACTACCGACGCTTCATCAAACGCTTCACCCCCGAACTCGACAAGGTGCTGCTGCACCACAAGCTGGGCCGCTTTCCCCTGGTCGACGTCTACCGCCTCGAACCGGTGATCGGAGAGAAAGCCTCGGAGGCGATTCGCAAGGAATACGGTCACTGCAAACTGCTCTTCTACTACGGCCACGCCGACGCCGAAGCCTTCGGCCTGGCCCATCACGTCTACCGGGAGAAGGTGAAACTGGGGCTGCCCTTCGGCCCTCTGCTCGATGAACTCGGAGTCGACTATGAAGACGACGACACCATCGAGGATATCCTCAACGACCTGTGGGATGCCTTCATGAAGGAGCCCAACGACGAGCTTGAACATTGTCAGACTCCCTGGGTGGCGGAATGCTGCGGCAAGCGCCGCACCGTCGCCGACCTCAAGAAGGCCGACCAGTGGAACGATCTCTACGTGGCCATTCTGCCCGTGCGCGTGGTGGTGGGCGAGCCGGTCTGCCGCGCCCAATTGACTCAGCGGCCCATCGATAAACCGGGTGAAATCAAACCGGTGGAAGTCAAAGAGAGAGAAAAGGCTCTCGGGATCAATCGCGGTTGTCATGCCGTCCTGGCCCAGGTCAATTACGACACCCTCTACCTGGCGGTGGAAGGGCTGGAGAACAACATCGGGGCCGACGGCAAGACCCAGGCGGTGGACCTGATGATCCTGCTGCGCAGCTGACGGCCCTCCGGGGCGGTGCCACACGCCGCCCCGCTCTCCCCCTATTTCGGGAATGTGATCCGGTATGAATCTGACCGAGACCTATTCAGGACAAAATGAGCGCTTCGAAGGTGACCTGACCCTGATGCTGCGCACCCTGCCGGTCGGGGCCCGGGCGACCAAGGCGACCCTGACTCTGCGGCCGGTGGCTCCCGAAGGTGGAACCCTGTTTCGGGAGAGCCTGCTGTTCAGCGGCAATCAGGGAGAGCTGGGGGCGGAGAAAACCCAGGGCGGCAACGCCATCGAGGTGGATTTCCACGCCCGCCGCACCCTGGCCCGGGCCCTGGGCAGCGGCGGCAATTTCACTCTGCAGGTGGATATGGGAGGGGCCTGGGTTTCGGTGGCCGACAACGGCACCTTTTTCACCGGCACCGGAACGCCCTTGACGGTGACCCTGCCCTCCAGTCAGGACAACCTGCCGGCGCTGACGGTCAACCGCTTTCGCCTCACCCGAACCACCACCGGCGGCAGTTTCGACCTCAGCGAGGTGCAACTTCGCAGCGTGCCGAGCAACCTCCAGGTCCGCCTCGGCGCGCTGGCCCCCTTCTGGGTGCGTCTTGGGGAATTGCCCGGGGCGGCCACTTCGCCGGATTTTTCCGCAGCGCTCAATTTCTTTCTCACCACCCTCGAGGCTCAGGACGGCTATTACCGGATCCCCCTGATCCTCCACTCCGAGAGCCTCTGCCGACTTGAGGCCAGGCTCTCCATCGACTATTTCATGGAACAGACGGTACTGCCGCCCCATCTGCAGGAGGTCGATCTCCCCTTCGATTACGGCACCCTGCCCGAAACCTCCGATTCCCTGCTGACCGTGCGCCTGCCTCGGGGGGCGGTCCCGGTCAAGGGGCGCAGCCAGGCCGGCATTCGCGGCAGCTTCGATCCCAGCCGCCTGGCCCTGGGCGAGCCCGGGGACATGCCGACCACCGGGGTGGTCACCGTCTCTCCCCAGTGCAGCCTGGCCCAGCCGCTGGCGGCGGATACGGAAATTGCCCTGACCGGCATCGATCTGCCCCTGGCCAACACCCGTCCCGGCCTGGCCGGGCTGAATGTGACCCTGGTCGCCGACGACGACGGCAAGCCCTCGGGCGCCATCCTCGCCGAGGCCGAGGTCAAGGTGGCCAAACCTCTGTCCGACGGCCGGGTCTGGGGGAGCGCGACCCTTTCCCGACCCTTCCGCATCCTCCCCGGGGTGCGGCACTGGCTGGTGTTGCAGAGTCGCGAAGGGGAAGCCTACTGGAGTGTCGCCGCCGGCAGCGCCGCCCAGCCGACCCTGCAGTGCAGCCGCGACGGCGGTCTCTCCTGGCGCGCCGCCGGCGGTCAGGGCCTGGTGCTTCCTCTTGCCGCCCAACTCCGCCTGCGGCATATCCCCGAGCGCTTCCAACTGCCGGTGCAACTGCAAATCGGCAAGGGGCCGGGGGCGGTGCGTCGGCGGCTGGATGAATTCGCCGCGACCGGCAAGGTGGAGTTCGCCTTCGACTTTGCCGACAAGCTCCAGGAGCACCTCCAGCGTCGGGACATGAGCCCCGGCTGCGGCGGCGGCTCACCCCTGTGCAACAGCGATTTTTCCCAGCCGCCACCTGCGGATGCCAGCCGTCGCCTGCTGGGTTTCGACAGCGCCAGGCAATGGGAGATCGAAGGTCAGGTGGATCTGCGCCGGGGCATCAACCTCAGTCTCGAACGCATCCTGACCCTGTCTGTGGATGGCGGTCGGCCCCGGCACATCGACTGCGCCGGAGCGGTCCCGGCCCGCACCACCTTGAGCGAAATCGTCCAGAACATCAACCGGGCCCTGGGAGCCCAGGTCGCCTCCGAGGCGACCACCCTCGGCCCCAGCGGCCTGCCCGAGGGGACCGGACGGCTGCGGCTGGTCTCACCGATGCAACACTACGGCCAGCTGATCCTCCATCCCTGGTGCGGTCGCGGACTGCCCGATTGCTGGCAGGGCAGCGCCGACCGGGTCCAGCGGCTGCGGCGCCGGCGCCGGGAGCAGGGCTCCCCGATGACCCTGCTGCTGGCCGACGCGGAGTTGCTGCCCGCCCTCGCCGCCAGTCTCGGTCCGGAGAAAAACCCCATCCCCCTGGCCTGTTTTTCCCCCCCGCAGCTGGAGTCCAGCAGCGGCGCAGGCGCCCGGTTGACCCAGCGCTTTGCCGTCGCCCCCGAGTGCTCCTATCGGTTGGCCTTCGCCTACGCCGTCATCGCCCCGGCCACCGAGGAAAAAACCCGCTGCAAACCGGAAGCCCTGGCGGCACCGAGCTGGGAGCTGGAATGGTTCGACCGCGCGGGCGCCTCCCTGGGACTGTCCGCCCAGACCCTGGAGACCGCGCCCACCAGCTTCAATACCCAGGCCCGCGGGGAAGTGGACACCCGGCTGCAGGCTCCCGACGGCGCCGCCGCAGGGGAACTGCGCCTGCTGCATCCGGCCGCCTCCGGATACGGCCTGCTCCTCGGCGGACTGAGTCTGGTCCCCGCTCCCCAGGCGGTGGAAAATTCCGATTTTGGCCTATGGCAGGGCTCGGGGACGCCGACTCCGGCCGGTTGGGAGGTGCACAGCGGCTGGGTGGAGCAGGGTAGTGGCCCGGGCAGCTACAATGGCGTCCGGCTGGTAGGCAGTGGCGATGCCCCCGAAGAGGCGATCCTCGCCCAGCGCCTGAGCGTCAAGCCCGAGACCGGCTATGAGCTGAAGATCGTCGCTCAGCCCTTGCCCTTCGGGAGCCTGGAGGATGAACAGCGCCCCCTGGCCGACCGTCCCCGCCTGGAACTGCAATGGCTGGCCGCAACGCCTCTGGGCGAGGTCCTGAGTCTTCCCCTGGATGGCCCGGGTTTCCATGGCCGCGCCCTCGCGCTCACCGCGCCCCCGGGGGCGACCCGGGCCGAGCTGAAACTGATCCAGCCCCTCGGAGATGGGGACTTGCTGGTGGCTGGGGTGGAATTGACCGAAACCGAAATGCTGGAGGTCCCGCTGATCTTCCTGGGCGAATCCCCGGGGCACCTCAAGGTGAACGGACTGCGCGTGGCCTATGACCTGCCGGCACCGGCGACCAGTGCCCAGGCATCCCGACAGGCCGCCATCACCCCTCGGCAGATGGTCCCATCCCGCGCCGCCATCCCCTTGGCCGACCAACCCGCCGCCATCGTCGCCGGAGTCGGAAAACGTTACACGGCGATTTTGGCCCAGCACGCCGCGCCCATTCGCACCGTCGGGCAGTTGGCCGCCCTCGATCCGGCCATGGAGATCAAGGGGATATCCCCGGAGCGCCGCCTGGAAATCAAGGCCGCTGCCGAGACCATCCTCGATGTCGCCGCCGGGCTCGCCCCCTATGCCGCCCTGTCTCGGGAGCCGGTGATCAACCTGCTGACCAGCGTCCCAGAGGTTTTGGCCCGACGCAGCAAACTGCCCCCCGCGCGCCTGCTGGCCTTGCAGAAAAAACTCAGGGCCCTGAATCTGCTGCTCAACAACAAGGCCCTGCTCGGCATGACTCTCGGCGACCTGGCCGCAACGGTCTCCCCACTGGCCAAGGAGGGCGACTGAAGCTTTTGCGTGACCCCCGGGGAAAAATCCTTTATCGTTGATGAAATTTCACCGAAAAGGATGAATCATGGCCGAGCACTCCCTCTCGACCCAGTTCGCTCCCGCCGAACGCGCCGACCGCCGCACTCTGATCCGCCAGGCCGATCATTTCAGCCGGGAGCAGATCTCCTGCCACCTTCTCGATGCCGTTCCCTCGGTGCTGGCCATCCTCAACCAACAGCGGCAGATCGTCTACGCCAACGCCGCCCTGCTCGCCTTCCTGGGCATCGACGACCCCCAAGCCGTACTTGGCCAGCGCCCCGGCGAAGCCCTCTCCTGCATCCACGCCCAGCGCACCGCCGGCGGTTGCGGCACCACCGAAAACTGCAGCCGCTGCGGCGCCATCCTCGCCATCCTCACCGGCCTCGCCGGCCGCAAGGACGTGCGCGACGTTCGCATCACCCGCAAGCGCAACGGTCGCAGCGAAGCCCTCGACCTGCAGGTCTGGGCCACCCCCATGGAATTCGGAGCGGAGCGCTTCACCGTCTTCGCCGTCGCCGACATCAGCAGCGAAAAGCGCCGCCAGGCCCTCGAGCACATCTTCTTCCACGATATCCTCAACATCGTCGGCAGCATCGGCGGCTTCGCCGAACTGCTGCAGAGCTACACCCTCGACAAACCCCAGGAAATCTATGCCCTGGTGCGCGAGGCCGCGGAACAGGCGGTCGAGGAGATCCGCGCCCAGCGCACCCTGCTGGCGGCGGAAAGCGGGGAGCTGAAAATCGAGGCCAGCGCCATCTCCACCCAGATCCTGCTGCGCCAGCTGGCCGACCTCTACCGCGCCCATCCCGTTGCCGAAGGGCGCACCCTGGTCATCGATCCCCGTGCCGTCAATGTCGAATTCGTCAGCGACCGGGCCCTGCTCGGCCGCATCCTCGGCAACATGATCAAAAACGCCCTCGAAGCCACCCCCGAAGGCGGCACCGTCACCCTCGACTGTTCCCGTGAAGGGGACCAGGTCCTCTTAAGCGTCCACAACCCCGGCGTCATGAGCCTCGACGCCCAACTCCAGGTCTTCCAGCGCTCCTTCACCACCAAAGGCACAGGCCGCGGCCTCGGCACCTACAGCATGCAACTGCTCAGCGGCTACCTGGG
>CAZYXS010000067.1:0-17491 GCA_964650955.1 uncultured Desulfuromonadales bacterium | reverse complement strand
GAGTGCCCGGCGGCAAAGTCGGGCTTGAGCCCGGTCTCTGACTGCAGCACCCGCAGCGCGGCAATGCTGGTCGTCAGAATAGCCGGTTGGGTGTTGGTGGTCAGTTTCAAATCTTCTTCCGGACCTTGATGACAAAGGCCGGAGAGCTTGAAATTGAGGGCATCGTCAGCGGCCTGGAAGACCTCCCTGGCCACACTGAAGTTATCGGCCAGTTCCTTGCCCATTCCAGCATATTGGGACCCCTGCCCGGGGAAAACAAAAGCGATCATCGACCCGAATCTCCTTTTAACACATCAACGGGAAAGGACAACCCCTACCAGCGAATCAGCACGGCACCCCAGGTGAAACCGCCACCAAAGGCATCGAACATGACCAGATCCCCCGTATTGAGCAGGCCGCCACGGTAGGCTTCGTCCAATGCCACGGGGATGGTTGCCCCAGAGGTATTGCCGTACCGGTCGACGTTGATGAACACCTGGTCATCCCGCAGACCGATCCGTTTGGCTGTTGCTTCCAGGATGCGCCGATTGGCCTGGTGAGGAATGAACAGCTTGAGGTCTCCGGGTTGTAAACCGTTGGCTTGCAGGGATTCCAGGGCGACTTCGGAGAGGGAGCGGACGGCAACCTTGAACACCTCGTTACCCTGCATCCGCAGAAAGACCATGCGGTCTTTAAGAGCCTGTTCGCTGGGAGGATGGGCGGCACCGAAGCCCGGCTGATAAAGCAGTTCCAGGTAAGCGCCGTCAGAGTGCAGGTGGGAAGAGAGAATGCCGCTCTCACCGCTGCTGGCTTCCAACACCACGGCGCCGGCTCCGTCACCGAACAGGACGCAGGTGTTGCGATCGGTCCAGTCGATGGAACGGCTGAGCACCTCGGCCCCGATCACCAGTACCTTCTTGGCGGCACCGGATTCGATGGCTTGCTTGCCGTTGGTCAGGGCATACACAAAGCCGCTGCAAGCGGCGGAGATGTCATAGGCGTAGGCCTTGCTGGCTCCGAGCTTGTGTTGCACGACGCAGGCGGTGGCGGGCCAGGGATAGTCGCCGGTAATGGTGCCGACGATGATCTGGTCGATCTCCTCGGCTTTGACGCCAGCCATTTCCATGGCGGAGCGGGCTGCCCGCACCGCAAGGTCGGAGGTAACTTCGTTGTCGGCTACGATGCGCCGCTCCCGGATGCCCGTACGGGTGGTAATCCACTCGTCGGAGGTATCCAGAAACGTCTCGATTTCGGCGTTGGTCAGAATCTTTTCCGGAAGGTAGGACCCGGTCCCGGTAATCCGCGCTTTGATCACGTCGGTTCTCCCTCTATCCGAGCTGCCTGCCAGGCTCCGCCGATGCGTCGCAGCCGGCCTCGCCGGCGGCAGTGAACTCCGAGGTTTTCGTCAATTGCGATGCGAGTTTATCGTTCAGACGACAGGCTACGAACTCGTGGGCCATGCGAATGGCGTTCATGATGGCCTTGGGACTGGACCCGCCGTGGCAGATCACCCCGGTCCCCTCGATGCCGAGCAGCGGTGCTCCGCCGTATTCGGCATAGTCGAGTTTTTTCTTGAAGGCTGTGAAGGCCGACTTGGCCAGCAGGTAACCGAGCTTGGCCAGGAAGCGCTGTTGGATCTCTCTTCGCAGCATGGTGCCGATCCCCTCGGCGAGTCCTTCCGAAACCTTGAGGACCACATTTCCGACGAATCCGTCGCAAACAATCACATCGGCATGCCCATTGTAAATGTCCCGACCCTCTACGTAACCAATGTAGTTGAAGGGAGCATTTTTCAGCAATCGATGCGCATCCCGGGTCAGATCATTCCCCTTGCTCTCCTCCTCGCCGTTGGAGAGGAGTCCGACCCGCGGCCTCGTTTTGCCCAGCACATTGCGCGAATAAACCTCGCCCATCAACGCAAACTGCGCGAGATGGTGAGGTTTACAATCGACGTTGCCGCCGACATCCAATACCAGGGAGACATCCTTGAGATTGGGCACGAGGGTGGCAATGGCCGGACGATCGATGCCTGGTATCCGCTTCAGCACAAACATGCCTGCTGCCATGGTCGCCCCGGAATTGCCGGCGCTGACCACCGCCTGGGCATGCCCTTCCTTGACCATGTTGAAGGCCACGCGGATGGAGGAATCCTTCTTTTTGCGTACCGCGTCCGAAGCGGAGTCATGCATGCCCACAACCTCGCTGGCATGCTGGATACGGATATCCAACCCCTCGACGTTGTGTTTTTCCAGCTCCTCGGCAATCCGGTCGGTATCCCCCACCAGGATTATGGAGATACCCCAGGCGCGCGCAGCGGCGACGGCTCCCTCGACCTCGACGGCGGGAGCATGATCACCACCCATGGCATCTACGCCAACGACAATCTGCTCGGCCAAGCGCTCGGTCCCTTAGGCTTCGGAGCTGATGACTTCTTTACCCTTGTAGAAGCCGCAGGCTTCGCAGACCCGGTGGGGCTGCTTGGGCTCCTTGCACTGGGGGCAGGTGGAGATGCCGGGGGCGGTCAGGAAATCATGGGCACGGCGCATGTCGCGCTTGGATTTGGAGGTTTTCTTCTTGGGTACTGCCATGGTTTGCTATCTCCTTTAGATCCGGTAGGCACCGGTGGTTATAGTTGATCCTCTGCAGGCCGAGACGACCGGCTGCCAAGGCAGCTCAGGAGGATTTGTCGATTTTAAAATCTTTCAAAGCGGCGAATTTCAGATTGATACCGCTGCGATCGCAACCGCAATCGCCCTGATTGAGGTCGGCGCCGCAACGGCTGCAAAGTCCCTTGCAGTTGTCCTGGCAACGACGGCGTACCGGCAGGATCATCACAATCTGCTCCTGGACCGCCTCGTCCAACTCGACCTCATCCCCCTGAAAAAGAATGATGCCGAGATCCTCTGCGGTCGTTTCGACCTCGTCGCCGCTGTCAACTTCCTCGATCTTCGGCAACTGCCGGGCATAGGTCAATTCAAAGCGGGTCCGCAGGGGCGCCTCATAATCCTGCAGACAGCCTCCGCACTGGAAGCGCCCGGAGGTATCGACCTCTCCGGCCACCTCGACCAAGTCGCCGACCAGTTGCGCCCGGGCCTGGACCCTGACTCCTTGCAGGAACTGACAGTCTCCGGATGCAGCGATTTCGGCGAGGATCGGCAGCTCTTCCCAAGGGATGGTCGAATCCAGCTGGAGCCCGCCTTCCTTGATTGTGTCGATCCGAAAACGCATATACCCTGCCCTCCCTCTTTCCGAAGGCGGCCAGTATAAAGACTGCCTTTCGATTGTCAAGGGAAAACCTCCCCAGTCATCGCGGGGAGAAAAAGCATTTTTTCTTAGCGTATCCATGGTAAATTTGCAAGCGATTAATTCGACGCGCCGCCGCAACGGGCAACACCCTCAACCCTATTTCGAAGACAATCCCAGCAACCATGAATTCAATCTCCCAGGCACAAACCGCCCTGCAGAAACTCCTCGACATCATCGTTCGCTTGCGAGCTCCCGACGGTTGCCCCTGGGACCGAAAACAGACCAAGATGACACTAAAGCCTTACCTGCTCGAGGAGGCCTACGAAGTTCTCGACGCCATCGATCTGGACGACCCCGGAGAACTTTGCGAGGAACTTGGTGACCTGCTGCTCCAGATCGTGCTGCTTGCCCGCCTCCATGAAGAAGCGGGGGCTTTCGATTTCGCCAAGGTATGTACTTCCATCAATGACAAACTGATCCGGCGCCATCCCCACGTCTTCGGGGAGCAAAAACGGCATCTGTCAGAGACTGAACTTGAACACCAGTGGCAACAGATCAAGGCCAGGGAAAACCAAAGCAAAACCAGAAGGGTCCAATCCCGCAAACCGGCCCTGCCCTCGCTGGTCCTGGCTGAAAAAGCCTGTTCTTCCAGTCAGGAGATAGAAGCGGACCAGCTCAAACAACGGCTGAATGTCTACCTCGAAGCCTGCAAAGGCAACTCCAGCGAAGGGTGCGAGGAGGCTCTGGGGGACCTGCTATTTGCTTTGGTAGGCAGTGGGAAGGGCCAAGGCCTGCGGGCGGAAACGGCCCTCCGACGCAGGGTCCTTGGCGAACCAAATTCAAGCAGGACTGAAAAAAGCTAGCTCATTCAAACGACTCTGGGGATTGTCCACAAATGCCGTTGAAAACCTGTTGATAAGCCTGTGGATCACCGGATCAACCCTTGCCTCTCCGCCCTTCTCTACAAACTGCCTAATTTTTAACCAAAGACTTATCTTGTTTATTTTCGGCGACTTACATGTATATAAAAAAATCGTCCTGGCATCACCGATAGACTCAGGGAGTCCATCCACCGAACAGCCGTCAGGACCATATATGACTCATGGGGCAGTCGGTCATGCTCTGTTTACTGGATGCAACCTGGCCAGCATTCGGTAGAACAGATTGCTCGGGTCCTCTTCGCGGGCCCGAGCGGCGCGCTGACTGCGCGGTTCGTGACGATAGCCGAGCTTGTCCAACCCCCGGTACCCCTGCCAGACGTCCGTGATGACCGTCGCGCCCGGCTCGACGTGATCCGCGACGAAGGCATGGAGCGAAGCCGAGGACGCGTCCGCCAACGGTGCCATTCGACACCGGCCGTACCCGCTGGGCTCCTTGATCTCCACCGCGATGCCGGTCAGCACCTTCTTGCCCTTCGCGCGGCCGGCGCGCAGCCCAGCCTCCCGACTACCGATGTAGGTCCCGTCAACCTCAATGATCCCTGTAAGCCGTTCACGTCCGGGGCGCACCGACACCGACCCCAGCCGATGCAGCATCGCCCACGCCGTCTGGTAGGAGCCAATCCGAGATGCCGTCCTTTCCGCTGGCAAAGAGCCAGCAGGCATTGAACCAGACCGGCAGTGGAGTGCGGGTCCGGTCGAAGATTGTACCGGCAGTCACCGAAGTGCGGCCGCCGCACCCAGCGCACTTGAACCGGGCGCCGCCCAGTCGCCAGCCCTCGTTGTGGCCGCATCCTGGGCACACGAAACCAGCCGGCCAGCGCAGCCATTCCAGGTAGTCCGAGCATCCGGAACCATGCTTGGAACTCGCCGACCGACCTCGGGTAGTGCTTGCCAGGGCGAGGGTAGTCCACGGGTCCAGTCTACACCATTAGTCCGGTTAGATGGAGACCCCCAATGTCGCTTTATGCCACCACCTGCACCGGCGGAAGCCCGGTCCGCAGGATCTGCCCGAGGCCCCGCTGGTGGTGGCCGTCGGTGCCGAAGCGGTCGTAGAGGCCGGCCTGCAGCAGGGCCTGGGCACGGGCCTGGACTTCGCTGCCGTAGTAGCCACCGAGGCTGCCGAGGTTCCCCTGGAAGCGGCAGCCGAGGCTGCGCAGGTCGTGCAGGTCGAACTGGGGTTCGTTGCTGGCGGGTCGAAGTTTGCCGGTCAGGCGGCCCCACAGCCCTTTGGGAGGCTGGAATTCCTCCCAGCGCAGGGCGGAGAGCCGCTCGGGATGGGCCAACAGAGGGATGAAGCCGGCGCGGACGATGCGGAACAGGTGTTCCCGTACCCCTTCGGGATGGGCGCGGCTGGGAGCTTCGACGAGCAGCAGGCGGGTGGTGCCGAGGGGGACGGGGTCGACAAGAAACTCGGGGAAGAATTCGTCGAGGTAGTATTCCATGCCGGGGAGCAACTGCAGAGGGATGGCGGCAGCGGCCAGTTGCCGCTGCAGGGCGGCGACGGCCTGCTCGACCTTGCGACGATCGTTGTCGTAGACGCCGCGCATGGCGTGGGGAGTGCAGCAGATCTGCCGGTAGCCGGCCGACACCAGTTCCCGGGCCATGGCCAGGGATTCGGCCAGATCGGGTGCGCCGTCATCGATGCCGGGGAGCAGATGGCAGTGCCAGTCGATCATGGGCGGGGTTCTCCTTGTATCTTACTTGCGCTGCCAGAAGCGCTTCTTCGGCTCGGGGGTCTCCTCGTAGCCGTAGCCGTAGGCGGCATAACCGCCGCGGCCGTAGTAACCGTAATACTGCACCCCCTTGCCCAATTTGTCGTTAAGGATGACCCCGGCAACGGGTGCCTGGACGCTGGCGAGGATGTCCCGGGTGCGGCCGGCGAGCTTGACCGGCACCCGACCGACCTGCAGCACCAGCATCACCAGGTCGGCCTGGGTGGTGAGAACGGCTGCGTCGGTGACGGCCAGCAAGGGGGGAGCGTCGAGCAGGATGGTGTCGTAGCGCCCCCTGAGGTCTTTAAGCACCTGGGCCATGGCCTCTGAGCCAAGCAGCTCCGCGGGGTTTGGGGGGGTGGTGCCGGCACTGATGAAATCGAGGTTGAACATGCCGGTGGGATGGATGGTCTGCTCCAGGGTCGCATCGCCGACCAGCAGTTCGGTCAAGCCGGGGGTGTTGGAGCGGTCGAAAAGGGTATGCAAGGTCGGGCGACGCAGGTCGCAGCCGATGAGCAGAACCTTGCCCCCGGTCTGGGCCAGGGTCACGGCGAGGTTGGCGGAGAGGGTGGTCTTCCCCTCCCCGGGGAAGGTGGAGCTGACCAGCAGCACCTGCTTGGCCTTCTGCAGGCCTGAATAGTGGATGCTGGTGCGCAGACTGCGAAAGGCTTCGGCGGCTGGACTCTTGGGTTCGAGTTTGGCGATCAGGGTGCGCTCGGGGACCTTTTCGGCGTCGGGTACCGCTTCTTTTTTCCGCTGCCGACGACCGATATGGGGGATGACGCTCAGCACCGGATATCCTAGCACCCGCCGCACACCATCCTCGTCCTTGATGGTGTCGTCGAGGTACTCGCGGAAAAAGGCCAGGCCGACCCCGAGCATGCCGCCGACGATGAGGCCGAGGAGCAGGTTTTTCGCCTTCTGGGGCTTGATCGGCCGGTCCGGGGTGATGGCCGGGTCGATGACGTTGACGCTGGCGATGGTGGCGGCCTGGGCGATGCGGGCCTCTTCGTGCTTCTGCAGCAGGAAGGTGTAGATGCCGGCATTGACGGTGGCCCGGCGGGTGAGGCCGACCAGTTCCCTCTCGGCTTCGGGCAGGCGCTTGAGGATCTCCTCCTGCCGCTGCACCTCGCGGTCGAGGTTGCCGAGGCGCTGGCGTTGGCTGGCCAGGGCGCTGCGGTAGGTGGCAAGCAGTTTCTCCTGGGCCTCCTGGACCTGTCCGAGCAGGGCCTTGACCAGGGGGTGGAACTCGGTCATGTCGTTGAGCAGGCCGCGCTTCTCCACCTCCAGTTCCGCCAGCTTGCGGGCCAGGGCGGCCACCACCGGGTCGTCGAGGAGGATGGTGGGGGCGTAGGTCTCCTCCTTCTTCATGGCGACGGAGAGGCTCTCGATGGCGAATTCCACCTGGCGGGCCTGCAGGGCGCTGGCGTTGCGGGCCTTGTCGGCCTCGGCCAGTTGGCCGATGAGGTTCTGCGCCTCGCTGTCGAGTTGCACCACCCCCGAGTCCCGCTTGAACTGCTGGAGGCTCAGCTCGGCCTGGTCGAGCAGGCCGCGCACCTCGCCGAGCTGCTTTTCGATGAACTGCACCGACTTGCGGGCTTCCTCGGTCTTGATGTGGATGCTGCGTTCGAGGTAGGCCTCGGCCAGGGCATTGACCACCTCCTGCGCTCGTTGGGGGTCGGTGTCCTGGTAGGAAACTTTGATGACGTCGGTCCCCTTGCCGACTTCGGCCGCCTTGACCGTCTCTCGCAGGTTGCGCACGGTGGCGTTGAAGGGATTAAGGGTCAGTTGGAACCTGCCCCCCCCGGGGCCGTCGAGCCCGGCAAGCAGCAGGCTCACCCCATCACCCCGGCAAAGCTCGTCGCTGCGGCAGCGGCCAAGTTCCTTCTTGTCAGCATCCAGCAGCCGGTATTCCCCACCACCTGCGAGTTCCACGAGGAATTCGGGCTCTTCGCGGCTGGCGTCGAAGTCGAGAATCTTGAACCGTACGTCCTTGGGAACCTTGTTCGTCTGCCAGTCGAGATGCAGCCGGCGCACCACCTCTTCGGCAATGGTGCGGGATTTGAGAATTTCGATCTCCGTCTCCACCGGGTTCTGGCGGCTCAGGCCGAGATCATCGAGGACCCCCTTCCCTTTGACCTTGTCGTCTCGCACATGCAGGGTGGCGGTGGCCTCGTAGACCGGTTTCATCAGGAAGGTGAAGAGGGTCACGCCGGCTACCACGACGAAAAAAGCCAGCAGGGCCGACTGGCGCCGCCGCAGCAGCACCCCGATGTAATCGGAGAGGTGGACTTCTTCTACGTTCTGCAAAGCCTGGGGCTGTTGTTCCATGACATTCCTTGTCAAATTTCCGGCAATCCCTGGCGACTCCCCCGTCAATCGGAGTCGCGAGGTCAAATCGTTGACAAACCGGTTAGTCTTCCCGCAGGAACTTGACCTGTACAAAAGGCTGCAGCACCGCGCTGATGGCCTGCAACGACGGCAGCATCTCGGTCAGAGCCTGGTTCCAACTGCCGATGCCGCTGCGCGGCACGTAAATGATATCCCCCTCCTCGAGGCTGTAGGGGAGACTCTCCCCCCGCAGGGATCGACCAAGGTCGACCACCAGCAATTGGCCGCGGGTGGCGGAGAGGGAACGGATGATGCGGACATAGCGCTGGTCGCCGCCGGTCTCGTCGAGCCCGGCGCTGGCCAGGGCGGCGTCGAGGAACAGCCTCCCGTTGGGCATAGGGACGGGGCCCGGTTTCTTTACCGCGCCGAAGACGAAGACGTTCTGGTTGCGATCGTCGGGGACGTAAATGGTGTCGCCGGCTTGCAGCCAGGTGTTCTGCGCGGGGCTGCCGTTGGTGAGCAATTGGTAGATATCCACCGGTTGGGTGACGTTGCCACGCAGCAGGCGGGCGCTGCGCAGATTGGCGGAATCAAGCAGCCCGCCCCCGAGAGCGACCCCCTGGATCAGGGTATAGGGACGGTCGAGGTAATAGGTGCCGGGATTTTTGAATTGCCCGAGCAGGTTGACGGGTTGGCTGCGGTATTCGGCTACCTCTACCACCACCCAGGGCTCCTTGAGGTAAAGGCCGAAGGCCTCGGCCAACCGTTGCTGGATCTGGTCGAGGCTCAGGCCGCCGACTTCGATGCTGCCCACCAGCGGCAATCGGATGCGCCCCTGGCCGTCGACCCGGCTCCCCTGAAGCTTGCTGGCACCGGCGAGAACCGGCGACCCGAGTTCGGGCCGGCCGTCGATATTGATGAAGAGGATGTCGCCGGGCCCCACCAGGTATTCGATGCTGGGAACGGGAGATTGCAGCGGGGTGACTTCCACCGCCTGATTTTCCAGCACCGGGGAGGCGACCACCTCCTGCACTGACCCGGGGGAGAGATCACGATAGGTGGAACAGCCGCCCAGGACCAGAGCCAACAGGACCAGGCAACGGGCGAGGAGAGAACATGTCATGGGAACTGCACTCGTGGTTGGCGGTTTCAGCGGGCTCGTCAAGCCGGGGAGCGAGGCAATGGTTCGGGAATATACAAAAGGGGTGCCAAAATGGGACACCGGGGTCCCCTCGATGGCAGCGGCGTCGAAACTAGCAGATGTGGCCGGCAGGGGCAATAAAAAAGACCAATCTTCGGAGCATGCTCAGGCCTTGCGGATACGGGGATCGGCCAGGGCGTAGGAGAGGTCGGCGAGGAGGTTGCCGACCAGGGTCAGCACCGCACCGATGACCAGGATCCCCATGATCAGGGGATAATCCCGCATCATGACCCCATCGTAGAAAAGCTTTCCCATGCCTGGAATGGCGAAGATGGTCTCGAAGATGACGCTGCCGCCGATCAACCCCGGCACCGACAGGCCGAGAATGGTGATCACCGGCAGCAGGGCGTTGCGCAGGGCGTGGCGGTAGATCACCACCCCTTCGGAAAGACCCTTGGCCCGTGCGGTGAGGATGTAATCCTGGCGGATGACCTCGAGCATGTTGGAGCGCATGTACCGGGAAAACCCAGCCAGGCCCCCAAAGGCGGAAACGAACACCGGCAGCACCAGGTGGTGGGCCATGTCCCCGATCTGAGCCCAGAAGCCGAGGTAGTCGTGCCCGACGGACTTGAGACCGGCGATGGGGAACAGGCCGAGACGCACGCCGAGACTGTCCATCAGCAGCAGGGCCAGCCAGAAGGAGGGCGTTGCGAAGCCGAGGAATACCAGCACCGTGGTCACCCGGTCGAAGCCGGAATTGCGCCGGACCGCCGAGAGAATGCCCAGCGGGACGGAAACCGCCAGGATCACGCCGATGGAGAGGACATTGATGAGAATGGTGACGGGGAGCCGCTCGACGATCTTCTCCAGCACCGGCCGCCGGTCCTGGGAGAAGGAGTCGCCGAAATCGAGGCGGGCCATGCGCCCGAGCCACTTGCCGTACTGCACCAGCAGCGGATCGTCAAGGCCGTACTGGGCACGCAGCCGCTCCTTGAGCTCGACGCTCGCCTCTGGGTTGAGGTCGGTCTGCATATCCGTCGGCTCCCCCGGGGCGAGGTGGATCACCACGAAGGAGATCAGCGTGATCCCCAGCAGCAGCGGGAGCATCATGAGCAGACGTTTGGCCAGGTAGCGCAGCATGGCGGTGGCGCGGAATCCTTTTTATCGACGCAGGGGCTAGCGGCTGTACTTCTGTTCGCCGGCCGGCACGTACCATTTGATGAAATTGTGCATGATGCCGCCGGGCGCCGGCTCGATGCCGCGGAAGCGGGCGGCCACCACCGGCAGGGCGTCGGGGACGAAGAGGAAGGTGTAGGGCTGCTCTTCGGCCAGGATTTCCTGGAAACGATGGTAGATCTTGCGGCGCTCCTCCTGGTCGAGGGTGCGGCGGCCGGTCTCGAGCAGTTGGTCGACCTCGGCGTTCCTGAAGCCGATGAAGTTGAGCTCGCCGGGGCGGGTCTTGCTCGAATGCCAGACGTCGTAGCCGTCGGGGTCGATGGGGATGGTCCAACCCATGATGGTGGCGTCGAAGTTGCCGGGGTTGATGAACTCCTTGAGGAAGGACGCCCACTCGATCACCCGCAGGTTGACGTCGATACCCACTTCCTTCAGGCGTCGCTGGATGATCTCGCCGCTCTTGATGCGCTGGTCATTCCCCTGGTTGGTCACGATGGTGAAGCGGAAGGGCTCGCCGTTCTTGTCGAGAATGCCGTCGCCGTTGCTGTCCTTCCAGCCGGCCTCGGCCAGCAGGGCCCGGGCCTTTTCCGGCTCGTAGCCGTAACGCACCACTTCGGGGTTGTGGGGCCAGGTGCCGGGCTTGAAGGGGCCGGTGGCCTCCTGCCCGAGGCCGAGCAGCACGCCGTCAATGATCTCCTGCTTGTCGATGGCGAAGGAGATGGCCTGGCGCACCCGCTTGTCCTGAAAATAGGGGCGCCGTTGGTTGAAGCCCAGGTAGGTATAGGCGAAGGCCGGATAGCGGTATTTGCGAAACTGCCGCTCGAATTCGGGAGTGTCTGTCTGCTTGGCATATTGCAGAGGGGTCAGCCCCATGTAGTCGAGCCCGCCGGCCTTCAGTTCCAGGAACATGGTGGAGGGGTCGGGGATGATGCGGTAGACCACCCGCTTGATGTAGGGTGCCCCTTCGAAATAGTCGGGGTTGGCTTCCAGGACGATCTTCTGCCCCCGCTGCCACTCCACAAACTTGTAAGGGCCGGTACCGATGGGGGTTTGGCCCAGGGGGCTGGTGGTGATGTCCTGGCCTTCGAGCAGGTGCTTGGGATGGATGGAAAAACCCCAGCTGATCAGGGCAGTGGCCAGGGGCTGACGGTAGGTCACCCGGAAGGTGTGCGAATCGGGAGTCTCGGCCTTCTCCACCTGCTTGTAGCGTTCCGAGTAGGCGGTGGGGGTCTTGGGGTCGATGTAAAGCTGATAGGTAAACAGCACGTCGGCGGAGGTGAAGGGAGTCCCATCATGCCACTTGACGTTTTTACGCAGATGGAAGGTGAAGGTCAGATTGTCCTCGGAAATCTCCCAGGACTCGGCCAACTCCCCTTCCATGTTGAGGTCTTTGTCGTAGCGTACCAGGCCGTTGTAGACCAGGCCGTTGATATCGCCGGAAGCGGAGTCGGAGGCCAGCACCGGCAGCAGGGTGCTGGCGTCGCCGATGGTCCCCATCAGGATGGTGTCACCGGAGGCGGGAGCGGCCGCCTGCCCCTCGGCAGGAATGACCGGCTCCTTTTTTTCGCACCCGAAGGTGCAGAGCAAACCCAGCAGCAGCAAACCGGTCCAGACCCAACGCATACGACCACCTCAAATGGAATTTCATAACGGTTTTAAATAGATGAAGCTACGTTTTTGATGGTTTTTCTGAGCAGGCCTAGGGGAGCGGCCGCACTTCGTAGCCGGCCGGAGCGCTCAGGCGGAAACGCGCAGACGGAATGACCCCGTTGAGACGCACCTCGGAAAAGCTCAGCGAGGCTTCGACCCCCATGGGGGGCATCTCCAACTGCACGCTGGCCGGGTAGCCGGTGCCGTCGCCGCTGAAATCCCGGTAGCTGACCCGCAGTTGCAACTCCTCACCCCGCAGAAAGGCCGCCGAGGTGAGCATGTGGGCGCCATTGAAGATCAGCTCCTGCAGCAGGTCGCCCTCCCCGACCAATTGCAGTCGCAGGTTCCCCTCCCCGTCCCGGCTCAACAGCTGCTGCCGCGCCTCGAGCAAGGGCACCTGGTAGAGCAGCAGGGCGATCAGGTCCTCCAGTCGCAAGGGCAGGCGGGTGAACCGGTGCAGATTGGCCGGCGAAGCATCCCCCTGGTAGAAAAGCCCATCGCCGGGAACCAGCGCCGCGACCTCACGGCCATCCGTAGCCAGCACCAGCAGCGGATTGCCAAAGGGGCTCAGGGTTTCCGCCCGCAGACGGTCAGGCTTTTCCACCAACACCACCTGGGTGGCGTTGAAGTTCTGCCCCTGGTTGCTGACCCGCACCTTGGCTAGCCCCTCGAGAGCGCGGTAGGCAGTCCCTTGCAGCTGCACCCGCTGCAGCAGGGTCGCACTCAGCGCATTGGGGGGAGCCGGAGCATCGAGGTGGCTGCGCAGCACCGGTGCGGTGCAGCCGCAAAGCACGCCAAGCAGCAGGATCAGGGGCCACCGCCACGGCGCATCGATTATTCGGGTCATTTCGATTTTTTCCCCAGCCCCTGCAACTTCCGTTTCACCTCGGGTTGATCAGGCTTGAGCTCCAGAGACATCTCGTAGGCATGCCTGGCTTTATGGGCAAGCTTCAGGTCCCGGTAGACATCCCCGAGGTGGTCCCAGACAACCGCGTCCTTGGGCAGCAGGCGAATTGCCTCTTCCAACTCGATCCGGGCCTCTTCCAGGCGACCAAGACGGTAGTAGATCCAGCCGAGGGTATCGAGAATATGTCCTGGCCGCCCCTGCTCCAGCGCCCGTTGCACCAGGTGGAGGGCTTCTTCGAGGTTTTCTCCCGCCTCGGCGTATGAGTAGGCAATGAAGTTGAGGGCCTCGGCGTGGTCCGGCCGCAGCAGCAGGGTCTGTCGCATGGCCCCGAGGGCTCCCTGCCGGTCCCCTTTGCGCTCGAGAACGACACCGGTCTGGTAAGCCAACCCGGCCTCTTCGGGAAAGGCCAACCGCCCTTGCTTCAGGGTCTCGAGGGCCGCTTCGATATCCTCGGCCGCCTCTTCCAGGGAGGCTAAAAAGATATAGAGCTCGGGGCGATCGGGATCCTTGGCCAATTGTTCCCGCAGCAGTTCGGCGGCTTCCGCAGTGCGGCCCTGGCGGTGATAGATGAAACTGATGTGGGAAATGGCTTCGCCGTGCAGTTCGGCTCCGGGCCCAATGGAGCGGAAAGCCTCCAGCGCAGGCTCCCAGGCCTCCTGCCGCTCCAGGGCGGTACCGAGGTAAAAACGCAGTTGGTCCTCTGCGGGCGCGCGATTCACCAGGTCTTCGAACACCTTTTGGGCCGCGGCCCAGTTTTCCTCTTCGAGAAAAAGCAATCCGAGCTTGCGGCGGGAGTCGAGGTCGTCGGGTTTGCGGGCGAGAATATCTTCCAACTCCGTACGGGCCTCGCCGTACCGCTGCCCCCCCACCAGCAGCCGCACGATGTGGTGGCGGATGCCCAGGTTGTCGGGGCTGACCCGCAGGGCTTGTCGGTAGACTCCGATGGCGCCATCGAGGTCCCCTTCCTCTTCGAGGAGACCGCCCAGTTCCAGGTAGCCCGATTCCAGGTCCGGCCGTTCCCGCAGCAGGCGCCTGTAGACCGCTTCGGCCTGACGGGGCTGGTCGATATCCCGGTAGAGGCGGGCCAGGGTCAATTCACCCACCAGGGAATCGGGATGCTCCTCGACAAACCGCGTGACCACAGCCACTGCCTGTGCTTCCTGCCCGGAGCGGGCCAGGGCGATGCCCAGGTGCAGGGAGGCCTTGTCCTGCAAGGGGTCTGCGGCCACCGCACGGCGGAAGTAGTCGACCGCCTGGGAAAATTCGTTGCGCCGGAAATGCATGTTGCCCAGCAGCATCAGGGCACCGAACTCATTGGCGTTGACGGCCAGGGCCTGCTCGGCACTCTGCCGCGCCAGGGTTTCATAGCCACCCTGCAACTGCACCTCCGCCAGGGCCGTATGCAGAAAGGCGCTGCGGGGATCGAATTCGAGAGCCTGCTGCAGGGCCTCCCCGGCGCCATCCAGGTTTCCCTCGGCAGCTTGCAGGCGCGCTTGGCTGAAATGATAAAAGGCCTTGGCCTCGGGCAGGTCGACGGAGGAAACGTAGGGGGGCGGGGCTTCCCGGTCCGGCCCGCGGCCACCCCGGGGCGCGCAGCCCGAAAACAGCAGCGCCAGGATCAGCAGGAAACCGAAGGCCGGGCGCAGATCCGCCATGTTGGGTAGAGTCCGTTTCAAATTCGCCCTTTCAGGGGAGAGGCCCGATGGATTCCCTTATCTGCAGTGGTCGAGCGCCTCCCAGCGTGCCAGCGAACGCTAGCATAACCGCCTGCCGAGGTCAATTGTTCTGCCGGCCCGGGAATTGCTTTACAGGGCCCGGTTTCATGTTAAAGTTGGTGCAAAAACGGCAATTTAGGAACGAGCAACCGGCACCTCGGCAACCCCTGAGCCAACCCGAGGCAGAGGCTATGGCCCCCTTTCGTCTGCATCAGGCCCTGATGAGCGAGCAAGCCTACCCCGGCGCGACTGGCCCGGTCGGATTCAGGCAGACCCATATCTCCCGCCTCTATTTTCTCTCCGACCGGGTCTACAAGGTTAAAAAACCGGTGGATTTCGGATTCCTCAACTTCACCAGCCTGGACCGCCGCCGCTTCTACTGCCAGGAGGAGGTCCGTCTCAACGCCCGCTTTGCGCCGGACACCTACCTCGGAGTGGTGGAAATCCGCGCCGACCAGGGGCGGATCCAGGTGGATGGCGCCGGGGACATCATCGATTACGCCGTGGTCATGCGCCGGTTGCCCGAGGAGCGGATGCTGGATGGTCTGCTGGCCCGTCGGGACCGGCACCTTCCCGAATGGATCGACCACTTGGCCGAGCGCTTGGCCCGCCTGCACCGGCACTCCCCTGTCTGCCGGCAGGAGGGTGGACAAAGCAACCTGGACGTGGTGCGCGGGAACTGGCGGGAAAATTTCCAGCAGACGGCCTCCTGCCCTGCCTCCCTGCTGCCGACAACGGGCCGGCACCACCTCGAAGGCTACGTGGATAGCTACCTGGAACGCCACGCCCACCTCCTGCTGGAACGGGAAGCGGCCGGTTGGGTCCGGGACGGCCACGGCGACCTGCATGCGGAGCACATCTGTCTGACCGATCCCATCCGGATCTACGACTGTATCGAGTTCAACCGCCGCTTCCGGGTGGCCGATCTGGCGGCGGACCTGGCCTTTTTGCTCATGGACCTGGATCACCGCGGACGACCCGATCTCTCACAACGGCTCCTGAAACGGTACCGGGAGCAGGAACCCGAGGCCGCAGGGCCGGATCACCTGCTGCACTTCTACCGCATCTACCGCGCCTTCGTTCGAGGCAAGGTGGCCATGTTCCTTGCCCAGGACCCTGACGCCGAGCAGGAGCAGAGGTTGGCCGCGACCCGGGAGTCCCGCGGCTATTTCAACCTGGCCCTGGGCTACCTGGCTCCCCAGGTGCTGATTGTCATCTGCGGCCTGATGGGGGTCGGCAAGAGCACCCTGGCGGCGGCCCTGAGCATGTCTCTGGATGCGCATTGGCTGCGCTCGGACCAATTGCGCAAAGCCCTCGCCGGCATGCCAGATGATCGCCCCCAGGAGGTCCCTTTCGGCAGCGGCATCTACCGCCCGGAACTGACCCGCCGCACCTATGCGGTCCTGGCCGCCCAGGCGGCCCAGGGTCTGGCCGCGGGTCGCAGCGTGGTGGCCGATGCCTCCTTTGGCCGGGCCAGCGAGCGCCGCAAGCTGGCACGCCTGGCCCGCAAGGCAGGAGTCCCCTTCCTGCTGCTGCATCTGGACTGCCCCCCCGAGGAAGCGGCCCGACGCCTCGATCAGCGCTGGCAGCAGGGGGGGGATCCCTCCGACGGTCGCCGAGACTTGCAGCAGGCCCAGCGACAGAGCTGGCAACCTCCGACCCCGGAGGAAAACGCCTGTGCGGTCGACACCACCCAAGAGGTTGACTATAATATCGGTTTCATTCTGAGCACGCTGCTCGAACGCACCGGGAGCCGCCGATGAAAAAATCTCCTGCCACCAGTCATCTGCGGGAAGCCTGGGTGCTGTTCTTTTTTCTGGGAGCGGTCATGCTCAATTACCCCTTTCTGCAGATTGTCAACAAGACCGCCACGATTCTCGGCATTCCCCTGCTGGTGCTCTACTTCCTGCTCGGTTGGCCGGCTTCCATCGTGGTGATCTACCTGTTCAGCCGCCGGCTCAGCAAAGAGCCTGAAACAGCCGCCGGCAACCGGGAGAAAGGGGCGGAATGATCTCCATCACCGCCCTCGCCACCATTTCCCTGCTCTATTTCGGACTGCTGTTCGTCGTCGCCTATTACGCCGACCGGCGGCGGGAGGCAGGGCGCAGCATCATTTCCAACGCCCACATCTATTCTCTCTCCCTGGCCGTCTACCTGACTTCCTGGACCTATTACGGCAGCGTGGGCCGGGCCGCCACCAGCGGGCTCGACTTCCTCCCCGTCTACCTGGGGCCGACCCTGATGGCCTTTATCTGGTACTTTCTGCTGCGCAAGATGGTGCGTATCAGCAAACGGCACAACATCGTCAGCATCGCCGACTTCATCTCCAGTCGCTATGGCAAGTCCCCCCTGCTCGGCGGGGTGGTCACAACCTTCGCCGTGCTCGGGATCATGCCCTACATCGCCCTGCAGCTCAAAGCGGTGGCCCACACCTTCGACCTGATGGCCCTGCCCCGCACCAGCCTCAGCAGCGGCCTGAGCAAACTGATCCCCACCCTCCCCCCCTATGTCGACACCGCCCTGGTGGTGGCGGCGGTGCTCGGCCTGTTCGGTGTGCTGTTCGGCGCCCGCCGCCTCGACGCCTCCGAGCGTCACGAAGGGCTGGTGGCGGCGGTGGCCCTTGAATCGCTGGTCAAACTGGTGGCCTTCGTGGCCGTCGGGGTGTTCGTCACCTACGGGCTGTTCGACGGTTT
>CAZYXS010000066.1:0-17576 GCA_964650955.1 uncultured Desulfuromonadales bacterium | reverse complement strand
CGATGCTGCTGCTGTCTTCCTGCGCCGCCCTTACCCCGACGGGCCGGGAACTGCGTGAAGCCGACGGCCAGTTCCAGGACCGCAAGTACGGCGATGCCGCCGCGTCATACCGCCGCGTCATACGGGAAAATGCGAACACGTCATCCGCGGCCGAAGCGCGCTTCAACCTCGCCCGGACCCTTGCCTGGCACGACAATCCCCAGCGGGACTATGCCGCGGCCTTCCTGGAGTTCGATGAATTCCTGCGGCTCTACCCGGACCACGCCCTTGCGCCCGAGGCCCGCAACTGGCGCCTGGTGCTCAAGACCGTCGACGATCTCAAGAAAAGCCTTGATCAGTTAAAGAAGCTGGATATCAAGCATGAGGAGAGGAGGAAGAGGAGGTAGGAAGGGGATGCATTATTCAACGAGGCGATACATCCATCTCCAATAACTGAATAGCTTTGTCCATGACTTCGTCCACGGTAATCTGTTTCATGCACTCCACGCCTCTTGTACATTTCGGAGTATTGCCAAACTTTGTACAAGGGCTGCAGTCGAGGTTCTTGTTGATTGTTACATGACCTGCGCCTTGCGGCGCCCATTTCTTCTCTATTCCGGGACCGAACAGAGCCAGTGTTTTGGTTCCGAGCCCATAAGCGATATGCATGATGCCCGAATCACCGGTTATGAGCAGGGTTGATCGCTTCAGCACAGCGGCTGTCTCGACAAGAGAAAGTTTGCCACAGAGATTCATGATGCGGTCGCCAGCTTCGGCAATTATGTTTCCATCCTGGATATCCTCTCTCGCTCCAATTACGGCAATAGCATAACCTACCCTCATCAACTTTTTCGCGACAGCTTTGAATCGTTCTCCACCCCATCGCCGTTCACTGATACTGCCTCCCGGAAATAGAGCCACAAACTTGCTCTCATTTCCCGCGGGTAACAGCGCCCGAACTGGGCGAATGGCACTCTGCGGAACGATCAAAAATGGCGTGTCTGTGTCAAATCGTGCATCCCCGGTAAGAGGCGCCACCAAATTCAAAAAACTGCGGACCTCATGGTCCTCGTGGGAATAAGAAATGGGATGGGTGAAGAGCTTTTTTCGTTCATTCGTGGCATACCCTATCATGACAGACGCTCTGGTCAATCGCGCAATCACAGCAGAAAGCCGGTGCCATTGTTCTGAGTCGATTACAACGTCGTAGTCAGTACGGACCGCCCCGCGTAGCTCCACAGGCATATCATAACGAAACACCGTGTTTATGCTCAGAGACAAGCCAAAAACATCGGCATTCCTTTTTTCAGCCAAGATATCGACAGCCGCATCAGGGTAAACCTTCCTCAACCAATTTATTGCTGGAATGAGAAGAGCTGCATCACCAATGCCTCCGGGGCGAATGATGAGAATAGTTGAAGGAAACGCTCGCTCACTCTTCCCTGCAGGAACGAGCCGACTTATGGCAGGAATGATGAGCGGACCAAGGAGCGAGTCTATCTTTTTTATAAAATGTCTTCTATGCATGATCCTTGCAAATGAACCGTTTTGATCTGCTGCGCAAAATAGCCGGCAGGCGTATATCTACAGGTTATCCCCTCTCATTTTTGCAATAAGGGTAATATTGTCACTGAAGCCGGTCAGATAACCCAACGCAACAATCGGCAGAAAGGGGAAAAATGCCATCAGGCTCAATTTGTTATACACGCGCCGGCTCAAGCGATTCGTGCCCGGAAAAATCCGGAGAAAACTTTGAGGATACCACAGGGGAGACGGAGTTTGATACGATTTCATGGGCGTAAAACCCGCCCTTTCGGCTAAACGGAACAGTGCCTCCGGATTAAAGAAATTGCAGTGCCAGGGAAGCACCCATGTCCATTTTGACCCAAAAAGATAACGGCCAATGCAATTAATATTCGGAACGATCAGCACTAACAGACCATCATCCTTAAGAAGAGAACGGACTTTATTCAGCACAGGCAAGGGGTCCGCGAGATGTTCGACGACATGCCTCATTACGACAACATCGAACTGCTCCTCGGTTGTTACTTCTTCGATATAGGAGGGAATAATCCTGAGTCCATACCGTTCTTGTGCAATCGATCCCCGCGTGATTGACGGTTCGAGTCCCGTCACATCAATACCGGCCTTCTTCCAAATTGAGCTTGTCCATCCGGTGCCGCACCCGACATCCAGCATGGTGAACACATCTCTCTGCAGCAACCTGGCAACGGCCTGTATTTCCCGCCTTATGATCAGATGTTCATGCAGCTTCTTCAATACCGCATTCTGAAAAAATTCGGCATCTCCGATGGAGTCCATCTGCCTCGCTCGTATATCGTCGAGCAGCACAGGCCGCGCGAACATGAAGCCGCAGGATCCACAGTGATAAACCCTGCTTACCTTTCCATTTTCGACATATTCATACCAGGCATTGACGACAGTCGCGCCGCATGCGGAGCACTCAAAAAATTCATCTCGGTTTATATATGGTTGTTTGCGCATATACTGATTAACGATGCCCCTCAGATCGCTCAGCGCGTGCAAGCCCACCGCCTTGCACGCATGATATATACTTTTTAAATAACGGGCTAAACGGCACGGCCAATCGCATGACTCGCAGCCGAAGTAAAGTAAATAAATAATAAGGGCTTACAAGAACAGACATCCACTTAAAAAAACAATAGACGGCCCTGGATCTTCCGCTCCACGAAGCCGCATGACGCGTCATTTTATGAAATAATCCCTGCTGACACATTTCTATTCCGCTTAACCGTATTGCGGGCAATTCACATCCGTCCTGCTTCCCTTTTAACGTGCAGATAAACGACCGGTGAATCAGGTCCACCGACTTCACCTGCTCAATCTTCCTTGAATACGTGGTACCATCGGGATTCGCCCTCACTTTGACCAAGGGTTTATTAATGATATACATTTTGCCGAGCATCGACAAGCGCAGCCAATAATCGTAGTCTTCGGCATTATTCGCTTCCCCGAGGTCTCTATAGTAAAGCATTCTTGTGAAACGAAACATGACCGCGGGCTGGAACAAAATGCAGTCCTTAACAAACAACCTCTTGCGTATTTCCAAGTCGGGACTCAAATAGCCTGTTGTAAACAGCTTTTCACCTTTCATCGAAATCCACTCTACCTGCGATGATACAAGGACATAATCGCTGTGCGCTTTAAGAAAGCCGTACTGCAATTCTATTCTTTGTGAATCAGCTACATCACCACAATCAATCCGTGCAATAATTTTTGACGACGCCCGCTCAAGACCTGCATTAAGGGAACGCACAATGCCCCTATTTGCATCGCTCTTTATAAGTTTGATCCTCGAATCCTTCAAACTATAACGCGTGAGAATTTCATAGGTAGCATCCACAGATCCATCATCGACGATAATGAACTCGAAATTATCATAGCTTTGCCGGAGAATACTTTCTACGGTGGCGTCTAAATAATTCCCTGATCCGTTCAGCACACTCATGAGAATGGTGACATCTGGTCGCGTACTCACTACCATGGTTGTCCTTTGTCATGCAGGCGATCCGACACCTTAACGTGAAGCGAGTCCAGAGAACGACATTCGCGCTGGCTCAAGCGCACGCGTCATAATTCATGCGTATTTGCAATCGTTCTCTTTATCATTGCTATTTTCCGGTATATATTTGAGCCAAACAAGGAACTGAGATAATAGAAGCAATATTTTACATTGACAGGATACATGCTAATTGCATTCAGCAATTCCCTTCTGCCCTTTCTCATCTCACCCTTGTGACAGAAAAAATTTCCCATCTCAAGGTGCAACCGACTTTTCACGTTCTTTCTTGTTGCCAGCTCTTTTGCATATTTGTCCAGAAACATCCTCCTGCCAAGAATCAGTGCGTCGTAGTTTGAAGATATCCTTCTCTCATGAGTATAATACCTGACTAACGGAGTTTCAATAAAATCAAATAGAAAGTCCTTTGAAAGCCTGAGGAACATGTCCCAATCCTGACAACTCGGCAGGCTTTCATCAAATAAACCAACATGTGCAAAACATTCTCTTTTCAGAATAATAGTTGATGTTGCGCCGATGCAATACTCCGCGAGAAGCCTGTCATAGAGATTGCCCCTGATCGTCGGCATCCTCTGCGCCACTATTTTTCCGCTTCTTTGATTTATAACCGTGTACCCTGTGTAAACAAGGCTAATCATTGAATTGTCTTTTAATACATGCACTTGCTTCTCCAACTTATCGGCAAGCCACTCATCATCATCATCCAAAAAGGCAATAAACTCACCTCTCGCCATGCGTATCCCGGTATTTCTTGCCGCCGACCCCCCTTTAGTGGTGCCATGCTTAAGATACGATATTCTCTCATCACGAAATCCCTTCACAACCCCTTCAGTGAGATCATGAGACGCGTCATCCACCACAATAATTTCATAGTCCTGGAAGGTCTGAGCAAGGACGCTTTTCATTGCCCTGGCAAGCAGGCTTGCCCGGTTACACGTGGGGATGATAATACTTACAGTGGGCATCTGCTCCGGGTTCATCTCATCACCTGCTCGTATATGGCGGCCAATTCAGCTCCTTTCACCCCCCAGTTGAAGGTATTCCTGATATGATCTGATATTACCCGAGAGTCAAAGGTAGTCTTACCGATAACGATATCCTGCAATACGCGAGCTATGCCGTCGCTATCCCGCTCTTTGGAAAGAATTCCCAACCGCGCGTCTGATATGACCTTGGGTATATCACAATGCACTGTTGATGCCACCGGCATGCCGGAAGCCAGCATGTCAAGAAGCACTACCGGATATCCGCCCTCACAGTCGCCATCCGCCGCGGTAACGCTCGGATTAAGAAACAGATTATGGTCAAGGGCAATCTGCATCATCTCTTCATAGCTCTTCATCCCTACCCAGTGTATGATGTGATCGATCTTATTCTCGCTGATCAGATCCATCATCAGCGTCTTATATTTTTCGCTTTGTTCAGACCCATCAGAGTCGCCTATTATCGTAACTGCCATATCCTTGCACTGAAGATCGTTATATGCCTTGGCTATCCCTTCGATGGCATACACCATTCCCTTCTTCTCGGTAAACCTTCCCGCCATGAGTATCTTTAACCGCCCATTAAGGTGGCGCTGCTTATATGGTATCCGCTCCACATCCGTTCCCAGGGCATGGACATATATCTTTTCCGGCGGGCATCCCCTTTTGACCAGACTTTGCTTCATAAATGGGCCTTCAACGAGAAAGGCTGTGCACCTCTCAAACAGCTCTTTATAGCGCTCCTGCCAGATCGGTTGGGTGTTTGGCAGTTTGTCAATGTCATAGCCGTAAAACCTTGTGATGTGACGCTTCTTGTTTCTTAAGTGAATATCGGACCATCCTGTTGGTCCGAAATGAGAATGGAGAAGAACGTTATCATACCTTGACAGAATACTGTCCTTGAATACATCTCTATGAGTCAATCCGCGCAAAATCTTATTGGCAAAACGACTTATGAACGGCAAATTATCAGAAGCATAAAGCTCACCAAAATGCGGATACGATAGCGTCAACTGTGACGCCAAAATGATGCTTGTATAGCGCTTTTGGGACTCAGCTTGCCTGTGAATCCAGTTTTCCGTCAGAGGAAGCCACTGGTAGACGCTGTGGGCCACTGTTATATCAGCAGTACACCTCACATTTTCACCCGGATCAAATCCACTACTTTCATCATTTGTTCGCGGTTGGCAACCCAGCTTGCTGTCAGATATACAATAATGCCGCAAGTAATTAATATACTTAAAACTAAACCAAATGGAATGTGTGCGGGCAAAAGGCTGTTTATAGCCATCAATACCACGAGCATCAGCAGACTGCAATACAACGGAAGGCGCAGCGCCTTCCCCAAGTCCCTCATGGGCAAATCAATAAGCTTTAACGGAATGGCAAGACTAGGATAGGACAACAGGGCGGAAAGACCCGCGTAAGCCGCAGCTACACCTACGATACCCCATCTCAGGCCGATAGCAAACGCAAGCATCACTAAAAATCCTGTGAATGCCCCCCACCTGAACATTACATCAGTTCGTCCTTTTGCCTGATAAATTACACCAACTGTTGTCACGATAGACTGTGCCATTCCAACGGGAACAAGAATTACTAACAGCTGAACAACAGGTTTCCACTGGGGTCCAAAAAACAATAGGACAAACGGCTCAGCAATGACCCAAAAGCCCAGCATCATGGGAAACGTTATGAGGGCAATTGCTCCGGATACTCTTAGATAGACCTCCCGGAACTGCGCATTATCGTTCTGGATTTGTGAATAAAGCGGGAACATTACGCGTCCTATGACGGAAGAAATATTCTGCAGCGGATAAAGCATGAGTCGATAAGCGAGCGCGTAATAACCCAGGTCTTGTGCACCCAAGTACTTCCCGATCAATACGTGATCGGCATTTCTTGAAATATAATTGAATATGGAAGATCCCGTCAAATTCAAGCTGTAATTCCTTACTGACATTACCTCTGACCATTGAAAAATCATTTTCGGCTTCCAGTGTGAGGCAGACCACAACAACACTGTCGAAGCTGTTACAGTCCCCAATGATTGATAGACCAGGCTCCACACGCCATTCCCACATATCGCTGCGCTAATGCCGATAGCGGAGCCAAAAACTATAGCGACCAGTTCCACAAGTGCCAATTTTTTAAAAGACATTTCCCGCTCCAGCAGCCCCTGCTGGACGATGCTCAGGCCGGATACAATAAAAGTAGCGGACAGCAACTGCAAAAGCGGCTCTACCCTTGGCTCATTGTAAAAATACGCCACAACTGGAGCGAGCAGGAATAAAATGACCATTGCACCAAGTCCGAAGAACGCATTGACCCAATAAATGCTTGACAAGAAAATCTCAGTAATATCTTTTCGATGAATGACCGCGGCCGATGTGCCTAAATCCTTAAAAAGCGACACAAAGCCGATCACAACACCAGCCATTCCAATCAGGCCAAAATCAGCAGGATTAAGGAGGTGAGCAAGAATAGCAGTTGTAATGAGTTGCAATCCCTGCCGTCCGGATTGCGAGAGCATAAGCCATTTGACGCCGGACACTGCTTTGGAGGATAGACTCATGCCGCTTTCGTATCCAGCAGATATAGCCGGTTAACCTTATGTTCTCTATTCGTTTTCACCTGTCTATGCCAGCCTCTCAGCTTGCTTCCTGCATTTCAGATACAATGCATAGCACTGCTGCTACGGCAATGCTAGTCTTCAGTCGGCACAAATCTGTTTGCAACGATTGCAGCAGGATTTCCGGAAATTATTGAATTGGAGCTATACGTGCCGCTATGAACAACGCTATTGATGGCTACAAAACATTTTCCTTCGATAACTGCGCCAGGCAGGATCACGGCATTGAGCGCTATTCCCGTATTTTCGCCGATGTAGACGGCTCCTTCGATAAGACATTGCTGATCATGGGGCGCGAGAGGAGTAAAACAAATCTTGTCATTTCCAGGATGCCTTCTTGATCTATAATGGTGGCTGAAAGCATATACCTTGGAACCTGCCGATAATCCACAATTATCGGAAATATACACTCCCGCAGCAATTCCTGAAATGACGACTCCAGGGCCAATGTGGACATTTTTGCCTATGTGCACCACACCGGGAACCACCTTCATCGATTTTGTTTTTTCAACTCTTTTTTCTCTGTGTGAACTGTCCATTCCGGCCAAAATTATGACGTTTTTATCAATCCAACAGTTATCATCTAACTCCACACATTCCGGGTGCTGAAAATATACGCCCGTATCGATTTTCACATTCTTCCCTAAGTGCTTGAGGCGATACCTCCAATATATCCTTCGCAATGTGAAACCTGCCCGACCGGGATAATCCTCTATTAAAAAAAGAACCGCTTCCATCGGAAGCAGAACCATGTAATCAATAAGTCGCCGGAACATACATTCTCCCGCAATTGAAACCAGGAAACGCTACATCAAGGTCGGCAAATTTATGCATTGCCGTACAGCGATGCTTGAATTCGGAAAACCTTCAAGAGCAACACGAACGGGGTGAAGCTGGCTCACGAACCAGCTTCCGACTTCCACTCCAAGCTCTTTTAATGACCATCCAGAATGAGATTTCTTTTCCTGTTCAACCAAAACAGGATATCTTAAAAAAACGGGAAGGGAACCTCTGATGACGAGCGGCTTACCATATCCCCTTCTAGTGCACCAATGATCCCATTTCGCCGAAGCCTCTCTTCGTCGGTTGTTGAATCTGTCTATTTTCAGCAACTGGTTCAATCCAAGAGCAGCGATGGCCGACGGCATCTTACGGCCGTAACTTGGCGGCATGCGGCCTTGCTCTTCCGCCCGCGTAGTCGATATAATCCGTTTACCGCCAAGCGCAAATTCCATTATATCTGCCATAAGCCAGCGATGTGAATGCTTATACTGATAGAAATCGAGCAATACATTTATCAGCTGCCTTTTGATCCATGCGTCATCCGGATAGGGAGCTCGCTCGTGGAATTCTCGCAGCCTGGCGGCGACTGACTCGTCGTTCGTAACGGCCATGCCACCTGCAATTGTCGTGATCACTTTAGATCGCTCCGTGGAATAAAACGCGGCTTGTCCGCGATTTCCCACCTTAACACCGTTGTACGATGCTCCGGTTGAATGCGCGCAATCCTCGATTACGCGCAAGCCGAACGACTGGGACAATTCAATGAGATGATCGTAATCCCTGCAAACGAGCCCGTAGAGATGCTGAATGACAATAGCTTTTGTTCTAGGACTAATTCTTTTTTCAACTTGACCAGCATCGAGGCCATACGTCTCTAGTTCAATGTCGCTGTAGACAACGCCTACTCCCGCAAATTTGAATGCATTGGCAACCACGACACACGTATAGGCCGGCAGAATTACCTCATCACCAGCAGTCAGTCCAAGCGCCGATATACATGCACTGAGCGACTCACGGCCGGACATGAACGAGAACGCATATTTAGAACCGTTCCACCGGGCAAACTTCTCATCATACTGAACATTGCTTTCATCATGCCGCAGTTCGTTGTCTCCGAGCAGCTTCCTCGCCAGGTGCACGTCGTCATATTCCAGGGTCTGAGATACAAATTGCGGAGTCTGCACAGGCACTCCCTTGACGATCCGATGCAGGTTTCTGCATTGATGACGCATCAGCTGCGCGGAAGCATACACCATTGTCATGACTCGAGGCACCTCTTGATCGCACTGACAACATCAGCAAGATCATTTTCCCCCAGCTTCGCCGAAATCGGCAGACTTACCGTCTCTCGGCCGATGCGCATCGCATGGGGATAGTCTTCGGGCCTCCAGCCGAATGCCTGCTGATAATATACGTGCTCCGGAATGCTCAGATAATGGACGCCGACGCCGATCTTTTGCGCCGTCATTGCATCGAGAAAAGCGTCGCGGCTGACTCCTGTTTTGGCTTCATCCACCTGAATGGTATACAAATGATGGGCATGGCGCGTCGCAGGCTCCGGATCAGCGGGAAGGCCGACAGGCAAATCGGCAAGAGCTTCGTTATACAGCCGCCATAGCTCTTTTCTGCTCCGCCAGTACGACTCTATTCTCCTCAACTGATGAATGCCTATCGCAGCCTGAAGGTCCATCATATTGTACTTAAATCCGCATTCCACGACCTGATAGTGCTTAAAACCTTTATCACTGAAACGACTCCATGCGTCCTTGCTCATGCCATGAAGAGCCAAGACCTTGATGCGGGCGATATCATCTTCGCGCCGCGCCAGCACCATTCCACCTTCACCGGTGATGATATTCTTAGTGACGTAGAAGCTAAAACAGCCGAAATCGCCGATGGTCCCGGCTTTCCTGCCATGATATTCCGTCTCAATAGCATGGGCGCAGTCTTCTATGACTATCAGGTCATGCCGCTGAGCTATGTCTAGTATAGCATCCATGTTGCAGGGCCTGCCGGCGAAATGAACGGGAAGTATGGCGCGCGTTCTTCCGGTGATCTTCCGCTCGACCTCAGCGGGATCGATATTCATTGTGGCCGGTTCGATGTCGGCAAGGACGGGCGTCGCGCCGGAATGAATTATTGCATTAACAGTGGCGCAGAAGGTCATGGGCGTCGTGATCACCTCATCGCCCTGCTTCAGACCCGCCGCCAGGATGCTCACATGAAGTGCTGCGGTGCATGAATTGAGCGCCGCAGAATAGCGGGCATCCTTGTAGGCGGCAAAATCACGTTCAAACTGCGCAACCTTGGGTCCAGTGCCGAGCCAGCCGCTCGACATGCAGGCCGCTACTTCCTGGATCTCCTCATTTTCAATGCACGGAGAGCCAAACACAAGGAACTTGTCTCTCTTCATGATCTCTCCAAAAAACCAGCCGGTCACGGTAAAGCATGCCCGGAGCCAAAATTCCCACAGGCTGAACTGATTTTCGAAATGCCACAATGCCAGTGAGCTGCCAGGCGCAACAGCCTCGAATTTCCCTTGCGGCAAATCACACAAGGGAAGGATAATCAGTCGCTCTTTTGCAGATGCTTCATAAGAATGTGTCCAAACCCCTTCAGTGAGGTCTCTATATCAAATCTTTTCGCGGTAACAAAGGCATTCTGCTCAATCGCGCGCCTCAACTGATCATCCTGCAACATCCTGCGCAGTTGGTCAGCCAGGCAGTCAACGTCGTTTATCCTGCATTGCAATGCGTCTCTGCCATGCGTGACAAATTGAACGGCCTCTGTCGTCACCACCGGACATCCGCAAGCCATGGCTTCCAAAACAAACAAGGGAAGCCCTTCATGCCGGGATGGATAGAGCAGTGCATCCGAGCACGACAGTATCTTGCGAAGCATCTCAGGCCGCACAAAGCCGAAGTGCCGTATGGCAAAAGGCGCATCTACCGCTTCGCCGACTGACCACACCGCAACGTTTCCGGCATGTATTTCATTCCTGAACGCGGAAAGCGCCTGCAGCGCGATATCAAAGCCCTTCCGGTAGTCACGCCGCGAAAAAACAAGTACGATCCTGCTTTCTTTTTTCAACGACAGCAGCTCCCGGTCCTTGTCAGGATAAAAAACAGCGCCATCCACACCGTTCGCAATGACAGCGACATTCGCATTAAATCTCCCTTTGAGCAGACGCCCAAGCTCATCAGAAACTGCTATAACCGGGATTTTCAAGAACGTGAGGCAGGCGCGATAGACGGCCCGGATCAGCAGTTTCAGGAAGGGGTTTTTATAATAAGATTCATCGTAATCCTGCGCAAAGTAGATGAGCTTTTTTTTGTTTCTCCAGGCCAAAAAAAAAGCCAGCACGATAATATCGGCTACGATAATATCATGGGAAAAAGCGGTAAAAAGAGCATGGATACTCGTGCTTATTTTGCTTTTATTGCGGGATATCGGCTGTATCTTAGCATCAACGGAAAAGACTGAGTCGCTTCGATTCGTCAGAATAACAACATCCCACTTATGACGCTGGAGATAGTTCGCATATTCTGCAACCATCTTATCGCCGCCGCGACTCAGGAACGAGTGCCGGTAAAAACAGATTTTCATGGTGGCAGTTTGCATTTTCCGTCAAGAATATCTACTCACTCTACGCTTCGTTCAGCGGCCCGGGGAAGAATCAACCCGTCATCCCTGATTCTCTGGTGTAACTCCTCCACCACATCATCTCGGACCGTTCCTGCAGTGACAGATAAACGGTGACTACAGGCTTCGCGATGCACGTCCTGCGCCCAGTGCCTGACATTCCTTAATAAATCAGAAAGCCGATGAGCGCCATCCAAAGAGCGCCGGCTCCCAGAATCTGCGAATCACCGATCAGCACTGCCGTGGGTTCACCATTGCCTTTCTTTGCAAGGTAAATATACCGAAGGAGGCCAAATGCGACCACAGGGACAGTATACATCATTCTTTCTTGTTTTTCAATGACATAGAAAGAATACATGACAAGCGCCGAGGCCGCTGACGACCAGAGGATGCCTTCCAGAAACGATTCAGTGTACTGGTTAAGGTTCTCCCGGTGTTTTCCTGATTCTTCTCCATGGGTTATCCGCTCCCCGAGCCTCTTGCCTGCTGCGAGGAACAGGGCAACGATAAAAACCGTGAGATACAGCCAGCTTGATATTTTGACGTTAAACGCTTCACCTCCCGCCATAACACGTATAAGAAAACCAAAGGCGATAAAGAAAAGATCGACTATGACGATATTCTTGAAATAGATCGTATAGCTGATAGTCAGAAAAATGTAGAGAATAAGGCATGCCTCGAATCGCGCTGAAACAGAGACTGATATGAGCATGGCCTGGATATAGAGCACGGCGGCCATGATGAATGCGCCGGTGGGGGAGACAGTGCCGCCTGCAATGGCCCGGTGTTTTTTAGATGCATGATGGCGGTCGAAGTCCCTGTCCGCGATGTCATTCAGAATGTAACAGCAGCTCGCGGCGAAGGAGAAGGACAGGAAGGACGGTATCATCAGCGGGTACACGGAAGGGTCAAGGATCTTCCCGCCGAAGAAGGGCGGGAAAAAGAGCAGCACGTTCTTGAGCCAGTGGTGCGGCCGCAGGATCGAGAGATGTTGTCTGAATGTCTTCAGCATGGCTTCAGCTCCTTCGAACGGCGATCCGCTTTATCCTCCTCACAATGATCTGCCGGTACGGATCGTCTTGAGGGAGCAGGTCATATGCCTCCTGGTAATACTTCACGGCCTCCTGGCGCATACCCAGGGCAGAGGCGTCCTTTCCCAGGTGATACAGCAGGAGCGGGTCCCGGGTCAGGTCGGCTAATCTCCTATTATAAGAAACGATCTTTCTGTCCAGCCTTTGCCGTGCCCTCTCTTCCGTGGTTGAATCTTTCTTTATTTGCAGCAGCAAAACCAGGTTCTGCAGCACAAGAGGCGAGCGGCCCTTCTTTTTTTGGAGTATGTGCTCATACAGACCAATCGCATCATCGAACCGCCCCTGCTTGGCCGTAATGAATGCCGCAGCAAGATCGAATTGGGGATCATAGACCCCGAGCACAGGAAGGGCCCGGCCTGCAGCGATCTGCTTCTGCGCTTCGTCGTACCTGCCCTGTTCAGCAAGCAGCTGACCATACATCCCCCTCATGTTCCGCGACAGGGGGGATTTTATTACAGTGTCCTCGATCAAGAGAGGCTCATTCAGCCAGAGCATGCTTCTCATAAACGTGCTTGTGAACATGACCAGGGCAATGGCGGGAACGGCAACTTTCATGAATGCAGCCCAACGGTCCGGCAGTACGCTGTCGATGTAAATGACTGCCGCAATGACAATAAAGGCCAGCGGAAGGTAGAGGTAGCGCTCTGCATAGGGCGTCCATGCGATCTGGCCGAAGGCAATGATAAAGGCGGGGAAAATAAGAAAAATGCCCGCGGTAAAGAAAGCCGGCAGCAGGGTCCTGCGGAATGCTATGTACAGGCAAAGCAGGGCAAGCGGCACGGCGAGCACTTCGTACAGGGGGTCCACCGCCATGATGGAAAAATTCAGCGGGTACGGCACGATGAGCTTCTTCATATAGAAGCCAAAAGCACGCAGCACCACCAGCATCGAATAGAGCCAGTCGTTGGAAACAGCGCTGATCGTCAAACCGATCCTGGACGTATTCGAGGTGAATGCCAGGGACCGGAGAAGTAAACCGGACAAAACCACGGCAATGGCGCCAAAACCGATCGCAGCGGTTTTCCAAGGGGCCTGCCGTGGAATCTCCCCTGCTCCCGCCATGGACCCATCACTGTTCTTGCCGTGGGCATGCCAAATCAGAAGAAATCCAGGAAGAAATGCCGCGGCCGTTTCCTTTGCAAGTACGCCCCCGAGAAATGCAGCAACGGACGCCAGCAGGTACGCTTTCTTCCCGGATTCCTGATAAGAGAACAGCAGCAGAACGCTCGAAAGAATGAACATGCAAGCCAGAATGTCAGTTCTGCCTGCGATCCAGTTAACGGACTCGGCAAGGAGAGGGTGTAAAGCAAAGAGGGCCGCGGCAATGAGAGGAAGAAGGGAATTTGCCCGTGCGTACGGCGAGGCGATCCTTTTGACCCTGAGAGTCAGAATATACACCAGAATAGCGTTCAGGAGATGCAGCAGAATATTTTCAATATGCATCAATCCCGGAAAAAGCTTCAGCACTTCCTTGTCAAAGAAGTAACTGAGCGCAAGGATGGGACGGTAGTAATATCCGTTGCTCGCCGAGGGGAAAAAAATCTGGGAAAGGCTGAAATCCTGGCGTTCCAAAAAAGCGAACAGCGCGGAATCATCGAACCGGGAAACACCGGAAAAGACAGCCGGATAATAAGCAGCGAACACCATGACGGCGAGCAGCGCTACTTGATATCCGCGCTTCAACTCCTGCCCCCTTTGACGATGTCCAGAAAGAACGCCTCCAGGTCCTTTCGTTGCGGCTCGATCAGGAGGATGTCCCTTCCTGCTTCAGCGGCTTCCCTCATGAATTTCGGCATGTCCTGCTTCGGCACGTACTGATCTGCCTGCTCTTCGGAACCGGGGGCTCCCAAGCGCACCTGATAGCCCATGATGCCTTCGGCCATGATGTCGTCTACCTTGCCGGTCTTTCGCAGCACTCCCTGCAGGATGATCCCCACCCGGTCGCAGACGGCCTCCACATCCGAGGTGATGTGGGTGCTGAAAAAGACCGCCTTGCCCCGCGCCTTGAGATCGAGGATGATCTGCTTTACCAAGGCCCTGCCCAACGGGTCAAGGCCGCTCATGGGTTCGTCGAGGATGCAGACATCAGGATCGTGAATCAGCGCCTGGGCAAGGCCCAGCCGCTGGACCATTCCCTTGCTGTACCCGCGCACCGGGCGTTTCCGGGCCTCCCAGAGTTCCAGCAATTTCAGAATTTCGTCGATCTTGTTCGGCAGCAGACCCTGGTCCATGCCGAATGCCTGCCCCACGAACAGAAGGTATTCATGGGCGCTCAGGAAATCATAGAAGGCCGGATTCTCGGGCAGATAACCCACCTTCCTGCGGGACAAGTGAGATTCAGCACCGCTTCCCAGGATGGAGATCCGGCCCGCCGTGGGACGCAGCAATCCCATCAGCATCTTGATGGTCGTGCTCTTGCCCGCACCGTTTGGCCCCAGAAATCCGAAGACCTCGCCCTGCGCAATGGTCAGGGACAGGTCCTTTACGGCCTCCACAACGGTGTTTCGCTTAACCTTGAATGTCTTGGTCGCGCTGCTGATCTCGATAGCGTTCATGCGTCCGCCTTTGCCGCGTATTGACGAAATACAATCACTGCTTCGGCCGCACCTTGAAGGCAAATTTGCTCGTTGACCCCACCTTGCCCTGGGCATCAATATAATAGGTTCCGCCGTAGGGGTCAACAGGGACTGCTTTCAGATATCCCCTTTGCAGGAGTTCGTCCAGAGAGCGGGGAAGGCGGCGGAACCTGCCGGTGAAGCGCTGCGAAGCCTCCTCGATCTTGCGCACTTCCTGAAAGGCCTGCAAGCGCGTCTCGAGCGTCTGCCTGACGGCTTCGTTGCTCGTGCTCTTCACCATGGCAGAGAGATAGGCTATGGCAAGGTCCGTCCTGCCGGATTCGTAAAGGTACCTGCCCGTCAGCTTGATGATCAGGCTGTCTCCCGTCAGTTCGGCGACGCGCTGGTACTGCCGCGCCGCATTGGCGTAGTCCTTCAGGAAATAGGCGTAATTGAACCCGGCAAAATAGGGAAGATAGAAGTCCCAGGACCGGTACTGCATGCCGTACTCCAGCAGGTCCGTCGTGGCCTTCACCTGCCTGGCGTCCCAGACCATGATGGCCTGGGCAAAATAGTAGGCGTCCATATTGTAGGGATCAAGCCTGACAGCGGTTTCGAGGGTGCTCTGCATGCCGGGAAATTCCGGCGGGATGTAGACCCTGTTCTGCGCCTGCTCAACAAGGGTGCCGAAATAGGCTATGACCTTCATGACCAGCGCGGCAGCGGTAAACCGCTGCTGGTCCGCTGCAAGGACCCTGAGCACGGAAGGCTCAGGCACATATCCGAGCTTTTCCACGACAGGCTTGTGCTTCAGATACGATGTAAAGGGGAGCATCACCGCCAGATAACAGGCCAGGAGCAGCGCAAGGAGCCCGCCTTGTTTCATAGCATCTCTCTCCGGGAAAAGACCATCACGGACAGCGTCAGCACGATCGACGTATAGACGATGAAATAGCCCGCAGTAAGAACAAGGCCGGAAAAAGGCAGGCCAATGCCGTAAACTGCGTTCACCGTCAGGTCAAAGGCGCTGAAGTTCGGCAGAACGTAATAGAGGCCTGATGCCGCGCTCTTGATGAGCGGCGAATAGGACTTCGCGGACGCTGACTGGAGAAAATCATAGACCTGCTGCGTGGCGCTCCCGGCGAAGAACGCCGCTGCCGCGCCGAAGATGGGCAGAAAGAAGGACGTGCTGACCGTGGACAGGAGAAAGGCTATTGCCACGAGCAGAATATACTTGAAGGACATGAACAGGAGCGACAACAGGACGTTCGTCCAGATGACCGGCCGCTGGGGCGGGTACAGCACGGAAACATATTTGATCACAGCGCAACCAAGCGCGCCGAGTATCAGCGTTGTCAAGAACAGGAAGGCCGCGATCCCAAGAAATTTCCCTAGCACGTATGCCGTGCGCGTCAGGGGAAGCCCCAGGACGGAGAAAGTGTACCGCCGCTCCATGTCCTTCCAGAGCGAACCGCCTCCCAGAAAAACAGACAGAAGCAGCAAAATGGCGGATATGAGCGAGAGCGTCAGCGTGAGCGAAAGCTCGGTCACCTGCCGCATGGAGAGCGTGCTGATCGAGGGAATGAAAAGAAAGAACAAAGCGAAGAATATGATGCCCTGAAAAACCCGGTCCCGGAGTATTCCCTTGAATGTTATATAGATGATCTGGTGCATTCTCCCATCCCGCAAATCAAATTATAAGCCTGCGTGAAAAAAAGAGGGTTGATTTTCATCAACCCTCATGCTTGCACAAACTAGAAGGAACTTAAAGCTCTTATTGCCAGCCGGAGCCGGGCCTCTTATCGACCGCGGTGCATTTATCAATCTCAGTGCCCGGGGCGACCGTGGAATAAATGGTCGCCTCAGTGCTCAAAGAGCCATATTGCCTGCCCGCCTCGTTACCGAGAGAGCTGGCATGCACTGAAGTGACGCAGTAGGCAGTATCGTCAGAGAAGACCGATACATACACGCCTGTTGATGGAATAAACGACGCACCGCCGATTACGGTTGTTACTGCCTCTTTTGTGCCAACTTTTCCGTTGAACACCGCAGCAGATGCTGGAGTGGCAAGAGCCATGCAGGTAATGACCATCATTACTATGAGAATGTTTTTCTTCATCATAGACCCCTTTCTATAAAACAAACGTTTAAACACATGCATATTTAGATGCCTTTAACCAATTGCAACTACTTAATTAATCACGGGGTAAACCTGATCATCTGCCTGCGCTGCCTCCATCTGGGTCTTGAGGTTCCGCAGGTCGCTCTGGGCTGACGAGTTAAAAGCTTTGACGCGATAGGCCGAGAACTGCGGGATGGCGATGGCCGCGAGAATGGCGATGATGGCCA
>CAZYXS010000065.1:7268-17582 GCA_964650955.1 uncultured Desulfuromonadales bacterium | reverse complement strand
ACCTGCAGGACATCATCGCCATCCTCGGTATGGACGAGCTCTCCGAAGAGGACAAGCTGGTCGTGGCCCGCGCCCGCAAGATCCAGCGCTTCCTCTCCCAGCCCTTCCACGTCGCCGAGGTCTTCACCGGCTCCCCCGGCAAGTACGTGCAGCTCAAGGACACCATCAAGGGGTTCCAGGAGATCGTCGCGGGCAAGCACGACGAGATTCCCGAGCAGGCCTTCTATCTGGTCGGCACCATCGAAGAGGCGCTGGAAAAGGCCAAGAAGCTGGCCGCCTAACAGACCTGGGATCGGCGGGGCCTGCGGGACCCGCCTTGCCTGCAAAGGACGCGCGTAATGGCAGAGAAGCTCAAACTGGAAATGGTAACCCCCTACAAGCGGGTGCTCTCGGAGGAGGTCGACGAGGTCACCGCGCCCGGCTCCATCGGTGAGCTCGGTCTGCTGCCGGGGCACACCCCGTTGCTGACCAATCTCAAGATCGGCGAACTCTCCTACCGCAAGGGGGGCCAGAGCTTCCATGTGGCCGTGAACTGGGGCTACCTGGAGGTGGAGAACGACACCGTCACCGTGCTGGTGGAAACCGCCGAGCCGGCCGACCAGATCGACCTGGCGCGGGCCAAGGAGGCACTGGGCCGGGCCGAGGCCGCGCTGAAGAAGCTCAGCCCTGAGGACAAGGATTTCCTGGTCATGCAGGCGGCGCTGGAGCGGGCCCTGATCCGCATCCAGGTCGCCGGGCGCCAGGGGCGCTAGGCCTGGGGAAACAAAGCAAAACGAAGGGGGCGACCTGCTGGTTCGCCCCCTTCTTCTGTTAGTGGCTGCGGCCTTATGCGGTTGGCCCGTCCTTGAGCAGTTCGGCCATCTTGATTTCCACCATGGTCAGGTGGTCGCGCATCTTCTCCCGAGCCCCTTCCGGGTCGTGGCGGGCGATGGCTTCGAGGATCTCCAGGTGCTGTTTGAGCAGCACGTCCACATACCCCTCCTTGCGGTAGAACTCGGTCAAAGCGGCCTGGATGGTGCTGTGGAACAGGCCGTGGATGGTATTGAGAACATGCACCTGCAGGGTGTTGTGGGTCGCGGCGGTGATGGCATAGTGGAACTGCGCGTCCACATCGGCATCCCAGCCTCCCCCCTTGGCCTGGCGCTCCATTTCCTTGTACAGTTGCCGCATGCGGGCGATGTCCTCATCGGTGGCCCGCTTGGCGGCCAGGTAAGCGGACCAGGTTTCCAGACCCATGCGCACTTCGGCCAGCGAGTGCTGCAGACGGGGGTTGTTCTCCACCATGCTGGTCAAGGGATCGGAGAGGGAGGTTTCCGTGAGGGAGCGGACGAAGGTCCCCCCCCCCTGGCGGCTTTCCACCAGCCCCATGGCTTCGAGCACCATGATGGCTTCCCGCACCGAGGGACGGCTGACGCCGAGCATGGTGGCCAGGTCACGCTCCGAGGGGACGCGTTCCCCCGGTTTGAGGTCTCCCTGGGAGATGAGGGCTTTGATCTGTTCGACGATTTCTTCGGAGATTTTTTTAGGCCGGATCGGCTTGAAAACGATGGTCATGCCACTGCTCCAACTGGGATACTGGTACGACCAGTTTACTAGCATGGCTGCTGGCAAAGGTCAAGCAATCTCCGCACGCTCCATGGGAGTTTAGCCGCATGTCCGGGCCTATTCTGCATCTTGATCTCGATGCCTTCTACGCCGCTGTGGAGCAGCTCGACGAGCCGGCGCTGCGGGGCCGGCCGGTCATTGTCGGTGGCGCCTCCGAGCGGGGGGTGGTCTGCGCCTGCTCCTACGAAGCGCGCCGCTTCGGCGTGCGCTCGGCCATGGGCATGACCAGGGCCCGCCAGCTTTGCCCGCAGGCCGCGGTGAGGCCGGTGCGCATGGGGCGCTACCGGGAGCTCTCGCGGCAGGTGTTCGCCATCTTTGCCCGCTACACGGACCGCATCGAACCCCTCTCCATCGACGAGGCGTTCCTGGATGTGGCGGGCTGCGAGCGGTTGTTCGGGCCTCCCGCTGCCATGGCCGCGGCCATTCGCGCCGCGGTACGGGCGGAGACGGGGCTGACCGTCAGCGCCGGAGTGGCGCCGAACAAGTTCCTGGCCAAGTTGGCCTCGGAACGGGGCAAGCCCGATGGCCTGGTGGAAATCCGGCCGGAACAGGTCGAGAGTTTTCTGTTGCCGCTGCCGGTGGGCAGCCTCTGGGGGGTGGGACGGGTGGGGGCCGAACGTCTGCAGGGCTGCGGCTTGCGCACGGTGGCCGATCTGCGGGCCGCCGGGGAGGCCCGCCTGGTCCAGCTGCTCGGCACCTTCGGCAGCCAGCTCCATGCCCTGGCCTGGGGCCGCGACGAGCGGCCGGTGGCGACGGCCGGGGGAGCCAAGTCCATCGGTCACGAGGAGACTTTTGCCCGGGACCTTTGGGACCGGAAGGAGTTGGAGGTGGAACTGCTCGGGATGGCGGAGCGGGTGGCGGCGCGCCTGCGGGGGGCGGGCCTGACGGCGGGGACGCTCACCGTCAAGGTCAAATATGCCGATTTCACCCAGGTGACCCGCAGTGCCACCCTGGGGGAGGCGGTCTGCAGCCTGGAGGACTTCTATCCCCGGGCCTGCACCCTGCTCGGGCGCACCGAGGCCGGCCAGCGGCCGGTGCGGCTGCTCGGCCTGAGCCTGTCGGCGTTGCAGCCGGCGGGCTGCGGTCAGGGGGAGTTGTTCGGCCAGCCCCGGCGGGAGCGCCAGCAAGCTTTGGACCGGGCGCTGGACCGGGTGCGGGAGCGCTATGGCAGCAGGGGGATCGTGCGGGGCACCCTGCTCCCCCGCAGTTCAGGGCAGGAACCTGCGGACGGCGGCGATTGAGGGGAGCAGATCCTCCCGGCGGTGGGCTTCGCAGGTGATGGAGAAGGGCTGGCGCAGCCCCGGCAGCAGCCGGGCCAGTTCGGCGAAGTCGATGCGCCCGGCACCCACCGGCAGGTGGTCGTCGGCCTGGCCGTGGTTGTCGTGCAGGTGCAGGTGGCGCAGCCGTGAGCCGAGGCGGGCGAACCAGGCAGCCAGCGGGGTGCTGGAAAACAGGTGCCAGTGGCCGATGTCGAAGCAGTGGCCGAGCCAGGGGGAATCGAGCAGATCCAGCAGTGTGGCGAGGGGTTCGGGCTGTTGGTCGAAGATGTTTTCCAGCACCAGCAGGCAGCCCTGTTCCTGCGCCAGAGGGAGGAAGCGGGACCAGAAGTCGACGCTGGCGTCGATCCAGAGCTGTTCCAACCCCTGGTAGCGCCAGCGGTCGAAACCGGGATGCACCACCACCAGCCTGGCCCCAAGCCGGGCGGCGGCGTGCAGGGTTTGTTCCAGGCGCCGGTGGGTGACGGCAGTGATTTCGGGGTCGAGAGCTCCGGGGTTGAGATCGTGAAACGGTGCGTGGACGGTGGGAGTCAGGCCGGCGGAGGCCAGCTGGCGCCCGTATCCGGAGAGGATGTCCGGAGTCAACTGCTCCAGATCCCGCCAGCCGAAGGCGATTTCCGGGGGAAGCCCCTGCTCCAGGAAAAAGGGGAGTTCGGCACCCAGAAGCCGGGCCGGAAGGTGGCCGTGGATGGAAACAGGCATGGAAACCTCAGAAGGCGGTGCGGTTTCGGGCGATCGCGGGTACCGCCCTCGGCCCGCATCCTGGTAATGCAAAGGTTGCTCGTGTTTCCGGCATTTTATCCCCCCATGGTTGAAAAGACAAGCAGATATAGGTGGTTGCAGGATCACCCAGGCGCAGAAAAGGCTTGACTTGCTCTGTATACTGTATACACTTTAGACTGATGATGGAATTAAGGGGGGCCAAGGTGAGAAAAAAACCGATTGAGCGGCATCAGACGCTGCGGGAGAAAATCCTCGAGGCAATTCGGGAGGCGATCCTCAAGGGAACCCTCAAGCCGGGGGAAAAAGTGGCCGAGCCAGAACTGGCCGAGCGCTTCGGCATCAGCCGCACGCCTATCCGTGAAGCTTTTCGTCAGCTTGAGTCCGAGGGCTATCTGACCGTCATTCCCCGCAAAGGGGCCGTAGTCACCTCCCTTTCCGAGCGGGACGTGGAGGAATTTTACGCCATCAAGAGCATCCTCGAGGGATATGCCGCCCGCATGGCGGCGGAGAATCTCACGGACAAGGAGATCGAGCGGCTCGAGGGGATCAACGAGCGGCTCAAGCAGCTGGCCAACGAGGGGGACGTCAAGACCTTCTTCCGGGTCCACAACGAATTCCACGACCTGTTCATCCGCGCCGCCGGCAACGACAAGCTGATGGAGCTGATCTCCCAGCTGATGCTCAAGTTCAACCGCCTGCGCCTGACCTCCCTGGCGCTGCCGGGGCGGATGGAGATCTCGGTGCAGGAGCACGAAAAGATCATCGAGGCCTTCAAGCGCAAGGACGGCCCGGCGGCGGACAACCAGGTACGCAAGACCGCGGCCTACGGCGGCCAGGTGCTGATCCAGAGCATGGCCCAGGCCGAGGGGCGGCGGGTGGAAAAATCGGTGTTGCGGCAGATCGTCGACGTCTGAACCCCTTAAACATCCAGTGTACCTGAGAACGGTCCCCTGGCGACGGGGGGCCGTTTTTACTGGCACCGAGCCCGGAGGCGGCTTGATCCTCCCCCGGAGTCTGTGCGATATTGTGCAGACGCGAGACCTGAAACAGGGTCATGATCCCTGGAATGCCAAAAGGAGAGCGAAATGAAACGAAACCTTGTTGCCTGTCTGCTGACCCTGCTGGCCGCCACCGGGGCCCAGGCGGGTTCCTTCGAGCTGGCCCTCAACGATTCCAGCGCCCAGTTGCGTCTGGGGCTGCCCCTGCGCAGCGACGAACTGGGGCAGACCCTGCTGCAGGCCCGAGCCCTCTACAGCGACAAGGAAGAGACCAAGCTCGGCTCCCTGGGGCTGGAGTTTGCCGGGGAGCCGGGGAACGTCCCCGGGTTCGAGGTCGGCGTAGGCGCCGCCGCCTATGTGGGCAAGGCCCACCGCGGCCGGGACCTGGCCAACCTCGCCATCGGTCTGCGGGCCGCCTATGCGCCCCCTGCCCTGGGCGGATTGGGATTCGCCGGCCGCTTCGCCATCGCCCCGGAGGTCCTTTCTTTCGTTGATTCGGAAAGCCTGTTGGAAACCGCGGGCCAGGTCAGTTATGCCATCACTCCCAAGGCCCGGGTGTTGGTCGAGTACCAGAACATCCGCAGCGAGTTCGAGCGGCGGGGGAACTGGACCATCGACGATGCCGTGCGGGTCGGTTTCGAAACCCGCTTCTAGTCCAGCGGCCGGTGCCCAGGCCGGCCGCGATCCTGTTGCCGCGGCGCCCTCCGGTCTCGGCCGGTGGGCGCCGGTCACCTGCTTCGAGCGGCCATGCACGAGCTTGAGACCCTGCTGCCCGCACACCCTTTGACCGCCGGTTCTGCGTCGGACGCTTCGGCCTATTTCTCGGCCAGTCTGGCCAACCTGCCGGCGGGCAGCCATGCCCCCTGCGACCTGTTTCTGCGTAGTCGCAGCGGCACCTTCGTGCTCTATGCCGGCCGTGGCCTGCTCTTCGACCAGGCTCGCCGGCAGCGGTTGCAGGTCGCTGGCCTGCAGAGTCTCTACATCCGTCGGGAAGAGGCGACCCTCTATTTCAATTTCCTCAAAGAGACACTGGTCTCCCTGGTACAGAACCCGAGTACCCCGGCCGCGGTCAAGGCCCAGGCGGTGCACAACTCCTGCCGGGAGGTGCTGAAACGGGTCCTGGAGGAGCCGCGGGCGTCGTTTCTGGCCCAGGCCGAGGAAATCATCGCACCCACCGTCGACCTGATCGTCTCGGGGGGGGAGGCGGTGCGCCACCTCATCGACTTGACCGCCTACGATCATTCCACCTACGTCCATTCCACCAACGTCGGCATTTTCGCCGTGGCCCTGGCGCGCAAAGTCTTCGGTCGCGGCGCCGAGCACGACCTCAAGCGGCTCGGTGCCGGTTTTTTCCTCCACGATCTGGGCAAGCGCCAGATCCCCATCGACATCCTCAACAAGCCTGGCGCCCTGACCAGCCAGGAGCGGCAGATCGTCAACCTGCATCCCGAAGATGGCCATCGCCTGCTGCTGGGCAGTTCCCTGCTCACCGAGGAGGCCAAGATCATCATCCTGCAGCACCACGAGCGGGACGACGGCCATGGCTATCCCTACGGCCTGAAGCAGGGGGACATCCACCCCTATGCCCGCATCTGCCGGTTGGTGGACGTCTACGAAGCCCTCACCTCCAAGCGCCCCTACCATGCCCAGCGCTCCACCTACGATGCTCTCAAGCTGATGCGGGAAGAGGTCCTGGTAGACATCGATCGCTCCCTGTTCGAAGCCTTCCTCGGGCTTTTCGCCCGCTGATCCCTCTGCCCTGGTTCAGTTGCGCAGTCGGCTGCCGCGGCTGATCAGCAGCGCCGCCCAGGTGAAGAGGGTCGCTGCGCTCAAGCAAGCGACGGCGAAGGCGGTGGCCAGCGGCAGGTCGCCGACGCCGAGGATGGCGTGACGGAAGCCGTCGATGAGGTAGAAGAGGGGATTGAGATGGGAGAGGGTGCTCCAGGGGGGGGGAAGGATGGAGATGGGATAGAAGACCCCGCCAAGGTAGATCAGTGGCAGGATGATGAAGTTGGCGTACATGGAGAGGGCGTCGAAGTTGCTGGCGTAGAGGGCGGCGATCAGGCCGAACTGGGCGAACAGGAAACTGGCGGTTACCGCCATCGCCAGGGCCAGGCCGGGGTGGGCCCAGGGGAGGCTGGCGAAGCCGAGGGAGATCAGCCAGACCACCGTGCCGACAGCCAGGCCGCGCAGCATCGCCGCCAGGGTGTAGGCGAGGATGAACTGGCGGGGGCTGACCGGGGTGACCAGCAAATCGACGATGTTCCCCAGATACCGGGACATGAACAGGGAGGAGGAGCTGTTGGCGAAGGAGTTGTTGATCACCCCCATCAGGACCAGCCCGGGGATGACGAACTGGGCGTAGCTGAAGCCGGGCAGGACGCTGATGCGCTCCCCCAGGGTGGCGCCGAAGACGAAGAGGTAGAGGGCGGCGGTGATGATGGGGGTGACCAGGGTCTGGGAGGCGACCCGCAGGAAGCGGCGGATTTCCTTCTGCAGCAGGGTGTAGAAGGGGAGCCAGGGCAGATAGGGGCGCTCCTTCATGCCTCCCCCCTCCCCTGCCCCCTGCCGTTGGCGGTCAGCTGCAGAAAGACCTCCTCCAGCCCGGCGCGGCGGGTTTCCAGGTCGGTGACCCGCAGGCCGGCTTCGCTGAGCTGGGCCAGCAGGCCGCCGACCCGGGCGCCGGGCTCCAGGGGGATGACCAGTTGTTGCCCTCCCGCCCCCAGCTGCGCCCCCCGCCCCTGCAGCGCCTGCGGCACCGCGGCGATGGCCGCGTCGAGCTGCACCACCAGCTCCCGGCCGCCCAGGCGGTCGATGAGGGCGGCGGTCGGTTCCAGGGCGATCAGCTCTCCATGGTTCAGGATGGCCAGGCGGCCGCACATCTGTTGCGCCTCTTCCAGGTAGTGGGTGGTGAGCAGGATGGTGGTGCCGGCGGCGTTGATCTCCCGCACGAACTGCCACAGGCCGAGGCGCAGCTCCACGTCGACCCCGGCGGTGGGCTCGTCCAGGATCAGCAGCGGCGGCCGGTGGATCAGCGCCTTGGCGATCATGAAGCGGCGCTTGAGGCCGCCGGAGAGCTTGATCATCACCTTGTGCAGGTGGGGGCCGAGCCCCAGCCGTTCGATGAGCATGCGGCGCCAGGCGGGGTCGTCCCGCACCCCGTAGTAGCCGCTGTGGAAGCGCAGCGCCTGGTCGATGGTGAAGAAATTGTCGATCGCCACCTCCTGGTGCATCACCCCGGTGAGCCGCCGTGCGCTCACATAGTCGGCCTGGTTGTCATGGCCGAAGACCTCGATGCGCCCCTGGTCGATGCGGGTTACCCCGGCGATCATGTTGATGGTGGTGCTTTTGCCGGCGCCGTTGGGGCCGAGCAGGCCGAAGATCTCCCCCGGCTCGATGCGCAGACTCAAATCCTTGACCACCGGCACGCCGCCGAAGCTTTTTCGCAGGCCGGCCATGGCGAGAGCAGGGGTCATGGGGGGCTCAGCCAGCGGCTTCCTCGCCGGCAGGTTCGGCCTCGGCGGGTTTTTTGCGGCCGAACAGACGGGCCACGATGATCCCCACTTCGTAGAGGATGACAAAGGGGATGGCCAGGGCCGCCTGGGAGAAGACGTCGGGGGGGGTGAGGATGGCGCCGACGATGAAGGCGACCAGGATGGCGTACTTGCGGTTGCGGCTGAGCCAGTGGTGGTCCACCACCCCCATGCGGGCCAGGAAGAAGATCACCACCGGCAGCTCGAACACCAGGCCGAAGGCGAGCAGCAGCTGGAAGGTCAGGCTCAGGTATTGCCCCATGGAGAGCATGGCGCTGACTTCGCCGCTGCCGGTGCCGAACTGCACCAGGAAGGTGAAGACCATGGGGAAGACGTAGGTGAAGCCGAAGAAGGTGCCGGTACCGAAACAGAGGCAACCGGCCAGCACGAAGGGGAACGCCAGGCGCTTTTCGTGGGCGTAGAGGCCGGGGGCGATGAAGGCCCAGATCTGCCAGAGGATCACCGGCATGGCGACGATCAGGCCGGCCATGGCGGCCACCTTGAGATAGGTGAAGAAGGGTTCGGTGGCGTTGATGAAGACCAGCGAGCTCCCCTCCGGCAGCGCTGCCTTGACTGGGTCGGCGATGAAGCGGAAGAGCCGCTCGGCAAAACTGTAGCAGCCGATGAAGGCGACCAGCCAGGCCCCCGCCGCGATCATCAGACGATGGCGCAGCTCCTCCAGGTGACTGGTAAAGGGGAGCTGCTGGTCGGAGGACTCAGCCATGGGTGGTGTCCTGCTTGGCCGGGTTGGCCGGGGCGGATTCGGTTTCGGCGGGGGCCGCTGCGGCCGCAGGGGTGGATGCCGTGGCGCTGGAACTGGAACCGCTCTCCGGACCATGTCCCGGCTCCAGGTTGCCGGGGGCCTGGATCTTGCCTTCGCGCAGCAGGCGCTCGCGGGTATCGGCCGTACGGCTCTCCTGGTGGATGGAGCTCTTCAGCTCATCGGTGGCCCGGCGGAACTCGGCCAGCCCCTTGCCCAGGGCGCGGGCAATGTCGGGAAGTTTTTTCGGCCCGATGACGATCAGCGCCAAGGCCAAAATCAACAGCAATTCGGGCATTCCAATACCGAACATGGGGAAATCCTTGCGGGAAGAGGATGCGCAAGGGTGCGCAATGCCCGAGAATAGCCCCATTGCCCGGCCGCTGTCAAGGACCGGGGAATAAAGCATAAAGGTTTGACATAGCAGGGTTTTTGAACTAGTATTCGGCCACCATTGGCTATCAGGGAAGGGACCGCGATGAACCAGGAAGAGCTCAAGCAGGAAATCCGCCGGCTGGCCCGGGAGCGCGACGCGCTGCTGCTGGCGCACAACTACCAGCGCGACGAAATCCAGGAAATCGCCGATATTGCGGGAGACTCCCTCGGGTTGTCGATGGAGGCCGCCCGCACCCACCGCCGGGTGATCGTCTTCTGCGGGGTGCATTTCATGGCCGAGAGTGCAGCCATCCTCGCCCCCGACAAGACCGTGCTGCTCCCCCGGCCCGACGCCGGCTGCCCCATGGCCGACATGGTCGACGCCGAGGGGCTGCGGGCTTTCAAGGCCCGTTTCCCCGGCGTGCCGGTGGTCACCTATGTCAACTCCACCGCCGCCGTCAAGGCGGAGAGCGATATCTGCTGCACCAGCGCCAATGCCGTCAAGGTGGTGAACTCCCTGCCCGACCGGGAGGTGATCCTCACCCCCGACCGCAACCTGGCCCGTTACATTGCCGGCCAGACCGACAAGATCTGCCACATCTGGGATGGGTACTGCCCGACCCACGAGCGGCTCAGTGTCGCCGACGTGCAGCGGGCCCGGGCCGAACACCCCGCAGCGGTGTTCATGGCCCATCCCGAATGTCCGCCCGCCGTGCTGGAGCTGGCCGATCACATCTGCTCCACCAGCGGCATGTACGAATACGCCCGCAGCAGCACGGCCCGGTCCTTCATCGTCGGCACGGAAATGGGCATTCTCTACCGGCTGCGGCGGGAGAACCCCGACAAGCAGTTCTATCTGCCCACCACCCGCCTGATCTGCCCGAACATGAAGCTGACCTCTCTGGAGGATGTCCTGAAGAGCCTGCAGACCCTCAGCCCGCAGATCACCGTGCCGGCCGAGGTGGCCGCCAAGGCCCGGGTCACCCTGGAGCGGATGCTCGCCGTCCCCCGCGACTAGATTGCGCCTCACCCCTGCCGCGGGG
>CAZYXS010000065.1:0-7258 GCA_964650955.1 uncultured Desulfuromonadales bacterium | reverse complement strand
TCCCCGGGAGCGCCCCGCCACCGGTTTATGGACCCGTTGCTCACATCCGCCGATCTGCACCATGCCACCAGTCGCACCCTGACCGAAACTCTGCGCGCCGGAGCGATCCGGGTGGAACTGCTCGGCCTGCAGGGCTCCAGCGCCGCCCACCTGCTGGCCGAGCAGCTGGCGGCGGGGGACGAAACCCTGGTGGTGCTGTGCGCCGAGCAGAAACTGGCCCAGCAGTTCGCCCAGGACCTCGCCTTCTATCACGGTCAGCCCCAGGAAATCTGCTTCTTTCCCCACTGGGAAGTCCGCCCTTACGAACCCCTGACCCCCCACCCTGCGGTGGAGGCGGCCCGCATCGCCACCCTGGCCGCCCTGCACGAGGGGCGGGCCCGGGCCCTGGTCTGCACCCCTCGGGCATTGCTGCAGCGGGTGCAGCCCCGCCAGGTACTGGCCGGGCTGCGGGAGCTGCTGATCACCGAGGAGGAGTACCCCCGCCCCACCCTGCTGCGGCGCCTGACCGAGCTCGGCTACGCTGCCGTCCCGCTGGTGGAGGACCGGGGGACCTTCAGCGCCCGCGGCGACCTGCTCGACATCTATCCCCCCTCCCGCCAGGAACCGGTGCGCATCGAATTTTTCGGCGACTACATCGAGCGCATGCGCCCCTTCGACCCGGCCACTCAGCGCTCCCGGGACGAGGAACTGGAAGAACTGCTGCTGCTGCCGGCCCGGGAGATGGTGCTGGCCGGCGAGCACCTGGAGACCTTCGCCCGCGGCCTCAAGGAGCGCTGTGACGCCCTCGGCATCCCCCGCACCCAGCGCGAGGCGGTGCTGGAGGAGGTCCGGGAGGGGCTGCTCGCCCCCGGCCGGGCCTTCCTGCTCCCCCTCAATTACGGCGGCCTCGACAGCCTCTTCGACTACCTGCCCAAGGCCCGCTGGGTGCTGCAGGACCCGCCGGCGCTGGAGCGGACCGCCGACGAGTTTGCCGCCGAGGTGCAGGCGGGAGTGGCGCGGCTGCGCCAGCGAGGGGAGCTGTTCGTCGAGGCCGCGCAGATGTTCCTCCCCCCCGCCGAGCTGGAGCGGGAGCTCTCCCTGCGCCGGCGGCTCGAGCTGATTTCCCTGCAGGTCTTCGACGGCCAGGAGCAGCGCACCCGGCTGCGCTTCGCCGCCGAGGGCAACGGCGACCTGCGCCCCGCCGACCGCCATGAACACCCCGGCCTGGGTCCCCTGGCCGAGCGCCTGCGCCAGTGGCAGCAGACCGGCTGGAAGCTGTTGCTGGTCTGCCATCAGCGCGGCCAGGCCGAACGCCTCCTCGACCTGCTCGAGCCCCACGGCCTGCGGACCGGGATCGATCCCGAGGCGGGCCTGCGGCAGTTGCGCCCCGGGGAGTTGAAGCTGTCCCTGGGCGAGCTCTCCGCCGGCTTCCGCCTGCCCGACGAGAAGCTGGCGGTGATCACCGAAGAGGAGATCTTCGGCCTGCGCAGCCGCCGCCGCGGCCTCTCCGAGGCCCGCGCCAAGGCCCTGCTCTCGAGCCTGGCCGAGCTGAAAAAAGGGGATTTCGTGGTCCACGCCGACCACGGCATCGCCATCTACCACGGCCTGCTGCACCTGAAGATGGGGCAGACCGAGGGGGATTTCCTGCATCTCGAGTACGCCGGCGAGGACAAGCTCTACGTGCCGGTGGAGCGCATCGAGAAGGTGCAGAAGTACGTCGGCGGCGAGGGGCATCGGCCGCGCCTCGACAAGATGGGGGGGGGCGCCTGGGAGAAAGCCAAGGTCAAGGCCCGCGCCGCCATCGAGGAGCTGGCCCGGGAGCTGCTCAAGCTCTACGCCCGCCGGCAGATGAGCCAGGTTTTCTCCTTCTCTGCACCCGACCGCATGTTTAAGGAGTTCGAGGCCGCCTTTCCCTACGAAGAGACCCCCGACCAGCTCGCCGCCATCAACGATGTGCTCGCCGACATGCAGTCGGGGCGGCCGGTGGACCGCCTGGTCTGCGGCGACGTCGGCTACGGCAAGACCGAGGTGGGGATCCGCGCCGCCTTCAAGGCGGTGCTCGACGGCAAGCAGGTGGCGGTGCTGGTTCCCACCACCATCCTCGCCCGCCAGCACCTGGAGTCCTTCCGCCAGCGCTTCGACGGCTATCCGGTGCACATCGACATGGTCTCCCGCTTCCGCACCCCGGGGGAGCAGAAGAAGGTGCTCGAGGCCACCGCCGCCGGGCGGGTCGACATCCTCATCGGCACCCACCGGCTGCTGCAGCGGGATGTGAAATTCAAGGATCTCGGCCTGGTGATCGTCGACGAGGAGCAGCGCTTCGGGGTCAGCCACAAGGAGCGGCTCAAGCAGCTGCGGGCCGAGGTGGCGACCCTGACCCTCACCGCCACTCCCATTCCCCGCACCCTGCACATGAGCATGATGGGGCTGCGCAGCCTCTCGGTCATCGACACCCCGCCGGTGGACCGCCTGGCGATCCGCACCTACGTCACCCGCTTCGACGAGGAACTGATCCGCGAAGCGATCCTGCGGGAGCTGCGCCGCGGCGGGCAGGTCTTCTTCGTCCACAACCGGGTCGAATCCATCGGCGCCATGGCCGAACTGCTGCGGGGGCTGGTCCCCGAGGCCAAGGTCGCCGTCGGCCACGGGCAGATGAACGAGCACGAGCTCGAGGACGTGATGATCGGCTTCATCGAGGGGCGCAGCAACGTGCTGGTCTCCACCACCATCATCGAAAACGGCCTCGACATTCCCCGCGCCAATACCATGATCGTCAACCGCGCCGACTGCTTCGGCCTCTCCCAGCTCTACCAGCTGCGGGGCCGGGTTGGCCGCTCCGACCGGCGCGCCTACGCCTACCTGCTGATCCCCGGCGAGGGGAGCCTGACCCGGGAGGCCCGCGACCGCCTCAAGGTGTTGCAGGAGCTCACCGAACTCGGCGCCGGGTTCCGCATCGCCAGCCACGACCTGGAGCTGCGCGGGGCCGGCGATTTGCTCGGCGCCCGCCAGGCGGGACAGATCGAGGCCATCGGTTTCGAGATGTACTCGGAGCTGCTCGAGGAGACCATCCAGGAGCTGCAGGGGCTGGCCCGGGAAGACAAGCTCGACCCGGAAATCCGCCTTGGTCTTTCTACTTTCCTGCCCGAGAGCTACGTTCCCGATCCCAACCAGCGGCTGGTCTTCTACAAGAAACTGGCCGCCGCCGAGGTTGAGACGGAGCTCTACACCGTGGTCGACGAACTGCGCGACCGCTACGGCGAGGTGCCCGAGCCGGCGGCGCTGCTGCTGGAGGTGATGAAACTGCGGGTGCTGCTCAAGCGGTTGCGCATCGAACTGGCCGAATACGACGGTCGCCAGCTGGTGTTCGGTTTCCATGCCCGCACCCCGGTGCCGCCCGAGAAGATCCTGGCCCTGCTGCAGGCCCAGCCGCAGCGCTACGGTTTCTCCCCCGACTTCCGCCTGGCCATTCGCAGCGGCCGCCTCGAGGGGGAGGAGATCCTGGCGTTGGCGAAAAAAGAATTGCAGGCATTTCTTTAATTGTGCTAACCTGCTTGGCTAAGCTGGGCCAGCCCACCGGCTGTTTGGTCCCAATAAATACCGTTCGGAGCAAGGAAAGCCGAGAAGATATGATTTCCCCCCGTTCGACCCGTCATCTCACCCTGCTGCTGATGTTCCTCTGCGCCCTCACCGCCTGCAGCCGGGACAAGGACGCCGCCGACCCGGTGCTGGTCAGCATCAACGGCCGCACCGTCACCGTCAGCCAGTTCAAGGCCGAGTTCGCCAAGACCCTGAGCAGCGAGCAGAGCCTGACTCCCGAGGAGAAGGCGGAGCTGGAGCGCTCCTTCCTGGTGCAGATCATCGACCAGGAACTGGCCCTGGGGGAGGCGGCTCGGCAGAAGATCACCGTCACCTCCGCCGAGGTGGAGGCGGTCCTGGCCGAATACCGGCGGGACTATCCGGACGGGGCCTTCGAGGAGATGCTCAAAGAGCGGGGGATCACCCTGGAGCAGTGGCGCAAGGAGCTGGAGCAGAGCCTGCTCATCGAAAAGCTGGCCCGCCAGGTGGTCTACCCCGACGTCAGCGTCAGCGACGAGGAGGTCGCCGCCTACTACGAGGAGAACCAGGCCGATTTCGATCGCCCCGAGCAGGTGCGTGCCCGGCAGATCGTCGTGGCCAGCCAGGAGGAAGGAGAACGCATCCTCGGCCTGCTGCGGGAGGGGCAGCCCTTCGAGGAGGTGGCCCGGCAGCACTCCCTCTCCCCCGACGCCGAGCATGGGGGTGACCTGGGTTATTTCAGCCGGGGGGAGATGCCGGCGGAGTTCGACCAGGTGGTCTTCACCCTCCCCGTCGGCCAGATCAGCGACCTGGTGCGCAGCGAATACGGTTTCCACATCTTCCAGGTGGAAGAGCGGCGGGAGGCGGTGCGCCTGACCCTCAACCAGGTGCGGGATGAAATCCGCCACGAACTGCGGGCGGAAAAGGAGGAGCTGGCCTACCAGCAGTGGTTGGTGGATATGCGGGGCCGTTCCAAGATCGAAGTAAAATGGTCGCTCCTGTAGGAGCTTGAACCGCACCGGGCCGCCGGGCCGAGATGCGCGGAAAGGGACAGATGAAACAATCGCTGCTTGCAACCGGGCTGCTGCTGGCGCTGGCGACCACCGCCGCCGCGCAGATCGTCGACCGGATCGTGGCCGTGGTCAACAATGAGGTGGTCACCTCTGTCCAGCTCGACAAGGAACTGGCCGCCCGGGCGGCGGCCGAAGGCAAGGGCTCGGCCGATCGGGAGGCTCTGCGCAGCCGGGTTCTCGAGGGCCTCATCGAAGAGTCGCTGATCCAGCAGAAGATTGCCGAACTCGGCCTCAAGGTCAACGAGGAGGAGATCGAAGCCGCCATTCGCGACGTGCAGCGGCAGAACAAGCTGACCCGCGAGCAGCTGCAGGAGGCTCTCAAGGCCCAGGGGATGGGGTTCGACGAGTACAAGGAAACCCTCGGCAAGCAGATCCTGCGTTTCAAGCTCATCGGCCGGGAGGTGCAGAGCAAGGTCGAGGTGACCAACCAGGAGATCCGCGACTACTTCCGCGACAACATCGACCAGTTCCGCGAAGAGCCGAGCACCCGCCTCTCCCGCCTGACCTTTCCTCTCAAGGTCAGCACTCCCGAGCAGCTCGGCGCGGTGCGGGCCAAGGCCGCCGGCGCCCTCGCCCGGCTGCGCCAGGGGGAGGAGTTCGGCGTGGTGCTGCAGAGCTACAAGCAGGAAGGCAGCGCCGAAGGGGGGGACATGGGCTCCTTCGCCGAAGGGGAGATCACCCCGGCCTTTGCCACCGCGGTGGCCGGTCTCAAGGAAGGGGGCATCAGCGACCTCATCGAGGCCGCCGGCGGCCTGCACATCCTCAAGGTAGTGGAAAAGAGCTCCGGCAAGGTGCAGCAGTTCGACAGCGTCAAGGACAGCATCCGCAAGACCCTGATGGACCAGAAGACCGAAGAGCAGTTCAAGCGCTGGGCCGAAGGGCTCAAGAGCGGCGCCTACATCGACATCCGCGGCTGATTCAGCCCGAGCCGCCGGAATCCGCTGGACGCCGCCCTGGGAGGGATCCCCGGGCGGCGTCCGCTTATGCGCCGACTGCCTGTGGCGATGCGGAGGAGCAAGATGGAACAACCCCTGATCCTGACCATGGGCGACCCCACCGGGGTCGGCCCGGAGCTGATCGTCAAGGCACTGCTGGAGGGGGCGTTCGACGCTCCGGCGCGGCCGCTGCTGGTGGCCGGCGACCCGGGGGTGCTGGCGCGGGCGGCGGCCATTTTCGGCGCCGGGTGCCGGGAGAGCTACGGCAGCGGCCTGGCCAGCCACCTTCTGGAGATCGGCGGGCGGACCCTCGCCGTCCACGCCCTCTCCGCCCTCCCAGCCGCCGCGCTGCAGTACGGTCGCCCGACCCCCGAGTGCGGCCGGGCCATGGCCGACTACATCGAGTGGGCCTGCAACCGCTGCCGGCAGGGGTTGGCCGCCGGCATGGTCACGGCGCCCATCAGCAAGGCGGCGATCCACGCCGCCGGCTGCGATTTCCCCGGCCATACCGAGCTGCTCGCCGCCCGCTGCGGGGTGGACAAGGTGGTGATGATGCTGGCCGGCGCGCGCCTGCGGGTCTGCATGGTCACCACCCACCTGGCCCTGGCCGAGGTGCCGCGGGTGCTGACCACCGCCGAGATCCTCGCCACCATCCGCATCACCGACGCCAGCCTGCGGCGCTTTTTCGGCCTGACGCGGCCGCGTCTGGCGGTGCTGGCCCTCAACCCCCATGCCGGGGAGGAGGGGCTGTTCGGCGACGAGGAAGAGCGCCTGATCACCCCCGCCATCGCCGCCGCGGTCACCGACGGGATCGACGCCAGTGGCCCCCACAGCGCCGACACCCTGTTCCACTTTGCCGCCAAGGGGGCCTGCGACGCGGTCATCTGCATGTACCACGACCAGGGGCTGATCCCGTTGAAGCTGCTCCATTTCGAGGACGGGGTCAACGTCACTCTGGGGCTGCCCATCGTGCGCACCAGCGTCGACCATGGCACCGCCTACGACATCGCCGGCACCGGCCAGGCCGGCACCGCCAGCCTGGTGGCGGCGATCGCCATGGCAAGCGAAATGGCGAAACATATATAAACCTGGGAATTCAGGAGTCAGAATCCAGAATTCAGGAGAAATCCAAATTCTGACTCCTGAATTCTGACTCCTGGATTCTGATCTCCATGTCCGACAAGATCCTCATCAAGGGTGCCCGCGAGCACAACCTGAAGAACATCGACCTGGCGATCCCCCGGGACAAGCTGGTGGTGATCACCGGCGTCTCCGGGTCGGGCAAGTCGACCCTGGCCTTCGACACCATCTACGCCGAGGGGCAGCGCCGCTACGTGGAGAGCCTGTCGGCCTACGCCCGGCAGTTCCTGGAGCAGATGGAGAAGCCGGACGTCGATTCCATCGACGGCCTCTCCCCCGCCATCGCCATCGAGCAGAAGACCACCTCGAAAAACCCCCGCTCCACAGTCGGCACCGCCACCGAAATCTACGATTACCTGCGTCTGCTCTTCGCCCGGGTCGGCCAGGTCTTCTGCTCGGCCTGCGGCAAGGAGATCGCCTCGCAGACGGTGCAGCAGATGGTCGACCGCATCGGCGCCTACCCGGAGAAGACGCGGCTGCTGATCCTCGCCCCCATCGTGCGCGGCCGCAAGGGGGAGTACCGCAAGGAGCTGAAGCAGCTGCAGGCCGACGGCTTCGTGCGGGTGCGCATCGACG